>JBDTLP010000007.1:0-74442 GCA_039934735.1 Ferruginibacter sp. | reverse complement strand
CAGAAATGAGTTGTTACGTTTATAGAAGTTGTGTATGTGCTGCCACCAGGCTGTAGCAAAGTACCTCCTGTTTGTGCACTGTACCAATTGAATCCTCCACCACCGCCGCCACTTGTTACAAAGGCTGCAGGAATGCCCGTTCCACATTGTGTTGAACCATTTGGTCCCGGAGAAGGAGGTAAAGGATTTGTATTTACAATAACAGCTGCAGTTGACGGACAATTCAACGCTGTGAAAGAAGCTGTATAGGTTGTAGTAACAGTTGGGCTTTGTACCAATGGGTTTGTATTACCAATGGTAGTAAATCCATCTGTCCATGATATTCCTGAAACAGCTGGTGTATAAACAAAAGAAATGTTAGGTCGCATATTTGAAGAAATGCTAACTGTCGGATTTCCGCAAGCCTGTGTAGCTCCGTTAATTCCAAAATATACTGCAGACGGGAATGAGGTAGACGTTGTTGTATTGGTAGCAGAAGATGTACCCGAAACAAGATTTGAAAAACAATAATCAACGATAATGTTTGATACACCATCCCATACAAATGGAGTTGTGAATGTATGTGTGTTTACACCAGAAACAACTGTATAGTTTGCAGTAGTATATACCGAGGTAAAGCCCGCTGTTGCAAATGAGCCTGAAATAGAATTAGAAGCTGTTAAGGCCAAAGAAATTGTTAAGCCTTTACAGATACCAAGCGTGCCGCCAGTTACATTTATCTTAAGCCCGGTGAGGTTACCTGCATAAACGCCTGAAGCATTTAATTCTGAAGCCTTGATTAATATCTGTGAACGTGAATTGCCCCATAAAGTTCCGTAGAAGGCTCCTTCATTGGTATTGATCAGATTATTAATTGTACCTGATCCTATTTGTGCAGTTGTGAAAGATGAAACACTTGTACTGAGGCTTGTAGGAGTTCCTGAACATACAGGATTAACTGAGGCAACCGCTGTGCTTGTTGTAGTACCCAAAGGATCGTCTTTATAACTGGTACCATTAAACGTAGATGCAGTACCGCCACTGGATGTTGCTGTAATGTTCCATGTTACCAGGGTACCAGGTGTAGCAGCTGCAGGTATACTTGCAGAATAGGTATTGCCTGTTGGTGGCAGCATAGTTACTGAACCAGGTGCGCCATTATTATAATTCAATGTAACGGTTGATATGGTACCGGTTGATACGGTTATATCTGCACTAATAGCATGAGCTGAAGCTGTGCATCCCGCTGTAGGAACACTTACGTTTGCGAAAGCAGGATAAAGATTAGTACCTGAAAATTCATCCGCTCCAATATCTGGTGTTGATGTATTTCTTGTTTGTGCATCATAATCATCTGTTATGATCGGAGTATATACTGGTGTAGCACCACTTTCAACTCTTGATGCAATTCCTGCCTGCAAGTGAAGGAAGTCGCTGCTGGAACCGGTAGTGCTTATAAAGAATGAACCCGGCGTAGCATAAGCAAATCCTTCATCCGTAAATGAATTGGCATCTCTTGGAGAAACGGCAGTTTGGAATGCTCCAAAAGCTACTGGTGTTGCATTATCATTCAAAATTGCATGTGTAGCACTGGGCGTACCTGCGAATAAGAAATTCCTGTCGGATGTGCTGGAATAGTTTCCATAAGTAGCAGCTGCTGATCTCCTGAATGCGGATGCGATACCTGTACCATTTGGCGTAGAAAGATTCACTACAATATTATTTCGCAATTCAAGTCTTGCAGTAGTAGCTGTTGCATTGGCGGTATGATAAATACCTGTTGTACCAAAATTAGTACCTGTGGAGGTACTACCCAGGTAAATAGTATTGAATGATACATTCGCTGTGCTATTAGCTGTTGCTGAAGTGATACTAATAGCCCGAATTGCATCTGCCGAATTAACACCCGTTAATGCATTGGTAAACCCAATCGTATTGTTAAATACATTGTGCGTAGAGGCTCCGGCTGTAATGCTGATACCTCTTATCAAAGAACTTGCTCCAGTATTTGAAGTTGAGAGGTCATAGATTTTATTCCGGTAAATATTATTGATCGTTCCTGCAGATACTGCAATACCTGTAATGGTAGCTGTTCCCGAACCTGCTCCCGTACTGGATCCCTGTATCTTATTACCAAAAATATTATTTGAGATACCACCGCTAAGGCTAATCGCTGTTATGGTAGGAGCACTGGTGGAAGCAGCTGTAGCACTTAATGTAGTAAATGTATTGTTTGAAATCGTATAACTACCAGCACCTGCAGCAGGAGCTGCAGCAAAAATACCTGTTAAAGTAGCCGATAAAAATGAAGAGGTAAGAGAAATTGTATTATTATCAACTAAAAACCCTCCCCCGGATGCACCACTTTGTTGAAAACTCGTAACCTGTACACTACCTGCAAGTACATAAATGAATTGGTTATTGCTGAGCGTTCCCGCACCATAATCACTTAAGAAGCCGAAGGCAGTTGAGGCATTTGCCGGCATATTTATATTAACTGTGTTACCAGTTACTGTTTTTGTTGTACTCAAACCACCAATACCATCCTGCTCCCTGAATGGAATAATCTGGCCGGCTACTCCGGTTCCCGTAATTATAATATTATTATTGGTAATATTAATCATTGCTGATGAACCAGCCGTGGATGATAAAGTTGCTGATACAGCGCCAGTACCTGTTTTATCAATATTCATCGTATTCCCATTTATTGTCAAACTACCGGAATAAGTATAATCATGATAAATTCCATAAGTGGCCCCCGTCGTTCTAATAGTGGATCCCGTGGTAAGAAACTGGTTTAAACTTATGTTACCAGTAGCAATAGTAAATGCATTCGTTGAATAATTTGCCCATATGTAAAAAAGAATACCGGTATAAGTTCCACCGGTTGTTGCCTGCTTAATGGTAATAATATTACTGGTGATTGTTTGGGAAGCATTTAATACAGATGAACCTGGCAGATTTTGAATACCATTCACCTGGCCGGAATTAGCCCCTGAGGAAGTACTTTGATTTATCGTAATTATATTTGAACTAATTGTTGATGTAAGCGCTGAAACCTGGAATATAATTCCATTTACCTGTGAAGCTGTAGCTGCAGAAACAGATTGTGTAAGGTTAACAATATTAGAACTAACAACATGTGTAGCTAAACTATTGCCGTAAGCTTGCTGAATGCCCGTAATTGCAGCTGTACCAGTTTCAGTCAAAGCAACATTATTATTGCTTACAGTATTTGTATAAACAGCAGAAGCTGAAATAGGTGTTACAGAAGGCGACAACAAAATACCAGTAACTGCCAGCGTCATAGCATTTGAAATAACTGTATTGAATTGTACATTTATTGCTATCACGTTTCTCAGGTGAATTCCTACTTCTGCAGCTGCAAAACCTGCCCATGCAGCATCAGCAGCAGTATTATTTCCGAATGTCACATTGTTGCCAGTAGCTAACGCTATTCCACCTACATCTGCTCCTGTTTCAATGATTGATGCTACCGGAGGTGCGTCAAGGGTAATTCCATTTGCCACTCCCGATATTGTATTTGAATAAATTCTTGTATTGTTGTTTGTACCTGAAGCCGCTGTTGCATTCACTGCCGTTGTTGGTGCGGAAACACTGTGCGTGGAAGCCGAATAGATTCCAATTGCATTTTGATACGTAGCACTCAGTGTGATCGTATTATTCTGTATGGTATTATTCTGTGCACCGTCTGTTGTTGTAACATAGAATAATGCAACCCCAAATTCTGTTTTATCATTTGATGCTACCGTGTTTGAAACATTTGCAGCATTTTCCTGCATCGTAAAACCCTGTATAGTTATATAATCTGCGCCGATGATCTTAAACACCGCATCTACAATACCACCTGAAACCTGTGGTGAAAATGCAGTAACTGTATTTGCATTACCTGTTATGATAATAGGATTGGCAGCACTTGTGGAAGTAAGTACCAGCGAACCTACATCACCAATGACATAACCTCCAGCCGGGGCTGTTTGCGGGTTACCCGCAACGAGGTTTAATGTTACACCACCGGCACCAACACCCAGCGTATTCAAATCAGCGATTGCTGTAGCAAGGTCGGCATAGTCGCCCGGGATATTTTTTGTACCGGTTAACTGGGCGTTGGTTGTAAGTGAAGACATCATCGCAAAAACGACGATCATCATTGTCATCATACAACGGCTAAAACGATTGGTTGTTTTGTCGCTGTTTCTTCTCATTGTGTAAATTTGCATCTGTGACAGGTTTTGGTTTTAAAAAAAGTTTCAAATGTTTCAAAAGTTCCAGGGCTTTCAAAGGTTATTGAAGCCTGGAAGCGTTGAAGCCATTTTTAAAGCGTGCTGGAAAAAATATTTTTGATAACGACTATTTTAGCTTCTATCGGAAGCGAATTCATAAATCTCATAAGCCAATTATTTTAATTAAATTTCCCCAATGGGAACAACAATAAATTATTGTACGGAAAAAGTGTTGGTTGGAGAGGTTGAAGCGATTTTTGTAAAGGACAGGAAATCTCTGTTAGTTTATTGGTATATGTGAATATAAAAATGTTTTTGGGATTTATAATAATTTTTTTTGAAAAACTTTCAGGAATGATCCTTTTTGGTGGGGAAGTGCTGGCTGGGGTAGGAAATTTATTTTTTGGGGAGGCTCCTCCTCTGCCCTCCCTGAAGGAGAGGGAGGATGAGTGGATACACAGATAAAAATGAGGGTGTTTTCTTGCGTATATGGGGTAACGGTAGTTTTATCGCTGCTCATATCTATTCGTAAATTCAATGGATTCTGAAGCATCCAAAAGTAAAGCCTCAAATAACAAAGCTGAAATAACATCGACAATGCCAGGGATAATTTGCAACGTCATCGTTCATTCAGAAGTTTGCAGTGCATAAACCACTTAGATACAAAAGAAATTATTTTTTTAGTTTATCAAATCTTAAAAAGTGAGCCGTAGTTTCTGTTGAAGTAGTGACATTTACCCCAATAATGCCATTTGTATTATAAAAAAAACAATGATTAATTGAAACCAATAAATTTGTTCTTTATGAAAGATCACAATTGATAAATTAATAATTTATGTTCATTTGTAAGTTGTTTGTATTTATTATTTTGCCAGGATTTATGTTATCGCGTTAAACAGTTTTTCAGCCAGCGATCACGAAAAAAATATACCTATCAAAGCGGATCATTCTACCTTCGTACATATACTCAGGAAAATCAATGACCTTAAAAAAAACATTCGGATACAAAATCATAAAAAAATGGCTTGAGACAAAAGAGCGGGTACCTTTTTTGTTCCAGGAACAAACATGGGAGCAGGTGCTGGAATTTAAATCGGGTCTGGTGAATGCTCCTACCGGTTACGGTAAAACGTACTCTGTATTCCTTGGAGCTGTTATTCAATTTATCAACGAATACCCCGATACTTATCTCAGTAAAAAAAATAATGGACTGCGGCTAATCTGGATCACACCCCTGCGTGCGCTTGGAAAAGATATAGCCAGGGCTATGCAAGAAGTGATCACAGAACTTGGAATGCCCTGGAAAATCGGTATACGTAATGGAGATACAGCAATCAGCGAGCGGCAGAAACAAAAAAGAAATATGCCGGAAGTACTGATCATTACTCCGGAAAGCCTTCATTTATTACTTGCACAAAAAGATTACCTGGAAATTTTCAAAGAATTAAAAATAATTGCTGTTGATGAATGGCATGAATTGATTGGAAGTAAGCGAGGGGTACAAGTGGAGTTGGCTGTTTCGAGGGTTGTTGGGTTGCGGGAATTGGCAATGGGAAGAAATGTTCAATATTCGACGTACAATGTTCAATGTTCAAGGGTGATGGTATGGGGAATATCTGCTACTATAGGAAATCTAGATGAAGCGATGAGTGTGTTGCTCGCTCCCCTCTCCTTTGGAGAGAGGCCTGGGGTGAGGTTGAACGGAATTCTTATAAAAGCTGCCTATAAAAAAAAGATAGAGATCGTATCCATCATACCTGATGAAATAGAAAAATATCCCTGGTCGGGGCATTTGGGTTTAAAGCTGGCAGATAAGATCTTACCAATAATATATAATAATAAGAGTACCCTCATTTTTATTAACACAAGGGGAATGAGTGAGCGCTGGTACCAGCAATTGCTTAATATAGCGCCTGATCTTGCGGGCAATATTGCGTTGCATCATGGCAGTATTGAGCAGGAGTTACGGTTATGGGTAGAAGACGCCCTGCATGCGGGAACTCTGGCGGCAGTGGTTTGTACTTCGAGCCTGGACCTGGGTGTTGATTTTCGCCCGGTGGAAACAGTGGTGCAGGTTGGTTCTCCAAAAGGCGTTGCCCGTTTTTTACAACGTGCCGGACGAAGTGGCCACCAACCGGATGCAACGAGTAAAATATGGTTTCTGCCTACCCACTCACTTGAATTGCTTGAAGCTGCTGCATTGAAAGAAGCCATTGATATCTCACTGATAGAAAGCAGGCAACCGTTCCTGTTATGCTTTGATGTATTGCTTCAATACCTGTGTACACTGGCAGTTTCTGATGGATTTTACCCGGATGAAATTCTTAAAGAAATAAGATCAACGCATTGTTACCGCGATATCACAAACGAAGAATGGCAGCAGGTGCTACAATTCATTACTGCAGGAGGCGTGGCACTTCAGCAATATGATGATTTTAAAAAAGTAGAGATCATTGATGGTTTGTATAAAATAACCAGCCGTCGCATTGCCATGAGGCACCGCATGCATATTGGAACGATTGTAAGCGCTTCGATGTTGAAAGTAAAATTCCTGAGTGGTGGTTATATCGGTGTGATTGAAGAATATTTTATTTCAAGATTGAAAGCGGGTGATGTATTTACTCTTGCCGGAAGGAACCTGGAATTCCTGATGATCAAAGACATGACTGTTCTGGTAAAAAAAAGTAATGCTACAAAATCCATCGTCCCCAGCTGGGATGGTGGCAGGATGCCGCTGAGCGCAAACCTTGGTTTTATGTTGCGCAAAAAGCTTGATGAAGTATCACAACTCTATCAAACTAACAATATTAAACCGGCTGCCGAACTTATTGCACTAAAACCTTTATTTGACCTACAGGAAAATTTATCGCATGTACCTAAGGCAAATGAACTGCTGATAGAACACATTGAAACCAAAGATGGATTTCATTTATTTGTATATCCATTTGAAGGCAGGCTTGTACATGAAGCTATGGCAGCGATATTAGCATTCCGTATCAGCCGCATCATACCTATTACTTTTTCATTCGCTATGAATGATTATGGATTTGAACTTTTAAGCGACCAGCCTATTCCGTTAGACGATAGCAATGTGTATGAATTATTTTCGGAAGAAAATCTTTTTGCAGATATCCAGCGAAGTGTGAATTCCTCAGAAATGGCAAGGCGTAAATTTCGTGACATCGCTGTGATTGGCGGTCTGATCTTCCAGGGTATGCCGGGAGAATATGTAAAACAAAGACACCTGCAGTCATCTGCATCCTTACTGTTCAATGTTTTTGCTGAATATGAACCTGGCAATCTTTTATTACGACAAGCACATAACGAAGTGATGGAACAGCAGATGGAAGAACGACGATTGAGAGACATGTTGCAGCGTATTCAAAAAGGGAATATTATCATTACATATCCTGAAAAGCTTACTCCTTTTTGTTTTCCCATAAAGGTAGATAGTATGCGTGAAGCGATGACTTCGGAGAAGTTGGAAGATCGGGTTCGACGAATGCAGGAACAGCTTAGTAGGTTGTGAGGGCGCCAATATATAGCCCCTACAGGGCACTAATACATCGCCCCTACAGGGCACCAATATATCGCCCCTACAGGGCTACCAATATATAGCCCCTACAGGGCTAACGATATATCGCTCCTAAGGGATAACATATATCTTCCTACTGGGCTAACGATATATCATCATTATGGTCTATCTATGACTTAGTTATCGATTAGCGATATATCTTCCTTACCTGGCTATTTATGTCCTATAGGGACAGTACATTGGTAACTCAGCAATCCCATAGCCATAAGTCCCGTAGGGACGATATATCATTAACTGTAAAAAATAAAACGAAAGATTAAAATAGCAAAGACCAATACAAATACTTACCGAATACCTTACTGTACAGCTTTGGCCATATAACACAATGTAACATATACGCATATACGATATGCCTGAAACGTGTGAAACCTTTGAAACTTTTAACACCTACTTCGTTGCCTCGCCTCCCATGTAAAAAATGAGTTTTCCTCCATTCATAATATCTGAATGATTTATAAAAAAATGATTAAGTGGTTTTCCATTTAATGTCATTTTTTGTATGTAGACGTTTTTATCTGATTGATCCTTTACTTCGATGATAAATGTTTTTCCATTTTCCAAATGCAGCGTGGCTCCATTAACAGCGGGGCTGCCAATAGCATATTGATCAGAGCCAGGCGCTACAGGATAAAAACCAAGGCTACTGAAAATATACCAGGCACTCATTTGCCCTGCATCGTCATTGCCACCAAGTCCATCAGGAGTTGCTTTGTATTGCATCTTTAATATCATGCGTACCCGCTCCTGGGTTTTCCAGGCTGCATTGGCATAGTTGTATAAATAAGCAGCATGATGAGCAGGTTCATTTCCATGTACATACCCTCCAATAATTCCATCACGGGTAATGTCTTCTGTTTCTGCAAAAAAAGCATCGGGCAGTTGCATGGTAAATAATGAATCCAACCTATCAGTAAATTTTTTATTACCACCCATCATAGCGATCAGTTGTTTTGGATCATGCGGAACAAAAAAACTATAGTTCCATGAATTGCCTTCAATAAACCCCTGACCATTTGTACTTAATGGATCAAAATCTTTTTTGAAACTACCATCACTATTGCGGCCACGCATAAACGCTGTTGTAGTATCAAATACATTTTTATAATTGTAAGAACGTTTTATAAATTCATTGTAAATATTTGTGCGGTTTAGCTTTTTTGCAAGTTGTGCAATACACCAGTCGTCATAAGCATATTCTAATGTAGTAGATGTGCCTACGCCATTTTTATCAACAGGAATATAGCCCATGTCGATGTATTGCCCGATGCCATCATAATCTCTTTTTTGTGCCGTTGTAACACAAGCGTCCAATGCTTTTTGCAGATCTTTTTTTATGGTTCCTTTTATGATTGCATCTGTAATAACAGATACACTGTGGTAACCCGACATGCACCAATTGTCATTTGCATAATGTGACCATATTGGCAACATGTGCAAACTGCTTTGCTGAAAATGTTGCAGCATGGATTGCACCATGTCTGCATTTCGTTTAGGTTGAATTATATTGAATAAAGGATGCAATGCACGGTAAGTATCCCACAAAGAAAAAGTAGTGTAGTTTGTAAACCCCTTCGCCAACTGAACATTCTGATCAAGCCCTTTATAATGTCCATCCACATCCATATAAGTGGTTGGACTTATGAATGCATGATACATAGCAGTATAGAAATTTTGTTTTTCTTCTTTTGAGCCTTCGATCACAATCTTATTTAATTCTTTGTTCCAGGATGCCTGAGCAAGTTGTTTTATCTTTTCAAAATCCCAGCCTGGTGTTTCTGTTCTTAAGTTTAATAAAGCACCTGCTGTACTTACGGGTGATAACGCCATCTTTATTTTTATTTTTTCTCCTTCTGCTGTTTTAAAATCAAAATACATCCTTAACTGCTTGCCTGCTATTTCAGGGAAATTTTTTCTTTGATCAAACTTACCCCAGAAACCACGGTAGGGTATTTTTGAAAACTCTTTGCTTCCGTATTGATAAAATGGTTTTGAAAAAGTCATAGCAAAATAAACCGTACGTGTACGTGCCCAGCCATTTGTTTGGCGATAGCCGGTAATGAGTGTGTCATTTTCCACTCTTATGAATGTCCACACATTTTTTTCTTCAAAATTATAGATGCCGCTCATAAGATCTAAAATAATGTGTGATCGGTCGGATGCGGGAAATGTATACTGATGTACTCCTACCCTGTTCGTTGCCGTTAGTTCGGCAATAATATTATCATCATCCAGTTTTACTTTGTAATATCCTGCTTGTGCTATTTCATTATTGTGAGAGAATGCAGAACGAAACCCGCTTGAAGGATCATTGGTTGTTCCGGGATTTAATTGAAGCTTGCCCACAGTTGGCATGATTAAAAAATCACCAAGATCCGAATGACCGGTGCCGCTGAAATGAGTATGACTGAACCCGACAATTGTTTTATCATCATATTGGTAACCTGCACAATATTTATAAACATCAGGATTGTATTTTCCATTTACTTCAAAAGGTATTGTATCTGTATCAGGACTTAATTGTACCATGCCGAATGGAACAGTTGCACCGGGATAGGCATGTCCCATTCGTTGTGTGCCGATCATGGGGTTTACAAACTGAGAAAGGTTTTCTGCTTTATTTGTTTGGGCATGGGAGCATAAAGATGAACATATTGATAGTAAGAGCAATGATCTTTTCATTATTGAATTATTGTTTCTAAATGAGTATTGTACATTGGACGTAGCGTATTGAATGTTCAAAATACGATGTACAATATTCAAATGTCGTATGCTTTTACTTTATTACAACAAAAAATATCCTGCTGCAGATGCAAAATGCGCACGATCAATTTATTTTTAACCGATAGCGCTTATTCTAAAATAAATAAAGCAGTTATAAAACTACTTTTAAAAATATAAATAAATTCAGTTAGTAAATAAGGTCTTTCCTGTTTACTGTATATAATATTATAAATATAAGAGGTATTATTAAAAATATTAATCCTGATCCTAAAAAAGAACTGCTTCCCATAAACAAGATGCCTGTAAATATTGGCAAAATTTCTCCTACTAACCATAAAATATACCCCTGCTTTTTTCGCTTCCTCATTTCAATTGCACCATATAGACACAAGCTGATAGCTACAACGCCAAGTATTAAAAGAGGGAGTTTATTTTTAATTGCTATTTCCTGAATTGCTAATGTTTTTTCATTTACTGCAAATTTTAACCAATCGGGAACTTTACCAGAATCTATCATCTCCCTGGTTTTATTATAATTTTCCTGGTTAGATGAAAAATAACTATATATATTACGTAAATAACCGAATATACATGCAATGATGGTTAATATGGTCAGTGTATTTAAGCCTGAAGGCAATCTTGAACCTTCCTCTGTAAAATCGGCTGTTTCTTGTTTATTCATGCTTATTGAGTTTTTTTTCAATTTACCCATTTTCAAAATAATTACAAAACCTGATTCTATAATTAATGGAAATCAATTTTATATTTGTGCTTCATGCCAACTTATCTCTCCCATTCATTATTAAACAACCAATTCCTCATCACTTCGGGAAGAAGTATTTTCTGGGAAAATGAAAACGCCCTTATTCTTTCTGATCTTCATTTGGGTAAAACGGGCCATTTCAGGAAAAGTGGTATTGCTGTTCCTCAAACTGTTTTGATGGAAGATATGCAACGGCTCTTTGCACAGATACAATTTTACAAACCGGGGAAATTAATTATTGTGGGCGATCTTTTTCACAGCGATGCCAATAAGGAACATGACCTTTTTTTAAAATGGAGAAATGACCTGGGTCATTTACCTGTGCACCTGGTAAAGGGTAATCATGATATTTTAGATAAAAGCTGGTACCAGGAAGCTGCTATTACTGTACACCATGACGTTCTCCATATTGGAAATTTTTCCTTCATGCATGATATAAATGATTGTGCGGCAGATGAAAAAAACTATTGTTTCAGCGGACATATACACCCGGCAGTAAGATTACATGGTGCTGGCAGGCAGTCGTTACAGTTAGCCTGTTTTTATTTTGGCAAAAAACATGCGGTATTGCCGGCGTTTGGAAAATTTACGGGAAGTTTTATAGTTAAGCCGGAGAAGGAGGATGTGGTTTTTGGGTTGGTGGAGGAGAGTGTTATTAGGTTACAATAGCAATTTGATGATTTTGTAATTCGATGATTTGATAATTAAGTCCCCAATCCGAAATTTCTTTTCATCATCAAATTACCAAATCATCAAATCATGCCTTCCTTCTCGCCAATTCCTTTTTAATAAGCCCCAACTCTCTTCCCGTTTGGCCGGCCACAGAACTATTTTCCTGTGCACGGCGCATGAGGTAAGGGATCACATCCTTAATGGGGCCGAAGGGTAAATATTTGCTTACACTGCAGCCGATTTTTGCGAGGTTGAATGTGATGTTGTCACTCATTCCATATAGTTGTGAAAAATGTACGTGGGGATGATTGTGGGGCAATCCCTTTTTATCCAGTAGTTCTGTAGTATATAAATTACTGTACTCATTGTGAGAGGCGACGATGACGGCGATCTTATCAAGATGTTCTATGCAAAATTCCACGGAAGCATTGTAGTCGTTATCTGATGATTGTTTATCGGGCTGTATCGGTGAAGGATAGCCGAACTCGGCTGCCCGTTTTCTTTCTTTGTCCATATAAGCACCCCTTACCAGTTTTGCGCCGAGGATAAAATTACGTTCTGCAGCAGCTTCGTAACTCGCTTTCAAAAATGCAAGCCTATCGTGCCGGTAAAGCTGTATGGTATTATAAACAACTGCTTTTCCTTTATTGAAGGTATCCATCATTAAAATAGTGAGTGCATCCACCGGGTCCTGTATCCAGGTTTCTTCGGCATCTACCAGTACACCCACTTTTTTTGTATTTGCTGTTTCGCAAATCTTCAGCAACCTGCTAACAGTACGCTGCCATTCTGCTTTTTCTTCGGGTGACAATTCTTCTATTACTTTGTAATAGCGCTTCATCAATGTACCCTCACTATTATGCATAGCCGCATCTATTTTTTCCAGCAGGCCAAACCGCACAATACCGGTTACTTTAATACTCATAAAAGGAATATTCTTCTGCGTAGCGGCATAGCTTATCACTTTAATAAATTCTTCTGTTGCATGATCAAATCCTTCTTCACCATCTTCGCCCCCTTCCACTCCATAATCGAGTATAACCTGTACATTGTATTGTTCTAGTTTATTGGCCACCCTGGCTGTTTGGTCAAGTGTTTCACCACCTACGAACTGGCTAAAGATCGTACTTCGTATAACCGTCTTTGTAAAAGGGATGTGCAGTTTAATAGCAGCAGGCATGAGTTTCAAACCAAGATTTACCAGTAAGGGACTTCCCATGGAAGAAAAAAGAAAATGCGCTTTTTTTAATTCTTTGGTTGATTTATATGCGAACGCATATTCTGTGTTGTCGAAGGAAATATTTGTTTTCAGATTGTTGGTCATGGCTCTTTAGAAAATGTATCTGGTAAAAATAAGTAAGATGTATGATTTAAGATATAAGAATTAAGATTTAAATGCACCAGGGAAAATCTTACATCTTAAATCTTAGATCATACATTGGAGTTATCTTTGCAAAAATTTTAAAAATGGATAAAAAACCAATTGACTCTTTGGTTAATATGACAGAACTGGTGTTGCCCAATGACACCAATAATTTTGGTAACCTGATGGGTGGCCGCCTGATGTACTGGATGGATATTGCAGCTGCCCTTGCTGCTATGAAACATTGTGCAGCACCGGTAGTAACTGCTTCTGTTGACAATATTTCATTTGAAACCCCCATTAAAATCGGGAACGTAGTTCATATTGAGGCCATGGTGACGAGGGCGTTTAACAGCAGTATGGAAGTACATTTAAATGTGTGGGGAGAAGATGCTATCCAGCAATACAAGTATAAAAGCAATGAGGCCTATTATACTTTTGTTGCGTTGGATCCCAATGGCAAACCAAGAAAAATAAATGGGCTCATCCCTGGAAGCGAAGATGAAAAAAAATTATTTATCGGAGCATTAAGAAGAAGGCAGATCAGGCTTATCCTGGGGGGCAAAATGAAACCGGAGGAAGCCGAGGAGTTGAAAGCCTTGTTTATTAAATAGCTTTTACGGACCGGTTCAAAATATATTTTGCAATATTATATATTTTCAATAAGCCTTTTGCGTGGAACGAGCTACGCCTTCACACAAAAGCATTATGGAAGCTAAGTAAGGCAATTTTTGAAAATAAATACTATGTGTCAGTTCTCCATATGACAAGACCTTTCATGAGCTGGAAGCCTATCGGAATCCATTAAGCCATTACTGAAATAATTAAGCATGTCCCGGTTCATTCGGCTATAACGTAAATTGATGTATATTATCATGCCACCTGTTATTCAATTATGCCTTCAGACCTATAAGAATATTTTGTTTGTAACTGGTTACGGCCAAAGGAATAGTGTCAGCTGATTATGAAATATCCGTGTTTGCGACTATCTGCAAAATCAAGGAAAATAAAAGTTTGTCAAAAAGTGATAATGCCGTAATTTACACAAAAAATAAAATCACTGATTTAGATCGGTGCATTTATTACTACCATTTCAAAATCATTAAATTATTATTATGCAATCCAAAACTACATTTAAAAGAATCGGGGGATTTCTGCAAAAAAGCCTGATGATTCTTGGTTTATTTTGTTTTTTCGTGGGCAAAATAAATGCACAAATTTACACGAACGGGAACTTAAGCACGGGACCTACTGCAAGTAGCGGCGAGGCTGCTCCTGCAGGTTCTAACTGGAGCGAGGTTCAAACTGGTAATGCCAATGCAGGGTTTTCTGCCAATATTACCAATGGTTTTTCGCTTGCTGATGACTTTACTATTCCCGGAGGCACATGGGGACTTACTAAATTTACTTGCTTTGCATATTCTACTGGTTATGCAGGAGCAGCTTCTCCATTTACAGATATGAGGGTACAGATATTTGATACCGATCCTTCTGCAGGCGGTGTAACTCCAATTTATGGCGATCTTACTACCAATGCATTGACGGCTTCTTCAGCTGCAAGTTTATACCGTATTTTTAATGCTACAGCAGCTACAAACAGGATCATATGGAAACTGGAAGCAAATATTAATATCAGTTTAACAGCAGGACATTATTGGGTAGAATGGCAAACAGGTACTACACTTGCCAGTAATTTTTCTCCGGCAAGTACGGTGGTTGGTACTACTACACAAGCTGGGAACAATGCGCTTCAACATACACTGGCTGCAGATACCTGGGCTCCTGTTTTAGATGGTCCAACTGCTACTGATCCGCAGGATATGCCTTTCATTATTGACTATACAACTTCTGCTTGTTCAGGAACACCTGCACCAGGTGCAACTTTAACAACACAAACTTCAGCATGCCCTGGTATTCCTTTCACTTTGTCAGCAACAAATGGTACTGGTGGAAGTGGCGTAACCTACCAATGGCAATCATCTTCAACTGGTGGAGCAGGTAGCTTTACAGATATTGGAGGCGCAACCAATTCCACTTATACAACTACTATTACTGCTACTACTTATTATCAAGTTGTAGTTTCCTGCAATGGTACACCTGGTACTTCTACACCGGTACAGGTTTCATTAACTCCTCCGAATGGGTGTTATTGCATTCCTGATCCTACAGATTGTACAGATGGTGATATTATTACTAATGTAACATTGGGAGCATTAAACAATACTACTGATTGCGGAACCAATGGATACACTGATAATACGATCGATCCAACAATTACTATTCCTGATTTAGTTCAGGGTGTAGCTAATCCAATAGCTGTAACTGCAGGTGGAGGTATCTACACTGAAATAGTTGGTGCCTGGATAGACTATGATCACAGTGGATCTTTTGATCCTTCAGAATTTACCTTAATAGGCCAAACTACAGGTGGTACTTTGAATGCAAATATTATTGTACCTGCTACTGCTCCACTTGGTCCGGCCAGGATGAGATTAAGGGTTAGGTTTAACACCCCCCTTACTGGTGGAATGGCATGTGATCCTTACACTTTTGGTGAAACAGAAGATTATACAGTAAACATCATTCCTTGTATCCAGGGTGTTTTCAATACAGAGCCGACAAATATGTCAACTACCTGTGGAAGTGGCGTAACATTTACAACTGCTACTACAGGAACTTTCCTTAGCTACCAATGGCAACAACAAGCTGGTACGGGTGCGCCATGGACTAACCTTACCAATGGCATCAACATTACAGGGGCAACTACTAATACACTTCATATTGTAGCGGTAACCAGCGACTGGAATGGATATAATTATCGCCTGCTTATTGGTGGTGGTTGTACAGCTACTGATTTCAGTGATATTGTTAGCCTGACTGTAACAGATCAGGTTATAAATGTTTCACCTACGTCATACTCTACTTGTAGCCCAATTCCTGCAGGTTCACCTGTACAACTTTCTATTACAACCGAACCTCCAGGCGTTACTTATACAACTGTTTCTTATTCTTCTGGTACACTAAATACAACAATTCCTGATGACGATCCAACAGGTATTATTAATGCTATTAATGTACCTGCACTTCCAGCAGGTGCAACAGTTACTGCTGCAAGCGTTACTTTGAATATCAACCATACCTGGATTGGAGATCTTGTTATTGCATTAAAAGCACCCAATGACAATATATTGAACCTGGATTATGGATTAACTTCAACAGGTGGATCTGGGGTAACAACAGGTTTTACTAATACTGTTTTCAGTTCAGCTGCTCCTGCTTCAGCTACGCTTGTTTCAGGAAGTGATCCTTGGACCGGAACATTTGCTCCTGATGCACCCGCTGCACCGGGAACTATTCCTACAGCACCACTTAGTTTAAGCCCTACAAATGCTAATGTTTTCACTTTTGCTGATCTTTATTCCGTTCCTTCAGGTGACTGGACAATCGGAATTAATGATATCGCTCCTCCAGATGAAGGAACATTGGTTGACTGGACACTAACACTTACTTATACCACTGCAGCGGCCGGTCCTTACACAGGAGTATGGTCTCCAGCCACAGGATTGTTTACAGATGCGGCTGGCACTATTCCTTATACTGCTGGTTCACAAGCAAGTACTGTTTATGCTGCTCCGGGAAGTTCAACTGTTTACACGGTAACTGTAACTGATCCTATATGTCCTCCAGCTCCGGTTGAAGTGCCTGTTAGAATTTTAACTGCTGACCCTGTTGTTACTATTACCGCAACTCCAGCTACTAATATCTACCCTGGAATAAGGTCATTACTTACTGCGAATGTTAACCCTGAATTGAGTGCTACAGGCACTTACCAATGGTTGATAAATGGTACTGAAATCCCAGGTGCTAATGCAAAAACATATGAGGTAACTTTTGCAAATACAGGTCTTGGTGATTATTCTGTAGATGTTATTGATTCTGCTATTTGTAGCGGAAGAGTTAGTTCAGATATTATCACAATTTCAGATTCAGCACGTAACCAGTTATTTATCTGGCCTAATCCAAGTACCGGACAGTTCCAGGTTAGGTTCTTTGACGGAGTCAATGATATCATTTCTGGTAATCCTTACTTAATGATATTCGATGCCAAGGGTTCAAGGGTGATAACGCAGAAATATTCTGTGACCGCTCCTTATGGAAGAATGGATGTTGACCTTAGCAACCAGCCAAAAGGCACATATATTGTGTCTCTTTACACTGCCGATGGAAAACTATTACAATCCGGAAGAGTTATAATCCGTTAATACTTTTTTAATAGCAAAAAGACCCATCATTACAATGATGGGTCTTTTTTTGTTTAGGAAGTTTATATTTTTAGCTGGTTATTGTGCCTGTAATCTTACATCTTCATAGATCTTACATTTAAAAATCGTACATTTGCAGCCCCGTTAAAAAACCGGGGATTTTATTATGTCATTTAATATTAACAAACAACTAAACGCAGAAGATCAGGAATCTTTGGCTGGTAACTCAGCTGAGGTTACTGCGACAACAAATGATCCTGCGGAAGCAACCGTTGAAACTCCGGTTGAAACAATATCAGAACCTGTACAGAAATTTGAACCACGTGTTGAAACAGCACATGATGATTTTGACTGGAGCAGGGATAAACGTAACGTAGCCGCTTATACGAAAGAAGAAAAAGCAAAATACGATACAGTTTATGACAACACATTCAAACAGATCAATGATGGTGAAATGATACAGGCAACTGTAGAATCATTAACCAAAACAGATGCTGTTGTTAACATTGGATTTAAAAGCGACGGCCTTATTTCTTTGAATGAATTCAGGGATATACCAGGTGGGGTGAAAGTGGGTGATGTGATCGAAGTAATGGTTGTAGAAAAAGAGGACAGGGAAGGAAATCTTAACCTGAGCCGCAAATCTGCACGTATTACAAGAGCCTGGGAAAGAATCGTCGAAGTAAATAAAACAGGCGAGATCGTTACAGGGCTTGTTACCAGCAAAACAAAAGGTGGTTTGATCGTTGACGTGTTTGGAATGGAAACATTCTTACCTGGTTCCCAGATCGACGTTAAACCTGTTACTGATTACGATCAGTTTGTTGGAAAAACAATGGAATTCAAAGTGGTTAAGATCAACGAAGCCATTAAGAATGCAGTTGTATCTCACAAAGCACTTATTGAAAGCGATATCGAAGCTCAAAGAGCTGAGATCATTGGTAAACTTGAAAAAGGCCAGGTATTGGAAGGAACGATCAAGAATATCACTGATTTCGGTGCATTCCTTGACCTTGGTGGCTTAGATGGTTTATTATACATCACAGATATTTCATGGGGACGTATTAACCATCCTTCTGAAGTATTGAAGATGGATCAGAAACTGAATGTAGTGGTATTGGATTTTGATGATGATAAGAAGCGTATCAGCTTAGGTTTGAAACAATTGACCCCTCATCCATGGGATACATTGGCAGAAAACCTGAAAGAAGGTGAGATTGTAAAAGGTAAAGTAGTGAACATTGAAGACTACGGTGCTTTCTTAGAGATCATGCCAGGTGTTGAAGGTTTGGTACACGTAAGTGAAATTACATGGGCCAACACACCGATCAATGCGAAAGAATTCTTCAAACTTGGTGACGAGTATGAAGCTAAAGTAGTAACGCTTGATAAGGAAACACGCAAAATGAGCCTTTCTATCAAACAAATGACAGAAGACCCATGGAGCACTATTGAAAACAGGTTTCCTGAGAACAGCCGTCATACTGGTACTGTAAAGAACATCACTCCTTATGGTGTGTTTGTTGAATTATCTACCGGTATCGGTGGTATGATCCATATCAGCGACCTTAGCTGGTTAAAACGTTTCAATAACCCGAACGAGTACACGAAAGTTGGAAGCGAGATCGAAGTTATTATTCTTAACATTGATAAGGAAGGACGTAAACTTCAACTTGGCCATAAACAAATCGAAGAAGATCCATGGAATTCACTTGAATCTGTTTTCTCAGAAGGAAGCGTTCATGAAGGAACTGTGGTGAAAAAAGATGACAAAGGCGCAGTAGTTCAATTGCCTTATGGATTAGAAGGTTATGCACCAGCCCGTCACTTAGCAAAAGAAGATGGCAAAACAATTGGCGCTGACGAAACTGCTCAATTCATGGTAATTGAATTTGACCGTAACGACAAACGCATCGTTCTTAGTCATACCCGTTTGTGGGAGCGTGAAAAAGAAGAAGAAAAGCAAGTTGAAATGAAAGAGAAAAGAGCGGAAGCTGATTCTACAAAAAAAGCTGTGAAGAATATTCAGAGCAAAGTAGAAAAAGCTACACTTGGTGATCTTGGCATTCTTGCTGGCCTTAAAGCGAAAATGGATAATGATGCAGCATCAGAAACCAGCGCACCGGCACCAGAAAAAGCTGAACCTTCAAATGAAGAAGCAGAAGAACCAAAAGCAGAATAATTTAATTTTAGTTCTTTAAATATAATCCCTCCCCTAACAAGGAGGGATTTTTTATTGGAGATAGTTTTACATTAAGGCGCATAGCTTACCTGCTATGATAAATACGCAGATGACACCGATTGGAGGGATAATCACGGATTAATGCCGCTTTGCAGCATATTTCTCATAACATTCAATAAGTGTTTGGATCTTTTTTGAATATAAAAATAAAATCTGTATTTATCCATCCAATACGGGTTATTCTCGAATTTCTAATTGTTGCAGGTAAAAGGTTAGAAAAAGCTTACACTGTCTCTTACACAATTTATTTTTTCTTGTTTACAAAGAAATGTATATTTGGATTGTGTTATTAATATCAATCAAATAGCGAATTCAATCTTTTAATATCAAATAATAAAAAACACATTATGAAAAAATTATTACTCGTAACTGGTATTTTTATGAGCCTTGGTATAATGGCATCTGCACAAGTTAAAAAAGCAGCTACTTTATCAGCCACCAATACTCAGCCAGCACAAAAGAAAAAATCTATAAAAACCCTTCAACAACAAAGAATAGCTCAGAAAAATGCGATAGAAAAAGAGAACGCAGCGAAAGGCAGAGGAGCTACTAAATCAGGAAGTACTGCTCCAGGGGCAAGGGAAACAAAAGAAACAATAGCGAATTAATTTAATAATAAGTTCTACCATAAAAAATCCCCCGGAGTTCCGAGGGGATTTTTTATTATGTATAATTTGACAAATATTTATTAATCAAAAGAATCATCGTTCAGGTGAACTTTTGTCATATCATAAAAATGATTTTGAAGATTATGAACACTTATAGGCGTATTGATATGTCTTGTTTCATCCCTGTACCATATTTCCATTCTTGAAAAATCCGATTGTTTTGGAATGAGTATCCTAAATGCTCCTTTGGAATATTTTATCGTTCCATCATCATTGACCTGCTTGTGAAATTTAAAATTCGTTAACTCATCTTCTGTTATTGGTAGTGGTGATAATTGATTCATCTCATACCAAAACTCCTGTCCGGTATCCACACAAACCTGTTTTTCATCGCCATTAAGGTTGGTAACTTCTCCACGTTTTTTGTCACCATCATTGTCAGCGAAAATATAATCTCCCGTTTTTATTTCATGAAATTTGAGCATAGCTAATCGTTTTTTGTTTATCCAATTTATGAAAAAAAGTTGAATAGTTGAAAAAGTTAATAGGGCTGGTAAAGTTAATAAAGTTGCGAATCGTTTATTAACTTTATTAACCCTATTAACCCTATTAACTTTTTACCTTTATTCTGCCCAGCTCATTACGTAACCCTGGTTCTCTATTTCTATGGCTGTTTCCGTTAATTGCAGCGGACGAAATGTATCCACCATTACCGCAAGTTCTTTCGTTTCTTTTGCGCCTATGCTTTTTTCGGCTAGCCCAGGGTGTGGGCCATGCGGAATACCTGCAGGATGCAAAGTAATCATACCACGGGTTACATGCTTGCGGCTCATAAAATCACCATCAACATAATACAGCAACTCGTCACTATCAATATTACTGTGATTATAAGGGGCAGGTATTGCTAAAGGATGATAGTCGAATAATCTTGGTACAAAAGAACAAATTACAAAGGCATTTGTCTCAAAGGTCTGGTGTACGGGTGGTGGTTGGTGAACACGTCCTGTTATTGGTTCAAAATCATGTATGCTGAATGCATAAGGATAACAGCATCCATCCCAGCCGATCACATCAAAAGGATGTGTACCGTAATGTATCGGGTATAAAAAACCCTGCTTCTTTGTTTTGATAATAAAGTCTCCTTTCTTATCAAAGGTTTGTAGATTTTCAGGAACCCTGATATCTCTTTCACAATAAGGAGCATGCTCCATTAACTGGCCATATTTGCTCAGGTATCTCTTTGGATAACGAATAGGCGAATGTGATTCAACAATGAATAAACGATTGGCTTCAGTATCAAAATGAATCTGATAGATACATCCCCTTGGTACAACAAGATAATCGCCATAACTAAATTTCAATTCACCATAACCCGTTTTTAATACACCTGTTCCTTCATGAATAAAAATGACTTCATCCGAATCTGCATTTTTATAAAAATAATCCGTCATGCTTTTTTGTGGCGAGGCCAATACAATATGGCAATCACTGTTTACCAAAACAGCTTTGCGGCTCTCTAAATAATCCGCTTCCGGTTTTATTTTAAATCCTTCAAGGCTACGGTGCTTTAACATTTTTTCTTCTGCGATCTTTGGAGCTACATTAATTGCTTCATCCACTTTTACAATCAGCGTGGGGGCGTAAGTGTGATAGAGCAAAGAATAATCATTGGAGAATCCTTCTGTAGAAAATAATTGTTCTGAGTATAAACTTCCATCCGGTTTACGGAATTGAGTATGGCGTTTGTGCGGAATTGATCCGAGTTTATGATAATGTGGCACTTTAAAGAGTTTTGAGTTATGAGTTATAAGTCGTCTTCGATAGATCAAACTACCGTAATAAATTCAAACATTAAGCATAGCCTTTGCATAATGACAACATGAGGAAATAATATTTCCAGCTGCGTTTGTCGATGTAGTAGGTGAAGTTGCGGTGAAATAGCATATTCTAAAATTACTAAAACTTCCTGTACAACTTAAAAAAGAAAAAGAATTTGCGAACTGCCTTTTCATAACTAATAATTTACAGGATGAATATACCCCATTCAGTAACAGATAACTGCTACCTGATAAACAATTTAAACAATTCACAATTCTTTTCTTAATTTAATACAACAATCATTTAATATGACTGATCATTTGAAAGTACTGATCGTTGATGATGAACTTCACAATCGCATCATGCTGGAGAAAATGCTTCGCCAGCATATTGACATTTCAACTGAAATAAGCCAGGCTGCGAACGTTCAGGAAGCGCTGCTTTTCATAAGCATCCACCATCCCAGGATCATCTTCCTGGATATTCAAATGCAGGATGAAACAGGTTTTGACCTGTTGCAACAATTACCCGAATATGATTTTGAAATCATTTTTGTGACCGCACATGATAATTATGCTATTAAAGCTTTTAGATTTAATGCCTTGGATTACCTTCTTAAACCTGTTGTAGTAAGTGAACTGAAAGAGGCAGTTAATAAAGCCATATTAAGATTACGCAAACAAAGCCCTTCTGAAACAGAGAACATACAACGCTTATACCAACAGTTGTCTGGTAAACCAGGGCTTGCAGAAAGTATCAGTGTAGTGACTACCGATGGTTTTATGGTATTGCCATTGAAAGATATTATATACTGCCAGGCCAGTAGCAATTATACAAATATTTATATGAAGGGGGGAAAAAAAATTCTGTCAAGCAAAACATTGGGTTATTATGAAGACATACTTACGGGTCATCATTTCTTTAGGGCACACCGCTCCTATTTTATTAATCTTGCTCATGTAAGTTCATATAAAAAAGGAGAAGGCGGATTTATTATTATGAGCAATGGCGATGAAGTAGAATTGTCACGATATAATAAAAATGATTTTATGGAATTATTTAAAGGATAATACAGTCTTAATTTGAACTTTAGCAAAAAAAAATATAGACTTATTTTTTTTATCACACTTTTTATGTTGCCATTGAAAAGCGATGCGCAGCAGAGTAACTATTCTCTTAAAACTTATAGCACAAAAGATGGAATGAGTGGTGAGTATGTGCTAAATCTTTTCCAGGATAGCTGTGGATTTATATGGATAGGCACAAATAATGGATTAAGCCGCTTTGACGGAAAAAATTTCAGAAACTATGGTTTCCAGGAAGGGCTTAATTTTCCGCGTGTACACAGAATATTTGAAGATAGAGATCATCGGTTATGGGTAGCTACAGCAAACAAAATATTTGAATTAAAAGGAGATCATTTTTATCCTTACTCATTCAGCGATTCGGCCGATGAGGTTATGTATATACATACGATCTGGCAACTTAAAAATGCTGAACTGTGGGCACAAACAAGGAAGAATGCTTATCGTTTTAATGGCAGGTATTGGCAAAAATCAAACTTATTGCCGGGTTATGACATTCCTTGTGTTGGGCTTGTTGAAACAAAGAACGGTACTTATTACAATTACAGGGAAGTAATAGTAAAAAAAGAAAACGATGGCACTATTAAAGAATTGTGGAGGAAACAACCTGCAGGTAAAATACATTTTGGCGAGATGTATTACCGGGATAACCATTTATATGTAGCAACTAAAGACGGTATATCTATGTTATCAGATAATGGTGACACAGCACCCATTTTTAAAGGAGTGTTAGATATGGGAAGCTGGACAAATTTTATAATTGATGCTAAAAATCGTTTTTGGGTGTGCAGGACAGGGATCAAAATGATCTATGTATCAGCGCCTGGCGATACTGAAAAATTTGTTGATTCAATTCCAACAAGCGAAAGTTTATTCTCAGGCTTTTTTGAAGATAAAGATCATACGATTTGGGTCGCTTCTGTAAAAGGATTAACTAAAATTCAGGAACAACAACAGCTACATTTCAACAGCAAGAATAATCCATTGGTTGATGATATTAGAAATATTGCAGAAACTGCAGATGGAAAACTACTCGCTTTCTCAAGAGAAAATGGGATCCTGCAATTCAATGGTAGCAATTTTATTAAAGCCCCATGGCAATTTTATGACTACCCGGCAGCTAACATTGATTTTATTGATACTTATTTCAGAGATGAAAAAAAAAGAACCTGGTTCGAAACAAGGAATGGCCAAATTTTCCGAATAGAAGAAAAAGGTTTTACAAACTGCAATTATCTTCTTCCCGACAGGACAATGGTTTGGGCAGATTATAATTCATTGACAAAAAAGATATTTCTTGCCCTTGATACTTTAAGATTTGCAGATGAGCATTATTCATCAATTTTCATATCCCATAACCTTAATAAAATCATTCAATTTCCAAAATATATAAAGTGTTTCAAAAATGGCAAAACACTTGTCGTTTGTGAAAACGCTGAGATCATTTTAATAGATGAACAAAACAATGCTGTTAACGTCAACAAACAACTGGGACTTGGTAATGCAAATGCGGGTGCGCACTTCCTTGATGATAATAAGAATGGCTTCTGGATGTACGGGGGAAGTTATGGGCTAAAACATTTTCAATGGAATAAAAAATGGATGGAAAACGACCTGGATGTTGACCAGCGGATTGACCTGGATGATGCAACTATAAACGCTGCCTGCATAGATTACATGGGAAGGATATGGGCAGTTACTAACCGTGGCGTTATAGTAATAAAAATAGATTCTGCCAATGGAAATAAGATACTTGTAAAACAACTCTCCGACAATTCGGATATCAGCGTAACAACTCCTGCCAATACAAAATTACTAACAGCTTCGGATGGCCGCATATGGTACACTGATGTCAATGATATCTATTCATTTGATCCAGGAAAAATTGTTTTCAACGCCAAAGCACCTCAAATAAATATTGAAAATATCAACATTAATTTTAAAAAAACAAACTGGAAAAATTACACAGATTCCTTCCAGGGATATGAACGATTACCCATCAACCCCTTAATGAAATACAATGAAAATAATTTACAAATAAATTATATAGGCATTTCCTTTACAAGTTCTGCCGACCTGCTTTATTCTTACAGGCTGAAGGGACTTGACACTACCTGGAGCAATTCTTCTATCAACAATTTTGTTATTTACGCAAATCTCGCTTCTGGTAAATATGAATTTAATGTGAGAGCAAGAACTCCGAATAGCGACTGGTGTGAACCAGCCATTTTTTATTTTACCATTAAACCTGCTTTTTGGAATTCCTGGTGGTTCAGGCTCCTAATCATTTGTTTGGCATCATCAATGATCATTTCTATATATCGCAACCGCATTAAAAAAATACGCCAGGAAATTTTCATCAAACACCAGTTGACGGAACTGGAAATGACTGCTTTAAAAGCACAAATGAATCCGCATTTTATTTACAATGCACTTAATAGTATCCAGGCACTCGTAACAAGTGATAAAAAAGATGAGGCAGTATATTATATAGGAACATTTTCCAGGTTATTGAGACAGGTTCTAAATCAATCAGAAAACAATGTGATCTCATTGGAAAAAGAACTACATACACTAGAACTTTATGTTGGACTGGAATCATTAAGGCTTAATATGAAACCAACGTATGAAGTTCATATTGAAAAAGGAATACTTACAGATGATGAAAAAATCCCTCCATTGATCCTGCAACCTTTTATTGAAAATGCATTATGGCATGGACTGAGTAAAAAAGAAGGAGAAAAAAAAATAACGATCAATATCACTGCTGATAAAAACTGGCTTACCTGTACGATCACTGATAATGGCATTGGCAGAAAAAAATCAGCCGATCTAAAAAAGAGTACCATCAACCAGCATAATTCAAAAGGAATTGACATAACTGCAAAAAGACTGAATGATTTTAATAACGATAAAAATCTTCCTCCAATAAGGATTGAAGACATGCATGATGAAGCAGGCAAACCAACAGGCACAAAGATCATATTGCACATCAGGAGAATAAACTAATGTTTCCCTAAATGTAAGACGCTGTTCACAACTCATTTCAGCGATTCGCTCATTGTCTCCAAAAACAATAATAGTTTAAAATAGCTTGTAATAAACAAGCATGGATTTCTTATTAGCAATATTTCTATTAACAACCATTGTGGTAATTGGTGTTTTCTGGAATGATATAAAACATTTTATAACAGGCCACAAAAAAAACAATAGCCATAAAGACAATCAGCATTCTTAAAATCTATTTGTGAAAAAAATAATTACACCCTCATTGTTTTGCTTAAAGAGAAAAAATCCCACAGGGCAAATCTATTTGTGTCTTTTTTTAGTTATGAAAGTATTCACAGGTTCAGGAAATTTTAAAAAATATTATCTCGGTTTTATTCATTGCAGGAATGGACCTGGATAATTAAACCCATTAATTTAATGTTCAACAATTATCATACATAATTACTCATACCTAAAATAAGATTTTTATGAAATCAAAATTTTTATTGCATTGTGCAGCATCTTTTTTTGTTGTGCTTTTTTTCACTTCATGCCATGTTGATAACCCGGTCCTTTGCCCCGCAAACGAGGCTGCAGTAATATCATCAAAAGTTTATGCTACAGGATTAAATAATCCAAGGGGTTTAAAATTTGGTCCTGATGGAAACTTATACGTTGCAGAAGGTGGCATTGGAGGAACCAATCCTGCAGGTGAATGCGATCCTGTTCCTCCTCCTGTAGGACCATATACAGGAAGCAATGATGGCAGCCGAATTTCAAAAATAAATCATGACGGTGTTGTTACAACAGTTGTTGATCACCTGCCTTCGAGCCAAACTGCCCCTACGCAAGGTAGTTTGGTTAGTGGTGTCGGCGATATTTCATTTGTAGGCAATACACTTTATGCGGTTTTTTCCGGCGCAGGTTGTTCGCACGGCGTTCCAACTATTCCAAATGGCGTTATTAAAGTTGCCCCTAACGGCACCTGGTCAATGATCGCAGATCTGAGTGCTTATCAAATGTCCCATCCTGTTGCCAATCCTGAGCCGGATGATTTCGAACCAGATGGCACATGGTATAGTATGATCAATGTTGGCGGAAATCTTTTTGCAGTTGAACCCAATCATGGAGAGTTGGATAAGATCAGCACTAACGGTCACATTAGCCGCATTGCAGATATTTCTGCAACGCAGGGACATAATGTACCAACTGTTGTTGCTTTTCACAATGGAAATTTTTATGTTGGAAACTTAAGTGTTTTTCCTGCAACAGGAATTTCAAGTATTTATAAAATTACACCGAATGGGCAAGTAAGTGTTTTTGCAACAGGTTTTAGTATGATCCTTGGTGTTGCTTTCGATCAACTGGGTGGTTTGTACGTGCTGGAAAATACCACTGCTAATCCATTTCCCACACCAGGAACAGGAGATATTGTGCGAATAGATCCATCTGGTACCAGGCGTGTAATTATCTCCGGGTTAAATTTACCAACAGGAATGACGTTTGGCCCCGATAATAAATTATATGTTTCTAATTGGGGATTTGGGCCTCCTGCAATTGGGGGCGGTGAGATTTTACAAATCAGTTTTGATTGTGATCAGCTTAAAGGAGAAAAACTCAATTAATGCTTTAATATTTTTTATGAGTGATGAAGCCTTATTTTTTTAAGGCTTCATTTTTTTTATGAATGCACAACATGATACGATCAAAAATTATTTGGTTATTTTGAGTAACTAAAACAAATGAATTGACAAGGATCGGGCTTATATCAGACACACATAATTATTTAGACGAAACTGTTTTTGAGCATTTTAAAAATTGTAACGAAATCTGGCATGCCGGTGATTTTGGAAATATAGAAATCGCAAATGAAATTATTGCCAAAAGCGGCCTGCCACTAAGGGGCGTTTATGGAAATATAGATGGGAAAGATATCCGGGCCATTTATCCTGAGAAATTACATTTTACCTGTGAAGAAGTGAATGTTTTTATGCAACACATAGCTGGTTATCCAGGCAAATATGCACCTGGTGTAAAAGACGAGATCATCAGTCATAAATCAAATCTCTTTATTAGTGGCCATTCTCATATTTTAAAAGTAATGTATGATGATAAAATTCATTGCCTGCATATGAACCCAGGGGCAGCAGGGAAACAAGGATGGCATAAGGTGAGAACAATTATTCGGTTTGTGATAGAAGGGAAGGAGATGAAAGATTGTGAGGTTATTGAGTTAGGAGTTTAGAATTATGAGTTTGTTCATTATTATTTATGGCTTTATTATAATATCGGGCTTCTTATTTTTAATGTTCAATATTCAACGATCAATATTCCATGTTCAATAATGCCACCTAATTGTCATTCCGTTGAGTATTGAATATTGAGCGTCGAATATTGAACATTTATTTAGAAGCCAACAAAATAATAAAGCAACTTGTACATCAAAGATAAACTCAGAACTCAACATAATGAATTCATAACGCTAAACTCATTTCCAATCAGCAATAAAGATATTTATGTCTCTCGTATCTCCATTATTTCTATTACTGCTGAAAACAATTTTCTTACCATCGGGGCTAAACATGGGGAATGCATCGAAACCTTTATCCCTTGATATCTTTTGAATATTGGATCCATCCATGTCTGCCAGGTACATATTAAATGGAAACCCTTTTTTATATTCATGGTTGCTGCAGAAAATAAAATGCTTACCGTCAGGAGTAAAATTGGGTGCCCAGTTTGCCTGTTCAAGATCTGTCACCTGTTTTGCATCACTGCCATCTTCATTTGCGATCCATACTTCCATATGAGTAGGTGCTACAAGATTTTCAGCAATGAGGTCCTTGTATTCTTTTATTTCCTCTGGCGTTTTAGGCCTTGATGCTCTCCAGATGATCTTCTTTCCATCGGGACTGAACCATGCACCTCCATCATAACCCAGTGTGTTTGTTATTTGTTTTACGTGGCCGCCGTCCATATCCATGGTATAAAGATCAAGGTCACCGTTTCGCATAGACGTAAATAAAATCTTGTCTTTCTTTGGAGATATTGTTGCCTCTGCATCATAACCATCGGTATCGGTTAGGCGCTTTATAATATTACCATTTGTATCTGCTTTAAAAATATCAAAGTCTTTATAAACAGCCCAGATGTATTTGTTACCGTATTTGCTCCTGTCTGGAACCGGCGGACAATCCTTGCTTCCCAAATGTGTTGAACCATAAAGTATATGCTTTCCATCCGGATAAAAAAATGAACAGGTAGTACGGCCAGTGCCAGTACTCACCAATTTTGGTGTGAATTGCTCACCTGGTTTTGTTGGAATTTTTCCCATCCATATCTGGTCGCATTCAATACCTTCTTTTTGATTTCTTTTTTGAAAGATCAAATACTTTCCATCAAAACTAAAATAGGCTTCTGCATTATCGCCACCAAAAGTGAGTTGTTGCATATTGGCGAAATGGGTTTCACCGGGAAAAAGGATTGTGTCTGATGTTGGAGACATACTAACCATCTTCTTTTCTGATTTCTTAAAGGACATACAGATCATGAATGTAGTTCCGAGTAACAGTAGCAGTATATACTTCATAAATTTAAAATTAAAAATTAAAAATTAAGGGTATTTATGAATTGACAACAGCAAAGAACAATGAAGCCAATTAATTTTTAATTCTTAATTTTTAATTGTTCACGAAGGTAACCCTCCATGCAAACTAATTTGTCAGAATATTGTCAGCAATGAAACCATCTAAGATGTAAATTTGCCGGGAAATCATTATTAATGAAAAAAAGGGGACTTTATTTTTTTAGTATGCTGGTATTTGGTATTGCTGCCTGTAATAATGAAAAAGCAGCAGACAATCCAAAGGCAACTACTATATTGCCTGCAGGTGAACAACAACTTAAAGATTTAATAAAACAATATCCTGATTCCTTATTGCTGAAAGAAAACCTGGTGCAGTACTATACCGATAATGGTAATTATTCTGCAGGTTTGAAAGAAGTCGATGATGCCATTTCAAAAGACAGTATGAATCCACGATTGTGGGATATAAGAGCCACGCTTCATTTTGAAAATGCGGATACACTCAGTGCCATCAGTGATTTTGAACGTGCCATTAAAATATTCCCGAATCCTGAATATATGATTTCGCTTGGAACATTGTATGCACAAACAAAAAACACACTTGCATTAAAAATTGCAGATGAATTGCTGTCAAACAGTAAAAGTAAAGCTGATTTGCAAGCACTTTTTATAGAGGGATTGTATTATAGTTTTAGCAATGATAAATTAAAAGCGATTGATGCTTTTGATAAATGCCTGGTGCTAAATCATACTTTTATGGATGCCTATCGTGAAAAGGCAATTGCTTTGTACGATCTTGGAAAATATACAGATGCACTGGCAGTACTGGATAAAGCACTAACATTGCAAAATAATTACGATGAAGGATATTATTACAGCGGGAAATGTTTGGAAAAATTAAATCGCATTCCTGAAGCAATAGAATCTTATCAAAATGCATTGAAACTTTCTCCCGATTATGTGGAACCAAGGGATGCGTTGGGGAGATTGGGAGTAAAAAGCTAAAACAATCTAAGATGTAAGATTTAAGATGTATGGTTTCCTGATAATGGGAGATTGTACTTCTTTTGAACTTGTTTACATCTTACATCTTAAATCTTAAATTTTTTATATGCCTCTTATAGCACCATCCGTTCTCTCTGCAAATTTTTTACAACTTGGAAAAGATTGCGAAATGCTTGACCAAAGCAAAGCCGACTGGTTTCATATAGATATTATGGATGGAAGATTTGTTCCCAATATTAGTTTTGGCCCAATGATCGTTGAATTCATTCGCAGCACTACTAAAAAGTTTTGCGATGTTCATTTGATGATCGAAGAACCGGAAAAATTTACAGATGCTTTTAAAAAAGCAGGTGCAGATAATCTTACCATTCATTATGAGGCATGCAGACATCTTCATCGCAATATTCAACAAATAAAAAATGCAGGCATGAAAGCTGGTGTTGCAATAAACCCACATACACCCGTTGATTTGTTGAAAGATATTTTACAGGATATTGATGTTGTTTGTATGATGAGTGTGAACCCGGGTTTCGGCGGACAATCTTTTATTCCACATACCATTTTCAAGATAAAACAATTAAAAGAAATGATCAATGAGCAATTGCTTGAAGTGAAGATAGAAGTAGATGGTGGAGTTACGTTAGAAAATGCAAGATCGATTATTGATGCGGGAGCTGATGTGTTGGTTGCGGGGAATACCGTTTTTAAATCAGCAGATCCGAGTGCAACTATTCTCGCCTTAAAGAATGTTTAGTCATCGAAACAATTTACTAAATGAGGTCTTTGACAAATATTCAATATACAACGTTCAATACTCAATGAAAATACAGCAGCTGCTGCCATAAATAATTATCAATTTTCAATTGATCAAGTTAATCCGCTCTTCCATCGCTTTCAATATCGCCAGGTTTGCAAAGAGCCAATTGGTTGCTTTTGCAGGCAAATTAAAATGTTGTCTTATCAATCTATCTGCCAGCTCACGGGCCTTGAGCGCCTGCTCCCTGTTTTAAAAACAATTGATCCACTTTTTTGTGAGTGTATTTTCGTTTTGTACTGATACAGCACCTGAATAAAAAGTAAAACAGGTTGGCAATCCTATAAAAGTTACTGCTTTCGATTTCGCATCTATTTTTTGCTGATAAAACAAGACAAAGAAATGAATACAATCTTTCAACCTTTGTTTTATTTGTTTATCTGTTTCTGATGACGTTGGTTTTATTCTCCATAAAATATTTGAAGGATAAAACGGATCATCTTTTAAATTTGTATTTCGAATTGCTTCGCCAATGAAATCGATGGTTGTTTTTCCACCTGCATCTGGATTTACCAGTTTCATTTTTTCCGGAGACAAATATGCGAGCTGGCATGTTTCTGTTTTTCCATTGTCAAATGACATTGAAATATGAATCGGTTTAACCTGGTCATTCAAATTCCATTTTCCTATTGATAAACCTTGTCTTGGATCTTTTACAACACTGCCATCATTAAAAAAACTATAACCCCGGTACATGATTTCCATTTTTGAAGTAATATCAAGATTAGCCGCATCTTTGGCATCATCCTCATTTTCCCAATCCTGGCAGATGATATCTTTCATGTTTTTGGAATTATTCAGATCTTCCAATCCTTTGGCAGTGATCTCACGGGCAGGTTTTTCTTCTACTTTATCAACAGTCACATTTTCATCTTTGTGTTTATTGGCACATGATGCTAAATAAAATGCGGCAATGACCAATAGGTATTTGTATATTTTCAAGAGAAAGATTTATTTCAAAAATAATGGAATATTGCCGTTGATTCAGTGATTTTTTTGTCTAAACTGTGACGCCGTGGTTTGGTGTTATCACCATAAGTGTTCGGAAGATTTTTATTCCTGTTTTAGAATATTGATTTTTATTGCGTCGTAGGATTGGAAGACGGAGGATATGGACTGGGCGCCTGCCTGGCTGAAGCCATTCAGACAGGGATGATCACGGATTTGTTTTTTGTTCCAAAAAATTACAGATACTGCTTATGTATTGTTTCCGCTATGTTGCGTAGCAGCATAAATCCGTGAATATCCGCCCAGTCCGTCATCCGCGTTCCAATCATTGGGGTAGATAAAAAACTTCCGAACACTTTTGGTGTTATCACCAACCACATTTGTAATGGCAGGTGATAATACCAGGCCATGGCGAAACCCTGAACACCAAACTCAAAAGAAAAATAATTATCTTCATAAAATGAGACTGCTGACTGCTTTATTAATCTGCCTAATTACCACAACTGTTTCGGCACAAACCAAAAATGCTACGGTGAGTGGCCGCATCATTGATGACAATGAGAATCCATTGAACAATGTTTCTATTGTTGTATTGGGAAAAAACACGGGAATTGTTTCGGGTGATAGCGGCACTTTCACAATAAAAGTAACAGCCAATAAACCCTTTGCACTTACGTTTAGCCATACCGGATTTTTATCTGTGCAAAAAAATTTCTACCTAAGCCCGGATGAAACAGAAAATATAACCATTCGCATGAAGCGGGAAGGAAAGACACTTGAAGCGGTTGTTGTTGCTGATGAAAAAGAAAGAAGGGAAAACAGCCTGGTAAAGATCAACCCGAAAAATGCAATCACATTACCAAGTACAACCGGTGGCGTGGAGGCTCTTATTAAAACACTGGTGGGAAGCAATAATGAACTCACTTCCCAATACAATGTGCGTGGCGGTAATTATGATGAAAACATTGTGTACATCAATGATTTTGAAATTTACAGGCCATACCTGGTAAGCAGTGGCCAACAGGAAGGATTGAGTTTTATCAACCCGGAAATGGTAAAGAATGTAAATTTTTATACGGGAGGATTCCAGGCGAAGTATGGTGATAAGATGAGCAGTGTACTTGATATCCAATATAAAAAACCTACCTCATTTGGAGGAAGTGCTTATGTTAGTTTATTAGAGCAGGGATTGCAATTTGAAGGCGTTACAAAAAATAAAAAACTTACTTATTTATTTGGTGTAAGAAATAAAAGCAATCGCAACCTGTTGAAGAATCAACCTACACAAGGTGTGTATGTTCCTTCCGCATCTGATATACAGGGTTACGTTACTTATAAAATAAATGAACATTGGCAAATTGAATTGCTCGGAATATTATCTTCTTCAAGATTTAAGTATATACCGGAATCTGTAAAGAAAACATCTTCGGTATTCTCTCCCCTCTTTACTTCCAACATCGGGCTTGATATTTATTTTGATGGACAAGAGAAAGATAATTATACAACAAGTATGGTTGGTTTAACTATCGTGAATAGCCCCACAAAAAAACTTAAACTAAAGTGGATGGCTAGCCGCTTTAAGGATGATGAAAAAGAAAATTTTGATATAGCAGGTACTTATTTATTTGGCGACAGGGATTTTGATAAAGCGAGCAGCACATTTGGCCAGATCATCAATCCATTGGGCGCAGGTTATTACCAGGATTATGGCCGCAATGAACTAGGCATCACATTGTGGAACGCCGGCCATAAAGGGACATTAGAAAAAGGAAAGCATTTTTTACAATGGGGACTAAGTTTTGAACAAACAAAGATCAATGATGTGATCAGGCAGTTTCAATACCAGGATTCAGCAGGTTATTCATTGCCGTATAATCCAACCAGCCTAACATTATTCAGTTCAATAAATAGCAAGTCTAATCTTAGCATTGGAAAATACAGCGGTTATATCCAAGACAACATTCATCTTTCAAAAACAAAAAATGACATAACCTTACAGGCAGGTGTACGCTATAATTACAATACCCTTAATAAAGAATTTTTATTGAGTCCACGTTTACAATTAAGCTGGAAACCAAAATGGAAAAATGATGTTGTCTTTAAAACTGCAGCAGGTGTATATGATCAGCCACCATTTTATCGTGAACTTAGAAAAGCAGATGGCTCATTGGACACAGATGTAAAAGCACAAAAAAGTTTACAGTTTGTAGCAGGCATGGATTATAATTTTAAAGGTGGAGGTGAAAAACCCTACAGGCTAACTGCTGAAGCATATTATAAATCTATGAGGGATGTTGACCCTTATGATATTGACAATGTAAAGATCAAATACGTTGGCGTTAATAACGCAAAAGCATACACTACCGGGCTTGAATTAAGATTTTTTGGTGAACTGATCAAAGATGCAGAAAGCTGGTTAAGCATTGGCTTGATGAGTAGCAAAGAAAATCTTGACAATGATTTTTATTATACTTATAAAAATGCAGCAGGCGAAACGATTTCACCAGGCACACAAGACCAGGTGATAACTGACAGTGTAAAAAATAATGTTGGCTGGTTGCGCCGCCCAACAGACAGGAGAATAACAGTTGGATTATATCTTGAAGATTATTTACCAACGAATAAAAATTTTAAAGTACACCTGAATATGTTATATGGCAGTAACATGAGTTATAATATTCCAAACAGTGTACGTTATCGTAATGGGCTGATCATTGAACCCTATTTAAGAATTGATATTGGTTTCAGTGCATTATTGCTCAGTGAAAAATCATTAAGAAGAAGTCACAGTCCTTTTAAAAGTTTTGAAAATATCTGGGCAAGTTTAGAAGTATTTAATTTGATCGACAGGCCGAATGTAATTTCATTTCAGTTGATAAAAGATTTCTCTAATACTACATATGCTATTCCCAACAGGCTTACTCCGAGGTTGATTAATTTTAAATTGGTGGCAAGATTTTGATTCAATTTGATGATTTGGTAATTAGATGATTTGATAATTAACTTTCCAACACGAAGTTACTTATCTAAATATGTTGTATTTCAATTATCAAATTTCCAAATCATCAAATCATCAAATTGCTTAATACTAAATTGAATTATTACTCGTTATTATGTAAGCATTAAATGTTGATGTGGCACGATTGTTTATATTTTAATTGTCGCATAGTTCTTTAAATTTTGCAATAAGTTAATGTTATCATTTTAAAAACACATTTAACTTTTCCACGAAAAAATGATGGGTGTGAATAATTAAATTGCTATTTGATACACATCAATTAATTAAATTTGGAAACAAGACTTTAAAATCGTTTTAAACAATTTTCATTTTACCCCAAACTACTTTTTTTAGAAAGCCAGAAAAAGTATTAAAAACTGAAAAGCATTGACAGAGACAATTATTAACCTTGAAACCGTAAACCCAATTGAATTTTTCGGAGTAAACAACGGTAAACTCGACATTCTGAAAAAAAAATTCCCTCTCTTAAAAATCTTAAGCCGCGGTACACAAATTAAACTCAGCGGTGCTCCCGAACAAATTGAAGAAGCAAAAGAAAAGATTGACCTGCTCGTTCAATATCTCGAACGCAATGGTCACATGAGTGAAAATTATCTTGAACAGATCCTTGGTGGAGATGATGAAAAGGTAGTTGATAATTTCATGGACCGCAATCCAAATGATGTGCTTGTTTTTGGACCTAATGGTAAAACCGTTAGAGCAAGAACAGCGAATCAAAAACTGATGGTACAGGCATGTGATAAAAACGATATCGTGTTTGCCATCGGCCCCGCAGGTACTGGTAAAACCTATACAGCTGTTGCTTTGGCTGTAAGGGCATTAAAAAACAAACTTGTAAAGAAGATCATTCTTACAAGGCCCGCTGTTGAAGCTGGAGAGAGTCTTGGTTTTTTACCGGGCGATCTTAAAGAAAAGATTGATCCATACTTAAGGCCATTGTATGATGCATTGGATGATATGATCCCTGCAGATAAACTCGGCTATTACATGAGTACAAGAACTATTGAAATTGCACCATTGGCTTACATGAGGGGACGTACCCTTGATAATGCGTTTATCATTTTGGATGAGGCGCAAAATACCAATGACCTGCAAATAAAAATGTTCCTCACCCGTATCGGGCCGAATGCAAAAGCCATCATCACTGGTGACCCTACGCAGATCGATCTTCCAAAAAATCAGCAGAGCGGTTTGTTTAAAGCAACCAGGATACTTAAAAATGTTGAGGGAATTTCACACATTGAACTGGATGAAGAAGATGTGGTAAGGCACCGGCTTGTAAAAGCAATCATCAAAGCTTACAACAAAGATGATGAAAACATTATGAAAGAGTCTGGAAGGAAACTATAGCATTTTTATTGATAAAATATTTTATAACAATTATAAGGTGGCCAATTGGTCGCCTTATTTTTTTTGCAATTGGTGAAAAGCATATTTTGTAAAAAACAACATCTTATTTCAATGTGATTGTAATTATTGATGTTAGCCCGAAGGGCTTAAACAACTATAACCCTGCATGAAATGCAGGGCATGGAAGACTGCGGGTATTACCAACCCCGAAAGGGTTGAACTGATCGGTACGCTATCAATGGTTCAACCCCTTCGGGGTTGAAGACAGTTATGCATCAATAGCCCTGCATTTCATGCCGGGCTATTGATTGTTGAAACCCTTCGGGCTTCGATTAGATCATAAACAAGAATAATTTTTAATAAATATTCAGGAATAAATTACCTTGTCGCCTGACAAAAAAATAAACGCATGAAAAAAATATTCTTTGTTGTTTTACTGTTGGCGCCTCTTATGTATTTTGGTTGTAAACCAGGAGCTGGTGGAGATCCTAAAGTAGTTGTATCGCAATTTTTTGAAGCACTTCATAAAAAAGATATACCTGCAGCACGCAAACTTGCTACGGCTGAAAGTAAGTCGATGCTGGATAGAATGGAAGCAAGCCTGAAAATGAAAGATGTTGACGAAGCAAATGCTAAGTTTGATCCAAAATTGATGCAGATCGGCGAACCGGTTATTGATGGTGATAAAGCATCCGTATCTATAAAAAAAACCGATGAGAAGCAAACCATTAAGTTCACTTTAAAAAAAGAAAATGGCGATTGGAAAATTGCATTTGATGAAGCTACACTGATGGCCAATGCAATGGAACAAATGAAAAAAAGCGGGATTAATATAGCAGACAGTATTGGGAAAGCTATGAAAGAATTTAAAAATGTAAACTTAGATTCATTGAAACAGGGAATGAAAGACGCAATGGATTCTGTGAATAAAGAATTGAAGAAAATTGATAATAAGTAAAGGGGTTTTGAATGAGCCTTAGATACTTCAATATTCCTTGTTCCTTATTCGATATTCATTATTCAATTATGTTTAACTTTATCGCAAGAAAAAGATCATGATCAAAAAAATACTTGCTGCCATACTATTCGTAGTAACCATATGCTCCTGTAGTAATAATAAAAAAGAAAACCCATCTACTGCAATTGGTGCAGGCTCTGCGTTTATAAGAGCTACCCTTGATGGTGATTTTACTTCCGCAGAAACATTGCTTTTAAAGGATACAGAAAACCTCCAGTTATTCGATGTATATAAAATACGTTATGAAAGGCTTCCGGCAACAACCAAAAAAAGTTATAGGGACGCCAATTATAATATTAATAATTTTAAAGAAGAAAATGATTCTGTGAAGTTTATTAATTATTCGAATGATTACCTGAAAAAACCCATGGATATAAAAATAGTGAGGGTGAATGGTGATTGGAAGATTGACTTTAAATATACATTAGCAGGTAATCCCAATTAATCAATATGCTAAAGAATATCATGCTTGCGGGTTTTGGAGGAGCGATTGGTACCATGATGCGCTTTGGCGTTTATACATTATTTAAAACAACAAATTTTCCCTTTGCTACTTTACTCATCAATATTGCAGGAAGCCTACTCATAGGCCTGGTGCTCGGATTTGCATTAAAAGACATTCATTTTGAAAATAACTGGAAAGTATTTTTAGCCACAGGTGTTTGTGGTGGCTTTACAACCTTCTCGGCCTTTAGCCTGGAAAATTTCCAAATGCTTCAGCAGGGAAAATACTTTTTATCAATCATCTATATAATTGCAAGTCTCATTGCTGGAATTATTGCAACCTGGGTTGGTTATAAAATAGCGACTAATTAAAACTTTTAAAATGTATGTATTACATCCCTGGCATGGTGCTGATTATGGAGAAAAATCTCCTGCTGTCGTTAATGCTTTGATCGAGATCCCTGAAGGCAGCAAATGCAAATATGAAATAGATAAAAAAACTGGATTATTAAAACTTGACAGGGTAATATATTCTTCTTTTCATTACCCGGTAAATTATGGATTTATACCGCAAACACTTGGCGAGGACAATGATCCACTTGATATCCTTGTGATGTGCAGTGAAAGCATCCAGGCACTTTGTCTTGTGGAAGCTACCGTTATCGGCAACATGCAGATGATCGACTCCGGCGAAAAAGATGACAAGATCATTGCTGTTGCCTCAAAGGATCCTTCTGTAAATCATATAAAAGATATCAGCGAAATACCGCCTCATTTTTTTGCAGTACTAAAGAATTATTTTGAACAATATAAAGTACTTGAAAATAAAGTAGTAGAAATTGACGATTTCCAGGATAAGGAAGCTGCTTATAAAATAATTGAAAAAGCTATTGACGCTTATAAAATAAAATTCCCAAAATAAAATGCTCACTAAAAAAACGAATATGGATACGCAAACTTTAATCATTCTACTATTGGTAGGTATTGCAGCTGGTACTTTAAGTGGAATGGTTGGAATAGGTGGTGGCATTTTAATTGTTCCGGCTTTGGTATATTTTTTAGGATTTTCTCAAAAAATGGCCCAGGGAACTTCACTTGGTATCTTACTTTTACCAATAGGATTACTAGGTGTAATTCAGTTTTATAAACAAGGATATATTGACATGAGGGTCGTGTTGGTCATATCCCTTGCTTTCTTTTTTGGAAGTTATTTTGGAAGTAAAATTGCTCTAAGTCTATCACAGGAAGCAGTAAAAAAAATATTTGCAATACTTATGATTGTTATTGCTTTTAAGATGCTTTTTTTGGATAAGAAGATTGAGAGCGATGAGAAGATAAGTAGAATTGACAATGGACAATTGAAAATTGACAATTAGAAGCGCTTCATAATTTATTGCCTCCATTTTTGTTTGGAATCTTCATACCAAAAACATTGTCAATTATCCATTGTCAATTAACACGAGCCCCTTTTATGGAAATTGCCACTATTCACATCTGATCAAAACAAACAAATACTGCTCCTGCTTTGGCCCTGCGCAATCATAACGATAAAGACGATCAAGAACTGTTACAGCATTTTTATGATGATGGCAACAACGAATGGCTTGGCATTCTTTTAGAACGCTATACCATGCTTCTTTTTGGTGTGGGCATGAAGTATTTAAAAAATGAAGAAGAAGCAAAGGATGTAGTACAACAGGTATTCTTAAAAGTGATCAGTGAACTTCATAAATACAAAGTAGCATATTTTAAGAGTTGGTTATACATGGTGGCAAAAAATCATTGCCTGATGAAATTGAGGGATAAAGGAAAATATACACAGGAGATCAATGAGAAAACAATGGCCGCACCTCATGATGCTTCAGATATCAATCTCATTAAAGAAAAAGACAAAACACTGGAACTACTTTCGCTTGCATTGCTGCAGCTTAATAAAGAGCAGCAGCTTTGTGTAACTTTGTTTTATCTTGAAAAGAAAAGTTACATACAAATTGCTGAAGTAACCGGCTATACTATGATGCAGGTGAAGAGCCATATTCAAAATGGAAAAAGGAATTTGAAATTACAAATTGAAAGATTGCAGGAAAATGAATGATGAATTAAAAAATATATTATCAAACCTTCATAAAGATATTGAACAGGAAAAACTGTTGCAATACCTCAACAGCAACCTGCCTGATGCTGAACAACATGAATTTGAAAAGCAAATGAATGATGATGAATTTATGAATGATGCAGTAGAAGGCCTTCAGCAATTAGATAATAAAAATGTTATTCCCGCATACGTACAACAATTAAATACAGATCTCAGGAAACAACTTAATAAAAAGAAAAAAAGAAAAGATAAAAGAAAAATACCAAGCCAGTACTGGACTTACATTAGTATTATATTATTGTTGATATTGATTGTAGTGGCTTATGTGATTTTGAAGGCTATAAATTGATGTCTGATGTTGGAATGTCTGATATTAAAATCATACATCAGACATCACAATATCAGACATTTTTTTGTCTTTGCACCAGCGCCAGCATTGGCTCCATAGATGTAATAACAGCACTATGATTGATATGTGGTAGTATAGCTATCAAGTCACCTGCGGAATATGACCTTTTCATCCCATCAAAATTCATTGTGCAGCTGCCCTTTATTACAAATAGGTACTCAATAAAATCTTCATGTACTTCCTGCTCGTGGCCCATTTTTGCAGCGACTATAAAATTGATCACATGCTCAGTGGATGGTAATGCAGTCATGGAAAGATTTTCAAAATCTTCAGTTGGAGATTTTATATTATTAATCAGTACCCATTTTTCAAGTTCTTGTTTTGAAATAGTTTCATCTATCAGCGGTGGAAATTCATGCCTGGTCGTTGCCTGTTGTTTATAAACAGATCGCATAACTGCTACTTTTACAGATGGCGAAGGTGCTATTGTATTTAGCAGTAGTTGTTCTTCAATCCCGTGACGGATCGTTTCTATTTCTTCTTTTATAAGCGGATGTATTGCAGAAAGCATTTCTATTTCGGCTATCTCTTCTGCTGTACAAAACCCAAGGCAGTAGTTTGTGAGAATACCAGATCCTATAAATGCGTTTATATTCATCGGCGCAAATGTACAAATGTTTCACGCAAAGAGGCATAAAGTTCGTCATTTTAAAGGCGTAGTCTGATGAATGGTTTCTTTGAACCCAGATTTTGCAGTTCAAATCGTAATGAGGGTTTCAAAGGCAATACAGAAAAGTGTTTCAGGTTATTTTTTGGTCGAAGAAATAGTGAACTATTTTGAGATCAAGAAATGTTCTGAAATGCTTAGCTGTGCAGCTTTTGGAAGCCGCAATAGATTTTCAACTGCAAAATCTGGGTTGAACAAAATAATGAGCACAAAAAAACGCCTGCTAAAAAGCAGGCGCTTCAAATATATTAATCACCAAATTATGGTTTCTTAGCATCTTTGATTTTATCAGCAGCTTTATCCATCATTTTGCCTGCATCTTTCATTTTGTCTCCCGCTTTATCCATCATTTTAGAAGCGGTATCAATCATTTTGTTAGCCATTTTGCCAGTAGAATCAGCAACAGCATTAGCCATTTTGCTCATAGAATCAGCAGTTGCAGACATTTTACTTGCAGCAGTTGCAGAATCAGCAGCAGCGCTAGCAGCAGCAGCATCCATAGTCGCAGTTGCGCTATCAGTTCCAGCAGCAGCAGCGTCATCTTTTTTAGCATCGTTACAAGAAACCATGATAGCGGCAATTGCTACGATTGATAATAATTTTTTCATTTTTTGTTTTTTTTGGTTTTAATAATTCGGCGCAAAAATAACAGGTTTTTTGAATCTAACAACTTTATTTTGAAAAAAGTTAATAAGTTTTTTCTGATTGTAGCCTCTTTCTATTTTTTTCTAAAGAACAGTCGCAGGGGAACTCCACTAAAATCAAAATTTTCCCTTAATTGGTTTTCCAGGTAATTTTTATACGGTGTTTTGACATCATCCGGATAATTACAGAAAAAAGCAAAACTTGGCGTATGGGTCGGTAATTGGGTAACATATTTGATCTTGACCGCATTTCCCCTTACTACAGGTGGGTGATAGCTTTCAATGGCTTTCAACATTACTTCATTGAGTTTGGATGTGGTCACCTTACGATGTCTATTTTCATATACCTGCAAGGCTGATTCAATACTTTGGAAAATACGTTGCTTTTCGGTAACAGAAATAAACAGGATGGGCACATCACTGAAGGGTGCAAATCTCTTTTTTAGATCCTTTTCATAATCACGTGCCGTATTGGTTTCTTTTTCCACGAGATCCCATTTATTTACCAGCACTACAATGCCCTTCCCTTTTTTAACTGCAAGCGAAAAGATTGAAAGATCCTGTGCAGTGATGCCTTTACCTGCATCCAGCAACAGCATGCATACATCTGCTTCATCCATTGCTTTTATGGCACGAATCACCGAATAGAATTCAAGATCCTCATGCACTTTTGTTTTACGGCGAATACCCGCAGTATCAATCAGTATAAATTCTTTGTTGAATAAATTGTAATGAGTATGAATGGTATCCCTGGTAGTACCGGCAATATCGCTTACGATTGTCCGATCTTGCCCGATCAAAGCATTTAGTAAAGAAGATTTGCCCACATTTGGCTGGCCAATAATAGAAAATTTAGGGATATTATCATCATCCGCTTTTGCCTCATCATCTTCCGGAATAAGTGCAACAATAGCATCAAGCAATTCACCTGTACCACTACCGCTTATTGAAGAAAGGAAAAATATATGTTCGAATCCAAGGCTGTAAAATTCACTTGCTTCAAGCAGGCGGCTATGGTTGTCAACTTTATTAACTACCAAAAAAACCGGCTTGGAACTCTTGCGTAGAATTTCTGCCATTGCTTCATCAAGGTTTGTAATTCCTGTTGCTGCATCTACCATAAATATCACTGCATTTGCTTCTTCAACGGCAATAAGTACCTGCTTGCGTATTTCTTTTTCAAATACATCTTCACTTTGAGGCACAAATCCCCCTGTATCTATTACGTTGAAAGATTTACCAATCCATTCTGCAATACCATACTGCCTGTCTCTAGTTACACCGCTCTGGTCATCCACGATGGCTTTGCGTTGTTCAAGCATACGATTGAAGAATGTACTTTTGCCAACATTTGGCCTTCCTGTTATTGCTACTGTGAAACTCATACCCCTGTCCCCTAAAGGGGAACCTTATTTTAATGTTTATAAAAAAGCTGTAAGCTATTAGCTAACAGCTATTAGCTTAATACCCGTATTCACGCAAATGAATCTCATTATCCCTCCACTTCGGCCTTACTTTTACGAAGAGTTCTAAAAAAACTTTTCTTCCTAAAAATTCCTCGATGTCTTTTCGTGCAAGTGTGCCTAATTGTTTGATCATACTACCACCTTCCCCTAAAATAATACCTTTTTGTGTTTCCCTTTGAACGATTATATCGGCACCTATTTTTACCAGTGTCGTTTTTTCTTTGAATTCCTGTACCAATACCGTTGCATGATAAGGAAGTTCTTCCTGGTAAAGCTGGAATATTTTTTCTCTTATCATTTCACTTACAAAAAACTTTGTTGGCATATCACTCAGGTCATCTCCTTCATAAAAAGGATGTCCCTCGGGTAAATAAAAAAGAATTCGTTTTAGTAATTCATCAATACCTTGTTTTTTAAGTGCAGAGATCGTAATTACTTCTTTGCAATATGGTTGCTGTTCAAAAAAAGATTTTGCTGCCTGTAATAACGTCTGGTCTTTAACCGCATCCACTTTATTTAAGATGATAATGGCTGGAGCCTTTAAACGCAGAGATGAAAAAATTGCATGGCTTTCCTGTACTTCTTCTCTTGCATCAGCGATGAGTAAGGCTACATCTGCATCCTCAAGACTGCCTTTTACTGCCTGCATCATCTTTTCATGCAGTTTGTATTTTGGTTCAATGATGCCGGGTGTATCAGAAAAGATAATCTGGTATTCCTTATCTGTAAGAATTGCTTTAATCCGATGACGGGTGGTTTGTACCTTATGAGATACAATGGCCATTTTTTCACCCATCAATGCATTTAGCAAAGTGCTTTTGCCAGCATTCGGTTTACCGAAAATATTTACAAAACCTGCTTTCATTAAATTTGAAACTATTTGAAGAAAAATGGGCTTAAAACCCAGGCAAAACTATCTTTTTTTAGGTTTTACTGATTAAATAAAAAAAGAGCCTGTTTTTCAGGCTCCGTAGTTGCGAAGAGAAGGATCGAACTTCTGTCCGCCAGCTGGCGGATATGAGCCCGACTTTTATTCATTGTATTAACGATCGGATAAATTCTCTCCCTTTTGCACCTTTCAGTTCTTTCTCCCGAATCATTGCTTTTTCCTTATTTTCAAAAATCTCTGTATGAATTATTTGCCAAGGTCGAAATTTGATTGTCCAACCTTTCTTTCCTAATTCATTATGCGATAAAAAACGTTGCACAAGGTTACTCGTATAACCTATATAAATTTTATTAAATTTTTTGCTGTAAAGTACATACACAACGTACTCCATAAAAAGTCAATAAAAAAGGCCTGGATATCAGGCCTTGTAGTTGCGAAGAGAAGGATCGAACTTCTGACCTTCGGGTTATGAGCCCGACGAGCTACCGCTGCTCTACTTCGCGGTGCAAAAATAAGAGATTATGAAGTTGCCACCAAAACTTATATTTTTAATGAACAATTATTCAGCATATGAGATCATTCAATGGTAACGGGGTTTATTTCCTGCTTTTTTTAGTTGCTTTTAGTGCATGCAAAAGTTCTATTAAAGAACAATCAGATAAAGTATATAGCCGGCACCTGCAGCGGCATGTTGACCTCACGATCATCAGTACCCGTATGCCTGAAGAAAAATCAGACATGAACCTTTTGTTATTTAATAGCGGCAATGAGCTGGAACAAATGAATGCAAAGGAGATCATCGATAGCCTTAATCGTAAAAAGCTAATACAGCCATTGGTGTTTGTAGCAATACATGGCAATGAAAAAGAAGATTATGGTATGAGTAACCTTGCCGGTTCGAAAAATAAAGGCAACAAGGCGGATAAGTTCAACGAGTTTGTTATGGATGAACTCTATCCTTTAATAAAGAAAAAAACAGTAGTAAGAAAATTCAATTCCATTGCCATTTGCGGAAACTCACTGGCAGGCATAAGTGCATTTGATATTGCCTGGCAAAATGCTGATAAAATAGATAAGGTTGGTGTTTTTTCCGGCGACTTTGATTATGCAGGAAAGCAAGATGTAAATAGTGATCAACCCAATGCCGTGTTGCAGGAAATAAGTTCTTCGAGAAAACGCCCAAAACTTGCATACTGGTTTTATGCTGCAGAAAATGCTGACAGTTCTATTTTAAACAATACAAAAGAACTAATCGATATCATTGATAAAAAAAATAACGGTTCCAAAACCGATATTCAATTCATTACAGATAAAACGGGCAATAATGACATTCATTCGTGGCGGCATCATTTTGCGGAGTTTCTGTTGTGGGCGTATGGGAAATAATGTAGAATTATGAATGTAGAATTATGAATTGAACTCCCATAATTTAATGTCTTTTTTTAATTGCGCCGAAATAAAATAAGTTTCAAAGTATGCTAACACATTCAAAACTCTACATTCATAATTATTAATTCTTTTAGGAACCTTTCTTCCCAACAGAACTCGACCCATTACTATGCACCTCTTTTATAACCCCTGTGCCCTGGTACGAGATGCTGCTTGCCCCACTTGCATGTGCATTTAATTCTTTATTTACTGTAACACTAATATCAGATGCTCCTGAAGCTTTTGCTGTACATATTTCTGTTTTAAGATCATAACCTTTTACATCACTTGCTCCACTGCTCTCAATGTTAAGGTTAGTGGCGGTTCCGCTGATGGTTACATCAGATGCACCGCTTAGATCCATATCGAGTGAAGTAACAGAAACATCACCTTTAAAATCACTGGCACCTGATAGTAGTATTTTTAATGAAGTTGTTTTTATTGTTCCCGCAACAGTAATATCAGAAGCTCCTGATGCCTGAAGTTTTTCTAAATTCAGGAATGAAACATAAACAGTCATCTTTTTATTTTTACCCCACCATTTTTCACCATCGTAATAAATTCGAAGCGTATTTCCTTCGACAACTGTTTTAATATTTGTTATGTATTTTTCTTCAGAAGCACTCACAGCTACAGCTTCTTTATCAGACTGCGAAAGGTATATATCAATACCATCTGAAACTTTTATTTCACTAAAGTTCTTATCGATGGTACGCATTTCTGCATTTGCATCTACTACAAATTGTTTCTGCGCAAACAATGTTATTGTAGATAATACAAAGAAAAGACTGAAAGCCACTTTTTTCATAACTACTTATTTAAGCTTTTTTTACAACACCACCACTGCTGATATCAATATCTTTTATGATCGCAGTTCCTTTGTAATGGATGCCACCGCCACTATGAGCTTTTGCAGATAATTCTTTTGCAACTGAAATACGAATCTCACCACCACTACTTGTTTTTGCATCACAATAATCTGTTGCAAATTCATAACCTTTAAAAATAGATCCACTTGTTGCTTCAATGGTTATCTTTTCTGAACTGCCACTCATGGTTACAACAGAACCGCTGTTTTGATCAAGTGTGATTTCTTTTCCTTTCACTTCGCCTTCAAAAAGAGAACCGCTGGTAAACTTCATTTCAAAGTTATTTACTGAAATTGCAGTTGGCAATTTAACGGTTGCGCCACCGGATGCAGTTAATTTTTCAAGCGTTTTAAATGAAACATACGCTTTTAATTTGCGGCGATTGTTATCACTATAATTAATGCCGTGGTTGTCAAAATAGATTTTTAGCACGCCATCCTCCACTTCAGTTTTAAATTTCTCTTCATATTTTTCATCTGAAAAACTTACTGCCAGGGATTCTTCCGTACCAGCCGTTAGATAAAGATCAATACCATCTGAGACCGTGATTGCTGTGAATGAACCATTTAAAGTGCGGGGTTTTGCATTTGGATCATCTATGCTGGCGCTTTTTTGAGCTGATGCGCCGAAACTCAATACGCTTGTTAACAGGATAAATAAAAATTTCATGGCTATACTTTTAAGTTGGTAATACGTGTGAAGAAAATGATTTGTTACAGTTTGCAAAAATAATTTCAAAAATAAAAAATAAAGGTTAAAAATTTGCTTGTAGCTTTGCTCCTCGTTCTTTATAACACTGCCTGAATTTCCGGGGTGCTTCCAAAATTGATGGAGGCTGAGATCATACCCGTATAACCTGCACAGGATAATGCCTGCGAAGGGAGTTTGAAATTTTTCTTAATCGGGATCCTCCCGGATGTTCAGCACAAATATTTTTATTATGAAAAAAATCGTTGCAAGTATCTTGCTGTGCTCCCTTTATTTTTTTGCCCACAGCCAGGAACAAAAGAAATTCAATGACACTACATCGTTACAACCCGTAGAAGTTTCATCAATAAGAGCTGGTGACAAAGCACCTTTTACAAAAACCAATCTCTCAAAAAACGAAATTCAAAAAAATAATACCGGGCAGGACATTCCCTTTATTTTAAACCAAACGCCTTCGGTTGTTGTTAATTCGGATGCGGGTACGGGTGTGGGTTATACAGGTATATACATTCGTGGAAGTGATGCTACCCGTATAAACACTACCGTAAATGGTATTCCTTACAATGATGCAGAGAGCCAGGCTACTTATTTTGTTGATATGCCTGATTTTATTTCTTCTGCAAATTCAATTCAGATACAACGTGGTGTTGGTACATCTTCCAATGGAACGGGAGCCTTTGGTGCTACCATTAGTTTATCCACCAATGAGGTGAATGAGAAACCTTATGCAGAAGCCAACAACAATTATGGATCATTCAATACATGGAAAAATACAGTTAAAGTTGGTTCAGGCTTGATCAATAATCATTTTACCATTGATGCAAGACTTAGCCGTGTAACAAGTGATGGATATATAGACCGGGCCAGCAGCAACCTTAGTGCGTTTTATTTATCCGGTGCTTATATTTGTAAAGGATCAACGCTTCGTTTAAATATTTTTTCAGGAAAAGAAAAAACATACCAGGCATGGAATGGAGTACCTGCAGCCTTACTAGATTCTTTAAGAACATATAATTCAAGCGGCACTGATAAACCAGGAGATCCTTACGATAACGAAACGGACAATTATACACAAACGCATTATCAATTATTTTTTAACCACATTTTCAATTCCAGGTGGAGTTTTAATACTGCTGTGTTCTTCGTAAAAGGAAAAGGCTATTATGAAAATTACAAGGGGCAGCAAAAATACAGTAACTATAAACTTCCCGATCTTGTGTTGGGAGATACAACAATATCAAGAACAGATCTCATTCGTCAGAAATGGCTTGACAACAATTTCTACGGACAAATATTTTCAATCCAATACAAAAAAAATAAACATGCGTTAACGATTGGTGGCAGTTGGAATGTATATGATGGCAAACATTATAACGATATCAGCTGGGCGCAATTTGGCATAGAAAAGGATTACCAGTATTTTAATGCTCCTGCAAAAAAATCAGAAGCTTCTTTTTATGCTAAATGGGAATTTCAACTTACTCAAAACTGGAATTTGTTTACAGACATACAATATCGATATGTAAAACATACTATGAACGGATTTGATGATCTGCCAACGCTTTTTATAAGCAGAAAGTTTAATTTTATAAACCCTAAAATTGGAATTAGTTATAACAAAAATAACTGGCAGGTCTATTTTAGTTATGCTGAAGCAAACAAAGAACCCAATAGGAATGACTTTGAGGCAGGCACCATCAATCAACCAAAAAAAGAAACGCTGCATGATTTTGAAGGAGCCGTAGAAAAAAGAAAAAAGAATTATTTTGCTTCCGCTACGATCTATTATATGCGCTACAAAGATCAGCTTGTACAGACGGGAATGATCAATGATGTGGGTTCATACACAAGAGTAAATGTGCCAAATAGTTTCCGTGCCGGCATTGAATTACAGGCTGGTTATTCATTTGGAAATTGGATGAATGTAAATGCAAATCTCTCTTTCAGTAAAAATAAAATAAAAGAATTCACAGAATATTTAGATGACTATGATACTACCGGCGAGTGGGTTGGACAACAAGCCATCGTTCATAAAAAAAGAAGTATCGCTTTTTCTCCTTCCTTGGTAGGTGGAGCAACGATCAATATTTTACCAATAAAAAATCTGGAACTCAGTTTAATAAGCAAAGTTGTAGGTAAACAATATTTAGACAATACTCAAAACGATGAAAGAAAATTAAATGGCTTTTATACCCAGGATGCAAGAATTATTTTTACCATTAAAAACAAATTATTCAAAGAATGGAAAATATCTGCACAAGTAAATAATTTATTCAGTAAAAAATATGAACCTAACGGCTATGTTTACACTGCCAGCTATGGCGGGGAGATCTATGCGGATAAATACTATTTCCCAATGGCACCGATCAATTGGGTCTTTGGGATAAATGTGAACTTCTAAAAGTGGCGAGGAAGTTTATTTTAATTTTTAGCCTCATTAAATGATCGGGCTTCTTATTTTTAATGTTCAATAATCAACGCTCAATGGTCAATGAAAATACAATGAATTGTTTTCACCGTTGAGTATTGAATATTGAGCGTTGAATATTGAGCATTTCTTTAGTAGCTAACAAAATAATAAAAGCCTGAGCATATAAAACAACTTTAAATTCCTGAAACCACACTCACGACTCATTTAAATTTTTCCTCCCACTCCATCATTCCTCCCGCCAGGTTTTTTACATTGGTAAATCCAAATGTTTCAAGCATAAGGCATGCCTGCATACTGCGGTTGCCGCTGCGGCAATAAAGGATTATTTCGTCATTTTTAAATTCATCGATATCATCTGTCTGCATCGACATTATTTTACCCAATGGCAATAAAATACCTCCGATATTAAATGCAGCATGTTCATCCGGTTCTCTTACATCAACAATTGTGAGTGATTCCTTTGCATCTAATTTGTTCTTAAGTTCGCTTGATGTTATTACTTGCATACACGATGAATTAAGTTATGGAATGTCAGTAGAGTCTTTGAGCATTTTATTTTCTTTTGAAACACGAATATCCATTAATTGGCCCGCCTGGATAAACATTGGTTCCTTATCTGCATTAAACCTTGGCGGACTTTGCTGGTAAATAAAAGCTGCCGCAGTATCCGTTACTCCAGGATCAACGAAAGTGGATCCCAGTTCAATTCCATTCTGCTCAAGCACTATTTTTGCCTCTGCAAGTGTAAGATGAAGAAGATTAGGCACCATTATCTTTTCCTGGCTAAGGCCAGCTCCTATTACAAGATCAACGCTGCTACCCCAGGGAATTTTTGTACCTGATTTAATATCTTTCCCTTTAAAACTTTGAGACAATACTGATCCACGCATGTAATGAGGTTTGTAAACAGTATCTCCCAATGATAAATGACTTCGGCCAAGAACATCTATGGCAAAGCTTAATGTTTTTCCTTCAAGCGATGGCATGTCAACTAACGGTAACGTGAGCCTGTTAATAGTAAGAAAAACAGTACGGTTTACTTTTACGGTGCTGTTCGGATCAGGCAGTTGCTTAAGTACAACGCCCATACTTGCCGTATCAGTATAAATAGAATCCTGAATCACCACATCAAAACCTTTATTTTCAAGAAACTTAATTGCGTCAGTTGTTTTCTGACCGGTAACTGATGGAACCGTAAGATATTGACCATGCTTGGTTATTACTCCTAGTAACTGGAGAAAAATAAACAAGATCAAAAAAGCCAGGAACAATGCTGCCAGCAGGTTTACCCAGAATGGCCGGTTTGTAAGGAACTTGAACAAGTTGTGAGTTTTGAGTTATGAGTTAAAAATTCAGAATTATGAATGTAGAATTATGAATTGAAATCCGACAGCTTAAGAATAATGTAACTTAAAAATTTAGAACCACATTCATAATTCATAATTCTACATTTTTTAAAATGCTACAAGCTTAATGACTCCTCTATCAGCGCCGAATAAAATTCCTTCAATGACCAACCCATCGACTTCACCTGCTGCGGAACGATGCTTGCCGCACTTTGTCCTGGCACCGTATTTATTTCCAGCATGTGCGGATTGCCGGATTGTTCATTGTAAATAAAATCAATCCTTACAACGCCCCTGCAGTTAAAAACTGCATATGCCTTTCTTGCTTCGTTTCTTACTTTCTCTGCAATGGATTCTTCCACTTTTGCCGGTGTTATTTCTTCACTGGCTCCTTCATATTTTGCCTGGAAATCAAAAAATTCATTTTTTGTAATAATCTCTGTAATTGGTAAAGCAATGATATTTCCTTTTGATTTAAAAACACCGATTGTAAATTCTCTTCCACTGATGAACTCTTCAACAAGCACCTGGTTGTCTTCTTTAAAAGCTTTTGCAAGTGCCGCATCAAGCACCGCTGGCTCATTTACTTTACTCATCCCAAGGCTGCTTCCGCCATTATTTGGTTTTACAAATACGGGTAATGATAATTGTTGTAAAATAGCATCGCTGCTCAATGGCTGATCTTTGAAAAGATGCAATGACTTTGCAACATGTATGCCAGCAAAAGCAGCAACAGCAACCGTATATCTTTTATTGAAAGTTAATGCAGATGTAGCTGCATCACAAGAAGTATAAGGAATCCCGAGGCAATCAAAATATCCCTGTAATTTTCCATCTTCACCGGGTGTGCCATGTAATCCGACAAGAACTGCATCAAAATTTATTTTATTACCATTAACTAGAATAGAAAAATCATTCTTATCAACGGAAATCTTTTCGCCTGTTGATGATTCATGGAACCAACCGGCAGGATTGATGTCTATGAGATAACAATTCCACTTATCAATATCGATATTTTGCTTAATGGTTTCAGCACTTTTATAAGATATTACTGACTCTCCCGAATAGCCGCCAGTAACCAATGCAATATTTTTCTTCATTGTTTTTTATAAGATCATTTGTGAGCAAAGAAACAAAAAAAACGGAAGATTTGAAGATTTGAAAATGAGTTGATTTGAAGATGGACGACATTTTCATCTTCAAATTTTCAAATCTCCAAATTTTCAAATTATTCTTCCCCAACACCTTCATTTCCGCAATCAAGTACAAATTTCCACTTGCCATCCTTTTGCTTTTTCCAAATGCTTACATAAGAACCGTAGAGGCTGGTATCCTTTTCTTTTAAATGTAACTGGTAAATGCCATATGTATAACCAAGGTCGCCGGATGTAGCTATTTCGGCATTATGAGGTTCCCAGGTAAGTGTATAATCTGAATCTTTTTCCTGTATCAGGTAATCAATGGCATCGGCGCCAACGATGGGCAGGTGATTGGGCCTGAGCAAAACACCATTGCTATCAATAAAATCAATGAATGCTTTTTTCATCCCTTGAGCTTCGCTCATGTCGGAGAAAGCTTTATCAACACCCATTAATTCAATTTTGCCAGCTCCTTTTGATTCGGCGGGCTTATTCTCTTTACGAGAACAGGAACTAAAACAAGCAAGTAAAACTAAAAAAGCTGCGTAATTTTTCATCAGCATTTATTTTATATCTATTAGAAAGTAAGCAGCAGCAATAATAAACAAAAAGGCGAAAGTATTGAACAATACCCTCGCCTGCTGAACAGGAAATATCACCTGCTTGTATAAGCCTTCCGGCTTTAAGAATTAAATATGCATTCTGGATTTCTTATCCATCAGTTCGTCTACCGTTTCACGATAGGCTTCATCAGGAACACAGCAATCAACCGGGCATACGGCAGCACATTGTGGCTCTTCATGAAAGCCCTGGCACTCTGTACACTTGTTTGGTACGATATAATAAATATCACTTGCTATGGGTGCATTACGCTGGTCTGCATCCATCGTAGAACCATCCATTAGTTTATAACTGCCTTTTATTGTGGTACCATCTGATACGGCCCATTCTACGCCACCTTCATAAATAGCGTTATTTGGACATTCTGGTTCGCAAGCGCCGCAGTTTATGCATTCATCTGTTATCTTTATTGCCATCTGTTGTATTTTTGTTGCAATTTATATAATCTAAGATGAATTTACAACACCGGATTAATTTATTTATTGAGTTAGGAAATTATTTAAAAAAAAATGATGATGAATGGCAGGAAGTAAAAGAAAATGCCTTTCAGAAAAATCCATGGTTCACACATGATTTTATTGATATTGCCACTGCAAATATTGTTGAGCAGTATTTACAAAAGGATGCTTTGGAAAAATGGGTGGCACATTATCATCTTGATGATAATATTTCTCCAAAGAATGTAGGTATCGTAATGGCCGGTAATATCCCCATGGTGGGCTTTCATGATTTTTTAGCGGTATTTATCAGCGGGCATTCGCAAACGATCAAATTATCTTCAAAGGATGATGTATTGTTAAAACATCTAATTAAAAAGCTTTATAGCTTCGATATAGAAATTCAAAATGTGATATCTATTGCTGAGATGCTGAAGGGTTGTGATGCTTATATTGCTACAGGCAGCAACAATTCTGCAAGACATTTTGAACAATATTTTTCAAAGTATCCCAACATCATTCGGCATAATAAAACATCCGTGGGGGTACTTACCGGCAATGAATCAGCAGAAGACCTGGAAAAACTGGCAGATGATGTTCATCTTTTTTATGGGCTTGGCTGTAGAAATGTCACAAAATTATTTGTACCAACCGGATACGATTTTATCCCGCTTTTAGGTGCATTCGATAAGTATTCAGCTATAAGGGATCAAAATAAATATGCGAATAATTACGATTACCAGCTTTCAATACTGCTGCTGAATAATGTCTATTACATGACCAATGGTTGTACAATTTTGGTAGAAAATGAAAACCTTTTTTCCCCCATCAGCGTACTTCATTATGAATATTATGATGACGAAATAAAACTAGCCGAAAAACTCAAAGCGCAGGAAGATATTCAATGTATTTCAGGATATAAATTCACTCCATTTGGGGAGGCCCAAAAACCCGGATTATTTTCTTATGCAGATGGCATTGATACCATGGAGTTTTTATTATCTTTATAGTCATCTACGAAGGTCTTACTAATTTAATGTTAAACATGCCGGGAGGTTAAAATCATAATGACAATCCGTCGTTATTTTGTAGGCGGGCATATGATTTGAAACTTCGATAAAATAAATTTTAAAACCTATAAAAAATGAAACTAAAACAAGTATTTGGGACCGTTGCTATCAGCGCCGCTACCGCTTTTGCTGTTATTATGGGCTATAGCCATTTTACAAAAAAAGACAATGCTGTTGCAGGCCAACAGGCAGGTGTATTACCAGCCAATTACAAATATGCTGGCTACAACGAAGGAAATCCACCACCACCGCCAGGCGCAGTTGATTTTACCGCTCCGGCACAAACAGCCATCCCGACGGTTGTGCACATTAAAACCAAAACCAACGCAAAACAGATCAACAATAATCTTCCCCGTACTCAACAACAAAATCCCTTTGGTGATATCTTCGATGATGACATGTTCAACCAGCTTTTTGGAAGAAGGAACAACATGATCCCTGAACAAAGAGCATCTGGCTCCGGCGTTATTATCAGTGATGATGGATTTATTGTTACAAACAACCACGTGGTACAGGATGCAGATGAAATTACCGTAACACTGAATAATAAAAAAGTCTATAAAGCAAAAGTTATTGGAACTGACCCTGCTTATGACCTTGCTGTTATAAAAATTGATGCTACCGCACTTCCTTATCTTGTTTATGGCAATTCTGATGATGTGAAGATTGGGCAATGGGTATTGGCAATTGGCTATCCATTGAATCTTGAAACCACCGTTACAGCAGGTATTGTAAGCGCCAAATCAAGAAGCCTTGGCCTTAACAAGGACAAATCCGGTAATACAAACGGCGGCGTTGAATCTTTCATTCAAACCGATGCTGCCGTGAATATGGGAAACAGTGGTGGCGCACTTATAAATACCGATGGAAAATTAATTGGTATTAACTCAGCGATCAATTCACCAACAGGATATTATTCAGGTTATTCTTATGCAATACCCGTTAATATCACAAAAAAAGTGGTAGATGACCTGATTAAATTTGGTACCGTACAAAGAGGTTACCTGGGCATACAATTTGGCAATGCAGCTGATCAAAACATGACCGATGAGCGCAAAAAAGCTGTAGGAATTCCTTTAACTGCATACGATGGCATTTATGCCATTGATGTAGAAAAAGATGGTGGTGCTTATGCTGCAGGTTTACGCAAAGGTGACAGGATAGAAAAAGTGAGCGGTGTAGATATCACCAATGGCGCTGAATTAATGGAACAGGTGAGCCGTTACAAACCAGGTGATAAAGTACCTGTAACTTATTTACGTGATGACAAAGAAGCAACCATAACCGTTACTTTAAAAAATAAAATAGGCAATTATGATATTGTAAAAAATGATGCGCTTATTGATATGCTTGGAGGTTCATTTTTAACGCTTGATCCTAAAAAATCAAAAGAGTTTGGTGTTAGCGGCGGCGTTATCGTTAAAAAAATAAATTCCGGTGGTGCCCTTGAAACACAAACACGCATGAAAGATAGTTTTGTTATCCTTAAAGTAAATAGCAAAGAAGTAACTACTGTTGAAGATCTTAAGACGGCAATTGGTGCTAATAAATCATTTACGCTTAGTGGATTTTATCCTGGGTATGATGGGTTGTATGAATATCCTATCACGTTGGATACTGAGTAAGGAATTCAAAATTATGAATTAAGAATTATGAATTATGAATTAAAGCCCTGCGTAAATTCGGGGCTTTGGTTTTTGTTGGAGGCTCTGTGTTAAATTCAATATTCGACGTGCAATATTCAATGTTCAGTTTTTTAGTAATTAAAGTTTACAGCTTTTGAAAAGCTGTAAACTTTAATTACTAAAAAACAATAAAAAACCTCCTGCTTCTAACTCCACTGTAATATTTTCTGAAATGAAAACCATCTCACCTGTAAAAATGTTTTTATAATTTCCATTAATACCCGTGTCAGGAAAATCCAGCCTTCGTTTTTCTTTATCAAGATTTAAAAATACCAATATTGCTTTTTCTTCTTTTTGACGTATGAATGCCAGCATATTTTTTTGTGAAGGAAGAAATCTCAATTCCCCAGCAGTGAAATTATTTTTATGAAACGTAATTAAGGTTTTATAAAAAGCATGTAGTTCAATATTTTCTTTCCATTCAATAATGTCCTTTTCAAAGAAAGCTAAGCGTTTATAATTTGGAAGTTCTTGCCCACTGTAAATGAGTGGCACACTGTTGCAGTATGTATAATTAAATACGGCAAGTGCTTTTGCATAGATGCCATACTTTTCATATTCAGTTCCATTCCAGCTATTTTCATCGTGATTGGATGTAAAATATAATTGCCATGCATCTTTAGGAATATCTTGTTGCTGTGTTTGCAATAATGAGATCAATGAATTTATATCCTTGTTTTCTTTAAAAAAAGTTTCCGTAGCATGCATCCATTTCCATGCATACAAAATATCAAAAGCTTCGTAGTAATTTGTTTCTTCTGTTTCTGCCAACCATAAAAGATCTTTTTTAATTGTGTTTAGAGATGTACGTGCATTTATCCAAAATGGCAATGGAGTAAGATGCGCCAGGTCGGCACGAAAACCATCAATATCAAATTCAGTGATCCAATATTTCATTGCGTTAAGCATGGCTGCCTGTTCAGTTTTACTGGAATGATCAATTTGAATTACATCGCTCCAATCAAAAGGAGATTTAAAATTTCCTGCATCATTTCTTTCAAAAAATTCAGGATTGGTTGTCGTCCAGTTATTATCCCATGCTGCATGATTGGCAACCCAGTCGATGATAATTTTCATTCCATATCCATGTACTCTTTCAACAAGTATTTTAAAATCCTCTTTCGTTCCGAATTCAGGATTCACATCATAAAAATCCTTTACTGAATAGTAACTTCCCAATATTCCCTTCCTGTTTAAAACACCAATTGGATGAATGGGCATTATCCAAAGTACTTCAACGCCCATATCGTGTAGGCGAGGTAAATGTTGTATAAAGGCAGTTATCGTTCCTTCAGGCGTGTATTGCCTGAGGTTAACTTCGTAAATGTTGAGTTGTTGAAAAGTTGACATGTTGATAAAGTTAATAAAGGATTCACAATCTATATCAACCTTGTTAACGCTATCAACTATATCAACCCTGTTAACCTCATCAACTTTCTCAACAGCAATTCGTAAATTTGCAAAACAATGAAACAATTTAGCATCCCCTTCACCTATCGCAGTCCACTCATATCCGCTATTAAAGAAAAAAGGAAGCAGGAAGATAAAATGAAAAAAGATTTTAGTCCTACCCTGCTTGATTTTGGTGCAGTACAAATTTTTCTTGCCAGGCATTTTGGTTTTTGTTATGGTGTTGAGAATGCTATTGAAATTGCTTTCAGAACGATTGAAGAAAATCCGGGCAAACGTATTTTTTTGTTGAGTGAGATGATCCACAATCCAAAGGTGAATAGTGATCTCCAGGAAAAAGGAATACAATTTTTGCAGGATACTTATGGCAAACAAATTGTTCCATTTGATACACTCACAAAAGAAGATGTTGTATTGATCCCGGCATTTGGGACTACACTCGACGTTGAAAAAAAATTAACTGCCATTGGAATTGCAATAGAGAAATACAATACAACTTGTCCATTTGTTGAAAAGGTTTGGAACAGGAGCGAACAGATCGCACAAAAAAATTACACCGTTGTCGTACATGGCAAACCAACCCATGAAGAAACCAGGGCAACCTTTTCACATGCCGCTGCCAATACGCCAACGATCGTTGTAAATGATATGGCAGAAACAATAAAATTATCGAGATACATTACAGGACAAGAACCAATAGAAAATTTCTATAAAGATTTTGAAGGAAGGTATTCAGAAAATTTTGATGCATCAACTGCATTGGAAAAAATTGGTGTTGTAAACCAGACAACAATGCTGGCAAGCGATACCCAGGCGATCGCTGACTTTCTTAAAAAGATAATGGCTGAAAAATATAATTTACCAGAATCAAATGCAGAAGAAAGATTTGCTGACACACGTGACACATTGTGTTATGCAACCAACGACAATCAATCTGCTGTGTATGGTTTATTAAAACAACCTGCAGATCTTGCTATTGTTGTAGGTGGGTATAACAGTAGCAATACTTCTCACCTGGTTGAACTTTGCGAAGAAAAACTTCCTACCTATTTTATTAATAATGCGGAAAAAATAATTTCACGCAACGAGATAGCTCATTTTAATTTTCATCATAAAAAAGAATTGATAACGAATAATTTTTTACCATCCACTGAACCTTTGAAAATTCTAATAACAAGTGGCGCAAGTTGCCCCGATGCTATGGTGGAAGAAGTGATCGTAAAGGTTTTAACTTTTTTTGATAATAAAAAAGCATTTGAAGAAATAGCAAAAGCATTTCAAATATAAAAGATAAATAGCCTTGTATTTTTTGTTATTCAATTCCTCTATCGCACCGAATGCGGACATTCTCTCGAACTTATTTCCGGTTTGCATGGGTTATCACCATTGGTAGTGTAAGTATCCTGGTCCCACACAAATGCAAATTCAGAACTGCCTCCATTGTTGGAATATTTTTTATTACCCACAGATGAATCGTGTGCAATACCTGCCCTGATCTTACTTCGTTGATTGTTTCTTCCGGAAAGATTAAATGACAATGATAAAGTAATAGCATCCGGGTTTTGAAAAGTAGCCCCTCCCCTGTACCATGCAGCAATACCAATATCATAATCGTTTTGTGTAACTTCAACGCCTACCTGCAAAAGTTGATTCTGCTGTTGTTTGCTTACATTGGCGCCAATACTATATGTCCAGTGTTCATTGTTACTATTTGTATATAAAATATTACCCGACCATAAAACAGGCAACATACTCCTTGCTTTGTCATTTGTTGCAATAAGAGATTCATCAGGCCTGTTCACATGTCTTGCACTTGCACCAATCAATATGCGGCTATCGCCATTTAACCTGTAATTAAAAAACAACCCGGGTGAAATATCAAAATACCATTTACCATTGTTAATGGGCAGGTCAGCTCCTGTTGTTGAGCCAGGGATGGTTCCATTGGCATCTATCTGGTCTGCAAAAAGCAGGTCTTTATAATCAACCCTTCTCTGTGCCCATCCCATTTGCAAAGCGCCTGTAAGGAACCACTTGGGCATATCGCCATTTGATGCAATCGAAGAAGTACCAGGACAAAACGTATAAGCATAAGAAGCATACAATCCTGTTTTCTTAATATAGCCTTCACTTGAAGTGGTTGCCATAAATCCAATACCACTTTGAAGCGATGGAAGAAATTTATCAATAGAAAAAGCTCCATAGGTAAACCTTGAAGGAATGGACCACCATTGGCGCCTAACAATACCGCTTATACGCAGATCATGATCACCAGAACCAGTTGCTGCCGGATTCAAATATACCGGTGCCATATAAGGCTGTGAGAAAACGGGATCTTGTGCAACTGCTGTAAACCTTGTTATAAACAAAAGCATTCCTATTAATAAATATTTGCAGTTTTTAGTTCGTACTATTTTCATCTTAATTCGTTAGCGTAATATTGAAATAAAACCTTGCTTCTCCAGGTGTTTGCTTAGTGGATTCAACATCCCCTTCCATTCCGACCCATTTATATAATGTGCTTCTATATGCCAGCTAAATGCGCCCTGTTGTGTATTTTGCCCATTCGACCAATTGCCATTCCATGGTTGATCAGGAATACCATTGGCATCAAGGCTTCTTGTTTCAAAAACTTTTTGTCCCCATGTATTGAAAATAGATAAGTGATAATCACGCAGGCCTTTTCCCAATGGTAAAAATTGTCTCAACTCTGCTTTATGACATCCTGGGCAAAATGCATTTGGCACATATAAATAACCAGGAATGGCAAGTATAAATACATTTACCGTATCAGTAGCTAAACAACCTGTTTCATAATCCTGCACATCTAATTTTACATGGTAAATACCAGTATCCCCATAGGTATAAGTGATATTATTGCCTGGAATTTGTTGGCCATTAATATTACCAGGCGACCATAAATAAGTAGCGTTTGGCAATACCAATGATGTATCACTGAATGAAAAAGTGTAATGAGGCTGTTCCTGTACAAGCGATGGTGAAACAACAATATGTTGCTGACCTAAAGTTTGAATAATAAAATTACCCAGCATCGTTGTATCACCACAACCAACGGAATTGCGTACCAGCACTTTTATGGTAAACTCATTCACAGCAGTGACACCGGAAGCTGCATGAAAATTATACACAAATGGATTGCTATTCCCTGAATAAATATCATTGATGAACCATTCGTAAGTAACTGGATCTGTTCCTGAATAATTAAGTGATACGTTGAATATCGCAGTGGTATCAGTATTACATGTTTTAATATTGATTGGCGTAAAATTTACAAGCGGTGTTTTATAAACAGTAAATATTTTCACTGTACTATCCTTGCAGCCTGCTGTATTTTCTACAACTAATTTTACACTATCAATGCCATCAACATTGTAAATGTAAGATGCTGTTGGCCCGCTAACATGAAAGATGCCAGGCGCTGTGTTACTGTCATAAAAATACCAGTCAACCTGTGCCGCTGCAGCTGCTCCATTTGCAGATACATTGATAGTATAAGGAACACAGGCATTATTACCAGGAACAATATCAATTACAGCAGGAATACGATCTACAACAGTTACCTGTACAGGTGCAGAAGTATCGGTACAGGCTACCCCAAATACATTTAGTTTTCTAACAACGAGCCTTATAAAATATATACCACCCGTTGTGTAAGTATGTGATGCATTAAATCCTGCAGTACTTGTGGCATCGCCCCAAAACCATTCGTATGAGTTTGCATTGGTAGAAGTATTGTTTGTTGTTACAGCATTGCCTGTACACAATTGTGTATTTGAAAGTGTAAATGAAGCTACCGGCGGATCGTAAACAGTAACTTGTTTTATAACCGTTGTATCTGTACAATAATTTTCCAGGGTTATACTAATAGAAAATACGCCACTCGTAAAATAAGTATGCGTTATGGTTGATTGGCTGTTTGGAATTGCTTCTATTGGTGATCCATCTCCAAAATTCCAGTACAATACGGATGCTCCTAAAGAACTATTTTGAAAATTAACTATATGCGGAGCACAACCATACAAGTCAGTACCATTAATAGTGATATGCTCCTGGATATAACTTGGCGAAACGATTACATTCGTTCTTTGCGTATCGCTACCACACCTGTTTTCCATGATGAGCGTGATCGTAAATGTATCAACAACACCAGTGATATATGTATGATAGAATGTTCCGGTTGTAAAAGTTGTTGCAGTATTGCCATCACCAAAATCCCAATGATAAATAGTAGAAGCATCCTGTCCAAATGAATTATTGATGATCGTATCCGGAAATGGAGAGCAGCCTGTTGCAAATGATATAAACCTGGCTTTGGGATTTGCAAAAACTTTTACACTATCTCTTTTTATGGTTGTATCACAACCTGAAAAAGCTTTGAGTGTTATGAAATAAGTTGTATCCCTGAAATCAGGACTTGCAAGATAAATAACAGGCGAGGGAGGTTGCATTACATTGTTCAATGTTGTACCATTTCCAAAATCCCAGTAAAATTCTATTGTATTATTTAATATGCTGGATGTATTTGTGAAAATTACAGGCAAGGGGCCGCAACCTGAAATCGTATCTTTAATAAAATCTGCGGTTACACTTGGCCGTGTGTTAAATGTAATACTCATTGTATCCTGCCTGCATCCAAACGGACTGGTAGTAATAAGTGTGATAACAACTGTTTGTCCAGGCAAACTGATAATATAAGATGGCGGTAACCCATTTGTTGTTCCTGGAATGAGCATATTATCATGATACCAGTTATATTGTTGATTTTGAAGTGGAAATGCTGTTACAGTTATTACAGTATCAAGATTAACGGGTGCACAAAGAAGTGTATTGGATGCAGTAAACAAAGCATGAGCATCAGGATTCACTGTAATACATAATACATTCGATGGGCTTCCCTGGGCTCCGGAACAAAGAACCGTTGTTACAATTCTCCTGTAACAAATACTTGTAGTAAGTACACCGGGGCTATAATCCACATTCGTTGCACCAGGAATATTATTCCATGTTGCTCCTCCATCTGTGCTCAACTGCCATTGATAAGTATATGGGGCAACGCTGCCTGTAGGAATACTACCGGTGATGGTTGGGGGAACAAGGCCGGTACATATGGATGTTACTCCATTGATCAGATTATTATCAATGGTTGAATAAATAATTTGCACAACATCATTACTAGCAGGGCAAGGGCCATTTGTAATCGTCCATGTAAAACTATATGTCCCGCCTGCTAATCCCGAAATAGTTGTAGTTGCTGATGATGGATCAGTAATCGTTATTGGAGTTCCGGAAGTCTGTGTCCATGCACCAATTCCAATCAATGCTGCATTAGCCGCCAGTTGCGTAGATGGCAAACAAATGTTTTGATCAATGCCTGCGTTTGCTGTTGTTGGATTAGCATAAATTTTTATCTGAACATCATCTGTACTCGGAGTACAATTACTAAAACTGATTGTCCATCTGAAAACATAAGTGCCAACTGTTAATCCTGTAACAGTAGTGTTTATTAAGGAAGGATTGGTAATAGTTGATGCAGCACCACTAACCTGTGTCCAAACTCCTACACCAACAGAAGGCACATTAGCATTTAATGTAGCAGATGATGCCAGACATAAATCCTGGTCAGTACCTGCATTAGAAATAGTTGGGCCTGAAGAAATGGTAATACTAACATTAGATGAACTAACGCATGCACCATTTGTAATTGTCCATGTAAAAACATAGGTACCGGGAGTTAGCCCATTAATAATTGTAGTTGCTGATGAAGGATTAACAATATTTGCTGCAGCGCCACTAAGTTGTGTCCATACTCCAATGCCAACTACAGCATTGCTAGCAGCCATCGTAACCGTTGTGCCACATTTTGTTTGATCTGGCCCCGCATTCGCAACAGTAGCATTTGCAGAAACGATGATCGTTACATTATCTGAATTGGATGGACAAACATTATTACCAATCGTCCAGGCAAAAACAAAAGTACCAGGTATAAGATTGGTTACAGATGTAGATGCGGATGTTGCATTGGTTATCATAGCTGGGGGGCCGCTAACCTGTGTCCATGTTCCCGTTCCTGAAGTTGCTGTGTTGCCACTAAGAGTTGTTGACGTTACTGCACATAATGATTGATCAGTTCCTGCATCTGGCAATGTGGGTATATCCGTGACCGTTATTTGAACTATATCATTACTTGAAGGACAGTTCCCATTGGATATTGTCCATTGAAAAGAATATATTCCTGCATTCAAACCAGTTATTGTTGTTGTTGGAGATGATGCATTGGTAATCACAGCACCAGCTGCACCACTCGCTTGCGTCCATACACCTGTTCCAATAGCAGGCGAATTTCCAGCCATGGTTGCAACAGAAGAACAAATAACCTGGTTATTACCTGCAATCGCTGTTGAAGGATTGTTATAAACTGATATTGTTACATCGTCAGTACTTGGAGAACAATTGAGATAAGTGATTGTCCATTCGAAAACATAGATACCCACTCCTAATCCTGTAACAGTAGTTGTTGGAGAATTAGCATCAGTGATCACCGCAACCGGACCGCTTGGCTGTGTCCAATGTCCTGTTCCAACAACAGCCGCATTGGCATTTAATGTTGCAGATGTTAGAAGACAAAGATCCTGGTCGATACCTGCATTTGATGTGGTAGGCCCGGAAGATATATTAATGGTAACATTGGAGGAACTAATACATCCGCCATTTGTAATGGTCCAGGTAAAAACATACGTACCGGTTGTTAATCCTGTAATGGTAGTTATTGGTGATGTTGGCGTTGTAATTGTTGCCGGAATTCCGCTAAGTTGTGTCCATGTACCCGTTCCCGTTAAAGCTGTGTTGGCTGCCATTGTGATAGTACTTCCGCATTGCGTTTGGGTTGGACCTGCGTTCGCAATGGTTACATCCTGCACCAGAATTGACTGGTTTGCATTTGTGGTTCCGCATTCATTTGTTACTCCGACTGTGACTGTGTATGAACCAGCCGTATTGTAAATTATGGGCGTCGGGTCGGGGTCTGTAGAAGATATAGGAGAACCATTTGGAAAAGACCACGCATAACTATTTCCAATTGTATAACAGGTTACAGATGCAGAAGGATCTATTGTACCTCCAACACATATTGATGCAGGAAAAGGATCGATACCTACAACGGGATTTCCTTTCACTGTTATAACCTGCGTTGCAACAGCAGATGTACAGGCAGCAGCCGGACTGATTACTACAAGGTCCAACGTATATATACCGGGGGTATTAAACTGGAATTGTGGCTGAACAGAAGTATTGTTTCCGCTCAAATAAATATAATTACTTGTTGAAGGCGTACATCCGGCAGTTGCTGCATAACTTACTGTCCATAGATACCTGTTATTGCCGCAGGTAGGCGTACTTGTTACAGTTGTAGTATTTACAAGCAATGTATCACAACCTGTATTTTGATTTACAGAAAAACTACCTGTTGGAACAGGATTAACACAAATTGTTTTAGTAATTTGATCTAACCCGCAACTATCACTACCGCCTGTTTGTAAACTCACCGAATAAGTACCTGGCGTAATAAATTGCACTTGTAATGAGCCTGAACCAGCAGGGTTCCATCCTGAAGGTAAAGGATCCCCATTACTATTTCCCAAAGCACCAGATGTAATAGTCCAGTTTATGCCTTGTACACCTGGCGTTACTGTCCAAAGTGATTTTCCTGGCGAACAAGTACCCAAATTAGTAACATATTGATTGGTGCTGATATCTGTAAAATTTACAGTTTGATTTACACAAATTGTATCTCTGGAAACAAGAAAGTTAGCTACGGGTGTTTCAGATATTTTAATTCCACCAATAGATCCCGGGATACCTGCAATATTACAAGGATTTGTAATCAGGATTGAAACAGTAAAATAATTAATCCCACTTCCACCGGCGCCACAACTGCTGGTATTAAATGTGTGCATGAATGCTGGCGGAAGTGTAGCTTGCGTATATACAGTTGGAGCTGTGTTATCATCAACCGTAATTGTATAACTGGTACCAGCTGAATTTGAAAATGTTGATGGCAAAAAAGGAAAACTAAAAGTAGCTCCTGTGCATTTATAAAGATCAGGATTTTCTGTCCCTATTCCGCCATTTGGAGCACTTCCTACAAAAACGCCATATCGTGTTGTATCCGGACAACCATTTGTTCCCAAAACAATATATTGAAGTATATAGTTACCTACATTATAAGTATGCGTTTGCCCAACAGGTGGCGAAGCAGAATTATAAGATGCAGAAGCATCTCCCCATATAATTTGATAATTTGAATTACTTGTAGGTTGTGATGCATTACTGAAAGTAAAAAGAACCGGAGATAAACTACAAGCCGTAAAATAAGTTAATCCTTGAAAAGGAATTGAATTAGCTGTGCTTGTTAATACCGCATTCGGCACCTGGTTAATAGTCACGTTCTGTGTTACACTTCCTGAACAACCGGCTGTATTTGTTACAGTCAAAGTGACGGGCATTAACTGGGTAAGAATACCTGGGTCTCCTGTAAAACTATGTATTGTTGGACTGGTTGTGGAACTATTATTAGGTGAAGAATTAGGATCTCCAAAATCCCATAAATAAGTAAGATTGGAACCTGAAGTACTTGTAAAAGTGTAGGGCTTATTTCCGCATTGGATACTATTTGGAGCAAAAGTAAAATTGGCAGTAGGAACTGGTGCCAATGCTATTGTAACTGGACCAATAGTATCCAAAGGTGACGCACCTGATATTTGAACGTAATACGTTCCCGGAGTTGTTGCAATAAATGGATTAAAAAAACTACCAGGAACTACTGTATAGCTGGGTCCTTGCAGCCATTGAAAAGAAGTCCCTGCTGGTACCGGTGACACCGTAAGCGCTCTTACTCCACCAGGACAAATAGTAGATGATGCAGGAGAAATTGATTGCCCATCGCTAATAAAATTAATACACAACAATACAAGTACGACTAAAAATTTCCTCATTACAGTATTTAAGTTTTCGGTAGAAAACTTGCAATATAAATCATATATAATTTATTTATGCAGATGAAGTATTGTTTTTTTGATATTAATTAATAAAAGGGTGAAAACACGGTATAAAAAAAACTGCCCCCTTTCGGAGACAGTTTTAAACTACAGCATTCAATATTTTATTTCACTAACTTTTGATTGAGTGTTCCGGCAGATGTTTTTACTTTGATGATATAAACGCCTGCAGCCAGTTTGCCAAGGTCTTTTAATTTAACCTGGTTTGATCCTGCCTTTACAGATACCTGGTTTGATAATACTGTTTTTCCTGCATTGTCATAAAGGGTAACCGTAACCGTTTCTTCTTTTTCAGATGTAAAATATATCATCAATCTATCTGTAAACGGATTTGGATTTACCACGATATCGACATTTGAACAGGATACATTTGCATTCAACATATTGCTGTATGTTTTTCTTCCCTGCTTATCAATCATTTCAAGGCGATAATAATTTCCTCCTTTTACAGGAGTACTATGTATGAAACTATAATCATTACTTGTTGATGTTCCTTTTGTATCAACAGTTCCGATGTTTACCCAATCTGATCCATTGACAGAATTATCAATGATATATTGTTTTAGTTCATCGTCCTGCATGGCTGTCCAGGTTAACTGCACGGTGCAGCTTTTTTGTGTATAAGATAAGGAACTAACTTTTACGGCTAGTGGCGTACCATTTGGAATTACCAATATGTATAGCGTTGCATTTGCACAAGCTACCGGTGTACCGTTATCACATGTTGTATAAGGAAATTCTACGGGACCGGTATAGCCTGCCACCGGCACGAAAGAAAAACTACCATCTGTATTCAATACCAGCGTTCCCTGGCCAGGCACTGTTGTTGTTTGTGAAGAAACAGTTTGAGTATTATTTTCAGGATCTGTATCATTTGTTTTTACATTACCACTTATTGCAGCATCCTGGTAAGTTGTTACATAATCATCTGCTGCAAGCGTGATATTAGAAATACCCGATGCATACACAGTAATTATTTGTTTGGCAGTTGCACATTGCGCTGCATTATCACAAACAATATAAGTAAGCGTGTCCTTGCCGGTAAATCCCGCTGATGAAGTATATGTAATGTCACCTGTTGCGTGATTAGCAGATGCATTTCCATGAGATGGAAGCGCTGTTACCTGTACACTGGCAGTGTTTAATGTGCAGCCAATATTGTAACACTTGTCATTGACAAGTGTTTTTATTGCTACAGGAACAGCAGTCATTGTTGTAGCTATATCTGTATTTGCCACAGGCGGATTATTATTTACGCCCGATGTTAATACTGTTATTGTTAATTCAACCGGTGTACAAGGCATTGATTCACCTGGCAGACATACAGGAACAAAATAAATAAATACAATGGGTGTTGTACTTGTAAATGTATAAGTACCATCAGACAACATATTGATTGACCCTCCCGATGGATTTGTTCCTGACGGAACCGGCGTTCCATATGTTGTACCAGAAGGAACAACATCATTCGTATTTACATTTCCCGGAACAGGCACATTTACATAGGTAACATTTACATCAGGATTATAGATCACGCCACAATTGTTAAATCCAAACATGTATGTTTTTCCAAGGCCATTGTTGCCGGCAGCAAAACTAAATAAAGTACCGAAAGTACCACCCAGGTTAAAAATTCCTGAGCTAAAATCCAATGCAGCACCCGGAGCACCAACTATGCATCTCACTCCCTGCATGGGTCCTCGTACATGCCTTGCTCCTGCCACACTATAACCCAAAAGGCTACCCGCATTTACACCAGCATTATAAGAAACATTGTTTTCAAGATTCCAGTAAGGAACCGTATTATAAGTGCCATCTGATTTTCCGGTATAAATAGTAGCAGCTCCACCAATAACATTTGCACTGATTATTCCAACAGAAGTTGATAATGGCTCACCAATAATAATATCATTAATGCCATCGCAATTCACATCAAGCATATTGTCTATGGATGCACCGAATAAAGCACTTATGTCAATATTTTGTCCGCCGAGTATTGATAAAAGTGAACTTCCTCTTGGAGATTGAATTGTTTGTGCAGGATATTCTTGCGGGAGTACGATGCTTTTACTTTTAAAAACATTTACAGAACCTGCCTTTAATTTCAATCCATTTAATAAATTACTCAATAGATTGCCCGAAGGCGCACCGACTAATACATTTCCATTTCTTGATCCATTTGCGTTTCTTACAGCACGAACAGAAAATCCAAAAAGATTACTAATTGTATTTACTAAGGAAGGAGCTGCTCGTAATTGAGTGATCGCTGTAGTGTTAACACCTGCGCCTGTACCTTTATAAATATATGCAGTGCCCCCAAGGATATTGCCTACGCTCAATGTTATGCCTGCAGGTGCGCCAACTATTACATCCGGCTTGCCATCCTGGTTATAATCACCAAGGCCATCTACACTAAATCCAAAAAGTAAACCCTGGTTATTTACCAACGCCAGGTCAAGCAACGAAGATGATGGAGCCGTTAATTTTGTAAACGTATTTGTTGCAAGATTGGGAGAATAAAAAACAAAAGCCGCTCCACTTCTTATTGGAAGCAAGCCAAGTTCTGCATAGCCTGGAGACCCCACTATAATTTCGCCAAGGCCATCACCGGTCATATCTTCTGTAACAGCAACAGAGAAACCAAATAAAGCATTAATGGAAACATTAGAGCCTAACAAACCAAGAACACCATTGGTAAAACATGCCGAACCTTTTAAAAATATAGAAAGTAACGGAGAAGGAGATGCGCTGGACATATCTTCTCCCCTGAACACATATACTTTTCCTGCTGTAACACTCGCAGTGGCCGGAGAGCCACTTACGGCGGTTGTATATTTATCACCTGGTGCACCTACTATAATATCATTTCTCGTGTTACCGGTAACGTTACCTCCGGCAATACTATAACCAAATAATGCATTGGCAATAGGAGTTGTTGCTCTCAATACTTTATCAGGAGTGGTAGAAAGTCCGTTGGGAGAACCGAAATAAACAAACACAGCACCAGCGCCAACAATTGTTGATGGGCCAGCAAGAATATTAATCGCTCCAGGTGCACCAATGGCAACATCATCATAAGAATCCCCATTCACGTCGCCAAGGCCGGCAACATTGAAACCATATAAAGCATCAATCTGTAATTGCCCTGTAGTTAATATTGGAGTAAGTACTCCATTCGCAGATGTAGTCCATTCCGGTGAATGACTCAATGGATCAACTGTGATTGGATACACAGCATTTTTATCATCAACAACAATTGATAAATTATTTTTATCAAGTTCCATATGTGCATGGAGCTGCGTTCCTTTTGCATCCCATACTTTTAGTTCATCATAAATAAGTTGTGGAGATTGGCCCGTTATATTATCGCTATAGCAATAGAGTTTATTATTATCCTTCAATTCGTAGTGAAACTTTTTTCCAAGTAATAATTTTATATCAAGACTTTGACTTCCGGATGGTTTATCATTGATGATAAAATTCTGCCGCATCCCCGTCTTGTCATTTATATATTCCACTTCGAAATGATCATAAATGAAATGAAGCTTTGCATCAGTATTTTCTGTACGGTTAAACGCTTTTGGACTCCAGTTCTGGAGGCCTTTTGTAATAGCTAAAAGTTCAAATTCATTTTCCCAGGTTGAACCATCACCATTACCTGCTTTCTTCCTGGTATGCAAACCTTTAGGCTGTAAATTAAAATCGAGGCCATTGGCCTTATTATAACTTACATACTCATTTGCCATATTCTTTTGCAGGAATGTATAATCAAGTTCTTCAATTTTTTTTACTGCCTGCTCATACCAATCCTCTGAAACATTTGCTGGCAGCGTTTTTTGCTGGTTAAGTTTAAAACAATTGCCTGCTACTATATCACTGGCTCCAGGGTTGATAACATTGTTGGTTTGAGCCATTAATGATTGTGCAAAAAAGAAAACAATGAGTAGTTGAATGGAAAATTTGGTTTTCATACAAAGGGATTTTAGTAAGGTAATCATCAGCATTTTTATTTACTGATATAAAAACATAAACGACAACACTTTAAAAATCCCCTCCCGCAGTGAGTCAAAAAAGTTCCAAATAAGTTCAATTTTATGCAATTCTCATCAAAATGAGTATAAACACCTACTGATTTTGGGTGATTAAACGGTCTTATTATTTAGAATTTTGTTTAAACTTTACGGGTTATTGTATTATTTTAGATTAACAGTATCTTGATATCGCATATTTGACAGATTGAGGTGCTTTTTTGAGATACTCAAAAATTGTAGTAACCCTAACACTATGCCAATTCTTAATAAATTAGACGGTAGCCCGTTTGCAGCATACTTTTCTAACCTAGCTCAAAAACTTGGTTCTGAAATTACCGATGATACCATTGACATTCCATCGTCTATCGGATCAGGCTATATAAAAAACATATTACTTGAAGAAAATTTTTGTGTTCGGTATTTTAATTTAAGTTTTAAAAATGACACATCGTTTGACCTGTTTACTGAATTTCCGGAGCCCGAATTAATGTATAAATTAATTTTTAACCTTGATAATGGTGATTCTATTAAAGACGACAGTACCGATTTTAATTCAAACCAATTAAAAGTCCTGTTGTATTCTACAGATATAATAAGAAAAGGGTTAATCAGGAAAAATGAAGACTTCAGGAGAATTATTATCATTTTTACAACAGAATGGTTAATTGAAAATTATGCGGAGGCGAGTATAAAAATGGATAGCCTGGTGCAGGATCTTTCAACTAAAAACAAATCAACGATCATTACCGAAAATTTTGATACACAAAACCGTTTTATTGCTACTCAATTGGCAAATGAACTGGACAGGAAAATATATGCACAGATCCATCTTAAAACGGCGAGTTTTATTTTACTCAATGATTTTTTAAATAAGCTTGTACAAAGAAACAGGCAGGATATTCTTTCTGATCAAACCTTACATTATGAGACAATGACAAAGGTTGAAGAAAAAATCATGCAGTCAATCAATCAAAAACTACCTAATCTTGATCAGCTTGCGATAGAATTTAATTTAAGCCTGAGTACTTTAAAAAGACATTTCAGGATTGTTTATGGGAAAAACATCTACCAGTATTACCAGGAAAAAAGAATGGAATGGGGCAAGGTACAATTAGAAAAAGGTGATACCACAATTTCTGAAATTGCAACGCAACTGGGCTTTTATAAAATAAATAATTTTTCTATCGCTTTTAAAAAATACTTTGGTGTATTGCCGAGAGAGTTAAAGCACAAGAATTTTATACATATTAATACATAGTTGATGGAGTTGATTGGTTAACAAAATTATAAAAGGAAAAACAACTCATTCAGTATTCATAACTCAAACAGAAGCGAGCTCGGCTCTTTTTTCTTTTACAAGTTTCAATGCAAAAGTCAACTGCTCTTCCATCGTAATGTGGGTATTATCAAGTAATACAGCGTCTTCAGCTTTTCGAAGTGGGCTAACTTCCCTGTTCGAGTCGATATAATCCCTCATTTCAAGATTGTTCTTTACTTCCTCAATGGTTATATTTGGATTTTTTTCAAACATCTCTTTAAATCTGCGTTCAACCCTAACCGATATATCAGCTGTCATAAATATTTTTAGTTCAGCATCCGGGAAAACAGTGGTTCCAATATCCCGTCCATCCATTACAATACCTTTTTTCTGCCCCATTTTCTGTTGCTGCTTTACAGCAAATTTTCTCACTTCTGCAATACTGGAAACTTCGCTTACTTTTTCAGCAATTACAAGATCTCTTATCACGTATTCAACATTTTCGTCGTTCAGCGTCATTTCCGATTGTTCAGATTTTTCATTGTATTCAAAATGAAGATGCACCTGTTTCAATGCTTCTTTTACTTTATTCGTATCAGACCAATCAGTATGGTTCCTTAAAAAGTATAAGGTTATGGCACGATACATGGCTCCACTGTCAATATAAACATAGTTTAGCTTCTTTGCCATTTGTTTTGCCAAAGTACTTTTTCCGCATGAGGACCAGCCATCAATGGTTATAATAATTTTTTTACTCATCGCTATGCAAAAATGAGTGAAAAAACTTCCATATCAAAATGAATAATAAAGATTTTTAAATTGACCATAATTACCCTTATTTTTTTCTGCTGGCGCAGAAAATCGCCACTGATTCACTGATTTTTTTATCGCCGTTGGCTTTAGCCAACAGCTTAAAATCAGTGAATCAGTGGCATTAAAAAACCCACTCATTTTTGAGTGGGTCTTATTTATTAAAAAACTTCACATCTTACATCATAAATCTTAGATCATACATGTGTTATGCTTCTGATTTCTTTTCCTTCTTCTTCGGCTCTTCTTTCAACCTGAATTTAATCTTTTCATTCTCCTTATCAAGTTCTGCTATCACAACATCTCCGCTTTTTATAGAAGCATTTAAGATCTCTTCTGCCAGTGGATCTTCCAGGTATTTCTGAATGGCCCTGTGTAATGGCCTTGCGCCGAACTGGCTATCATAACCTTTATCTGCAATAAAATCTTTTGCCTCTGTACTCAGTTCAAGTGAGAATCCAAGATTACTTAACCTTGCCATTACACCTTTCATTAAAATATCGATGATCTCAAAAATATTTTCTTTGTTCAGTGAATTGAATATGATCACATCATCGATCCTGTTTAAAAACTCTGGACTAAATGTACGTTTCAACGCTTTTTCAATTACAGCCTTGTTGTTTTCATCCTGGTTGTCTTTCCTCGTTTGTGTGGCAAAACCTACACCTTCTCCAAAATCTTTCAACTGGCGTGCTCCAATATTAGAAGTCATGATGATCATGGTATTTTTGAAATCAACTTTTCTTCCAAGGCCATCAGTTAACTGTCCATCATCCAATACCTGTAACAGAATATTATAAATATCCGGGTGTGCTTTTTCAATTTCATCCAGCAGGATCACGCTATAAGGTTTACGTCTAACCCTTTCAGTAAGCTGACCACCTTCTTCATAACCCACATATCCCGGAGGTGCCCCAATTAAACGACTCACCGTAAATTTTTCCATGTACTCACTCATATCAATCCTGATAAGCGCATCATCACTGTCGAACATATGCCTTGCCAATGAACGTGCCAGCTCTGTTTTACCAACACCAGTAGGCCCAAGGAAAATAAAAGTTCCTATTGGTTTTTTAGGGTCTTTCAATCCAACCCTGTTACGCTGTATAGATTTTACAACTTTAGAAATTGCCTCCTGTTGTCCAACAACGGCACCTTTAAGATCTTCACCCATGCGGCGCAACTTATCCGTTTCAGCCTGCACCATGCGCTTAACAGGAATACCTGTCATCATGTGTACTACCTCAGCAATATCTTCTTCTTCGATTGGGAAACGTTTGTTCTTGCTTTCTTCTTCCCATACATTCTTAGCTTTTTCAAGGTCTTCCTGTAAACGTTTTTCAGTATCTCTTAATGAAGCTGCTTCTTCAAATTTCTGGCTCTTTACAACTTTATTTTTTTCAAGTTTTATGTCTTCTATCTTTTTTTCAA
>JBDTLP010000006.1:0-76544 GCA_039934735.1 Ferruginibacter sp. | reverse complement strand
GTATTGGTCATCAAGTCTTATATTTAATAAATTTTTAAAATAAAATGAAACAATACTTATCCCTTTTAATCCTCGTAATCTTTTTTAACCTGGCAGGATTTGCAGCTACAGATAGCAGTTATATTGAAACTTCCATCACTTTACATACGCCAACAGGTGATATTTTTGGAACGCTTACAACTCCGGCAACATTGTCCGTTATGCCTGTTGCATTATTGATTGCAGGCTCGGGGCCAACAGATAGAAATGGAAATAATTTCCTCATAAAAGGAAAGAATAATAACCTTATGCAAATGGCTTATGCATTGGCTAATGATGGAATCGCCTCCCTTCGTTTTGATAAAAGAGGTGTTGGCAAAAGTTATCCGGCAATGAAGAAACAGACCGATATGCGATTTGAAAATTATGTAGATGATGTCAGCCAATGGATAGACCTGTTAAAAAAAGATACCCGTTTTAATAAGATCATTGTTATTGGCCACAGTGAAGGTTCGCTTATTGGAATGATCGCCGGGAAACATGCGGATAAATATATTTCCATTTCAGGGCCGGGTCAATCAGCCGACGTACTTATGAGAGAACAACTAAGTGCTCAATCTGAAGAATTAAAAAAGAGCACTTCACCCATTTTGGATAGTTTAAAAGCTGGAAAAATGGTTCCGGTTGATCCATCTCTCAGTATGTATTTCGATGCAAGTATTCAACCTTACCTGATAAGCTGGTTCAAATATGATCCGCAGGTTGAAATAAAAAAATTAAAGATCCCTATTTTGATATTGCAGGGAACCAATGATCTGCAGGTAAAAGAAAAAGAAGCCACCATTTTGGCAAAAGCAAACCCAGCTGCGAAATTATTACTGATAGAAAATATGAATCATGTAATGAAACTAGTCGTTGGCGACAGGGAAGCAAATGTAAAAGCTTATAGCGATCCATCATTACTGGTATCACCTGTTTTATTAAAAGCAATTGTTGATTTTATAAAAGCTAAATAATAATTGATTGAATATCTTCTTCGTATAAATTCTTATATATCCTTCATCGTTTTATTTTTTTTACTACAGAGGAAATGGAGTTTAAGGATAAGTTTTACAGAGTTACTATTAATTAAATAAAAACTCCGTGAAACTCCATATAAAAACTCTTTTCCCCTGTGGTAAAATCCTCTTCAATATTGAATGTTGTACGTTGGGTATTGAAAATTTCTTATGAAGTTAATTATGATAAAATATTCCATACACAACGTACGAAATTTAAAAATCACCACTGGCCCCGGCACCACCAAAACTACCACCGCCAAATTTTGTTCCTTCAGTAGTTTGTGGTTGTTGTGAAAAAGTTTCTGCCAATATCAATGATTCAATATGCATATTGTCCATCACATTACGGGAATTTAATTCTTGTTGCGTAAATCCATGCTTCGGAACCCGCAGGTAACGGGTGAGTGTCCACGCAATTACGATCATGATACTTCCAGCAAGTAACATGGCTATTTCTATAGCCAGTACCGTGTGATAATATCTCACTGTAAAAACGATGGCTGCAACTAAGATCAAACCAACTCTAAGCAACACTGCATCTTTCTTTTTAATACCCAGGAATAAATAAAACAAAGGAATAAAAATAGTAAAGCCCCAGAATACAAACCCAAAAGGAATAGATTGACCAGGTTGTAAATGCAGGTTAAACATACTGTTGCTCAGTTCCCTTACTACCCAATAATTACCTGCAGCGTATAAAGTAAATAGAGATACAATTTCAATGATAACCAAACATTGTCCATATACATTGAATGTTTCTGTATCATTTTTTTTCTTTGCCAAAATATAAGTAACCAAAGAAATAGCCATAACAATAAAAGGTACTATTGCTTTTACAAATCCACCAATGTTCATTGAAATAAAAAAAACAATTCCTAAAAAAGAAAGAAAGCATGTCGCAGCCATCAGCCTGTCAGCATAACGGGTTGTACATATCAGCGTGATTATAAAACCGACTAAACAAGTTGTAAGTTCATCGAAATTATTTGGCAAAACAATTCCGCAAAATAAAGAAATGGCTGCGATCCATAGCAATGCATCATCAACACCGGATTGATAATGTTTCTTTCTTTGGAGCATATATTCCATTGCAGCGAAAGCGATGATTGCAAAGAAAATAGCAAGCCCGCTTACAGACGCTTTAGCAGCACTCCAAAACAATAACGCAATAAGTCCAAATGAAAATATCAAAATGATTATAGTTAAAATAAATAACCCGATCCTGATAAAAATATTGGGCGTATAAAAGGCAGCAGGGTATTTAACAACGATACATTCTTTTTCTTCTCTTGTAATACAACTTTCATTGTATGCAGTTTCGGCTTCCGATTGAACAAACAGATTGTATAACCATGTTTTATTATAAGCGATCATGATGCTTTTAGTTTTTTATTGGTACGCATTAAAAATAAAACGAGTCCTATACCTGATGCTATGAAATAAATAAAGCCGAGATAGATTGACCCCATTCCTGAATTCAATGAATAGCTTAGCGCATGTATTACTACGTAACACAAACCGATATATGTGTATAATGTACTTACGAGCAACAAATAAAATGACTGCTCTTTCTTCGCTCTTGAATAAAAGTAAAATGCAACTGCTACCAGTAAGAGAAATATTAGTAAATGAATATTACTAAACTGAAACATCGCCGCCAGTAAAGAAATAAATAAAATATGAATTCCAAAATTGGTATAGGTAAATTCAAAATGTGCCTTGATATTTTTTTGTAAAGAAACCAAACCCATTGTTACCAAAAATATTCCAAGCAAGACTCCGGTTAAAATAATTGTGTTGTTGTTGAAATCATTTGCTTCCAATACCTGCAAAGGCGTTACACTAATACCCAGCCAGGCTGCAAGATTGGTAATAGCAAGACTGAGTATGCCCAGATGATCAAAATAATACGCTGTAAAAAAAAGCACCGTCATTGGAAGAAAAGTAGCAAGCCCATAACGATTACCAAAAATATTATACTGGTATTGAAAATACGCAATGAAAATAATAAATGTAAGACAGCCCAATAAAAGTATATAATCAAACAAAGCATTCGGGGCTTTTACTTTGCCGTTAGAAAACGGAAGTTTCTTTTTGAAACAATAAAAAAAACTTCCCCCACATATTAATCCGATAAAAAGTAAAACAACCTGGTGGCTAAGGCTATCAATGTTTTTATAAACTAAAATGCCAAGTCCACCTGTCAGCAATAATATTCCGAGGTATAAAATGGTTCTTATTTCCCAATGCAGGGAAAATAATTGCTTCCCTTTTTGAGCATGAATCTTTTCAAGGGAAGATGCCGACAACAGGCCTTCCTGCTGAAGCTTGTTAAATAATGGTATGTTCATCTTGATTAAAAGTAGTGCAATAAAAATTACTTGTGATTGTAAAACAATGAACGGGCGTTGTGGGTAAGTGAATGGTGAAAGGTGAAAATGTGTGATCTTAACTTATTCATCGAACTATAATATAGTCGAAGAAAAATTAAACACTACAAAGATTTCACCATTGACCATTCACATTTCACCTCTAAAATATTAGGCAAAATTAAATTATAACGTTGTCTTCAAATCATGAAAACTGCATTATGAATAAGACATTTCCTTTCCTGCTATTTTTTTACTTTTTATTTATTTCCAACAACTATACTTTTGCCCAATACCCCATCCCTGGCGTACAGTGGCAAAAATATCTTGGTGGGATCAACGATGATAAAGCAAATGATATTTTAATAAATCCCGACGGTACTTCTATTGTAATTGGCTCTTCCAAATCAAACGATGGAGATGTATCGGGCCATCATGGTACTACCGCTACAAATGATGCCTGGGTAGTAAAATTAGATACAGCTGGAAATATTATATGGCAGCATTCTTATGGCGGTTCGGGAGAAGATTATTTCACGAAGATCATTGCAACAACAGACAACGATTATTTATGTATTGGTTATTCAGATTCAAACGACGGAGATGTGTCGGGTAATCACGGAGGGGGCGATATATGGATCGTGAAGATAAACAGCCAGGGTGCTATTTTATGGAGCAGGTGCTATGGAGGTTCCAAATATGATATCGCCAGCGATGCAGTATTAAACGGTGGATACTATGGTATTATTGGCACTTCAAATTCGTATGATGGAAATGTATTGTCGGGTGTTAATGGAAGAGTGGATGCTGATGCATGGGTTTTTAAGATCAACAACTCGGGCGATATCCAATGGGAAAGATGCCTGAATTATAAATTCAATATGCTACTACCAGACTTACATATTGCCAACGATGTCGGGTATAACATTACCAGCAGTGAAGATGGAAATTTTTATGCTTATGCATCAGGAAGTTTTGATTTTATAGAATATAATTATTTCTACGATATTGATACAGTTGTTGGAAATTACGGCATATTATGGAAGTTAGATAAAAATACCGGGGATAGCTCGCAAATAGCAAGGACCACAGACCGTGGCAGGAATTATAGTATGTGTAAAGGAACCAATGGATACTATTTCTTTTATACTCTTTTGGCATATCAGCCATCACCCTGGAATTGTGATAATGTTTCATTTGCGTCTTCTTATAAACCAAATGGAAATGACACGATTATCTACAAACATTTAACAACCGCTGTCAGTTGTTATAATAATGACCATAATTTCGTGAATTTTTCGTCTCCACATGGTTGTATTGCCGAAGACAATTCTTATGTTGGTGTAGGCATCGTAACTGGCTATAATAATGATTTTCCTGCAATGGGAGATTTTGGATTTATTGCAAACCAGGATTCGTGGCCGAATGGACATTATCAAAGACATTATGATGGCGATAATTTTACTTCTTTAAAAATATCCCCTTCGGGGAGGGATTATCTTGTGGCGGGGTATTCAGTTTATGTAAGCAGTTCAATAGCTAGTCATGGCGGCACCGATTTTTGGGTTGTTCGCTTAAATGGCCTTAATAAAGTTGTTGGCAATGTTTTTCTTGATGCAAATAATAATAATATTCAAGATGCAGGCGAACTTCCCTTCAACAATGCAGTTGTAAAAACAACAAAACAATCTTTCCAAACAGGTGGGTTGGTTTCAAACGGATATTATTCCAATGCGCTTGCAGACACCGGAACATACGTTACTTCAGCTACTTCAAACAATTCCTATTATACTGCTATGCCTGTAAACAAAACGTCGGTTTTTACAACCTACAAAAATACAGACACGGCCAATTTTGCTATGCATGGAATTCCTGGTATCAAAGATTATACTGTTTCAGCAGTATCGTTGCTTAGGCCAAGGCCCGGCTTCAATCTTCAATACAAGATCATTTACACAAATTATGGCACCACTACGCTTAACAATAAAGATGTTGTGTTCATCAAAGATCCGCGTACAAGTTTTCTTGGTGCAACACCTGCTTATACAAGTATTTCAGGAGATACCGTTAAATGGAATATTGTCAGTCTGTCCCCTACCGTTAGTGGAACAATTATATTAAACCTTCAGCTCGGAAATATTCCGCAAGTAAATATTGGAGATGTACTAGTTTCAAATGTCAGCATCGATAGTATTGGAGATTACACTCCTTCTAATAATTATTTCTTGATGCATGAACAGGTTTTTGGAAGTTATGATCCCAATGATAAAAAAGAAAGTAATGCCGGTGAAATATATCCTCCTTATATCAGTGCAGGAAAATTTTTGAATTACACAGTCCGTTTCCAGAATTCAGGAAATGATACTGCATATACGCTCATTGTAAGAGATACACTTGACAGTAAATTGAATGGAGATAGCATTGAGATCATTTCAGCAAGCCATGTTTATTCAGCCAATGTAAAAGACAAAAAATATCTTACGGTTACATTCAATAATATTAAACTTGTTGATAGCATTCACAATGAACCATTGAGCCATGGTTATTTTAATTATCGCATCAAACCATTTTCAACAGTTGTTGTCGGCGATACAATAAGAAACAGTGCTTCTATTTATTTCGATTTCAATCCTCCAATAAAAACAAATACCGAAATAACTTTTTTAAGACCAACTCCAACCACCAACTTATGGACAGGTGCTGTAAGCACTGCATGGGAAGATCCATTCAACTGGGGCAATCATATCATTCCGGATGAGAATACAAATGTCTTAATAAACGATGGCCTTCCACGCTATCCCATTATCAATTCAAATGCTGTATGCAGGAGTATGCAGACAAAAACCGGTACGAATATTTTGGTTAAGAACGGGTTTACGTTGCGGGTGATGCATTAGGTGAATAATGAATGTAGGATTAGGTAGAATAAGCGCATAGCCTTTACCAGCTTTGGTTAGCACTTTAAATTCGTTGCTTTCGCCTCCACAGCCGGCGGGCTGCGTACCTGCACCGTCGCTCCTTTCCGCCGTTTGAAAAAATATGCTGCGCATTTTTTCAATTCCGACTTCGTCGGAACCCGACGGAAAGATGCGCCTTATGCAGGTACTGATAGAATTCCAAACTCTTTTTCATTCGAAACTTAAGCCTGAAAAGAGATTGCGCTTGTTCTACCTAATCCTATAATGAATGTTGAAAATGCGAAATCCTAATTTATTCATCGAACCCTAATATAGTTGAAGAAAAATTAAACAGCACAAAGGTTTCACCATTCACCATTCACAACTCCTTCGTCTTCCACTTCCCCTTCTTAAACAAAACATAAGACACAATCGTGACTGCCGTTTCCGCAACCGGGATCGCAATGAACACACCAACCGGCCCCATATTAAACGTTTTGGAGAGCACCCATGCCAATGGAATCTGGAAACCCCAGAAGCAAAATAAATTGACGATGGTTGGGGTACGTGTATCACCGGCACCATTGAATGCATTGATCATAACCATTCCAATACCATAAAAAAAGTAGCCGGCACTTACAATTCTTACTGCATGTACAGCATAACCTTTTACGATTTCATCCTTTGTAAAAAAAGAAATAATAAGATCAGCAAATACAATGAGTATAACAGATACAGTTCCCATGAAGATGGCATTGTATTTTGCTGTTCTGATTACAGATAGCTCTGCCCTTTCTGGTTGTTTGGCCCCAAGGTTTTGTCCAACCAATGTTGCAGCAGCATTGCTCATGCCCCAGGCAGGTAAAATAAAAAATATTACGATCCTAATGGCAATTTGGTATCCGGCCGATGCCTCACTGTGACCAGTATTCGCAACAAGTGCTGCCAATACAATCCAGCTTCCTGATCCTATGAGGAACTGCAGTGTTGCCGGCCAGGCAATATCAAACACCGAACGAATGAGTTTCCAGTCGGGCGACAAATGTTTTTTAGTAAATTTTATAACGTTCTTCCCATTGAACAAATGATAAACCTGGTAAATAACACCAAAGCTTCTTCCAATAGTTGTTGCCATGGCAGCACCCATCACTCCAAATGCAGGAACAGGACCCAGCCCACGAATAAACAAAGGGCATAAAATAATGTTACAGATATTGGCGATCCATAAACTCTTCATCGCCATCATCGCATTCCCTGCTCCACGAAAAATACCATTAATAAGAAACAACAACATGATGACCATGCTTCCACCAATAACAATTCTTGTATAGTTTATACCTGTTACAATCGCTTCGGGTTCTGCACCCATCCACCTCAGAATATCTTCTGCATAAATAAATCCAGCCACACTTAATAATAATGTAACAGCAAATGATACCATGATGGATTGCATTCCTGCTTTTGCTGCAGCTTCAGGATCTTTTTCACCAATGCGCCTTGATACCATGGCCGTTGCAGCCATGCTGATACCAATAGCAATTGAATAAACAATGGTGATAACAGATTCTGTGAGTCCAACAATAGAAGTAGCATGTTTACCAAGATGGCTTACAAAAAAAATGTCAACTACTGCAAAAACACTTTCCATACACATTTCCAGCATCATGGGAATGGCTAATAAAATAACAGCTTTGCGAATGCTGCCGGTTGTATAATCCATCTGCTCACCATTTAATGATTGGCGGATGATTGATAATATATTTGATAAACGATATGATGACATATGCGAATTAAGAATTAAAAATTAATAATTAAATAGAAAATGCCGGCGATGATCATCGCTGCAATATTACTTTGAAGAGGTTCCGGTACTAAACAGGAACAAAATTAGAGAATCATATTTCTTACTATTGAAGGCTGCAAAGATTGGAAAAAAAATGAAAGGGGAAAAACTTTTTTAATAAAAGGAGGGTTATGATTACCGAATGGCTGGTTAGCCACTGATTCACTAATTATTTATTGACGTTGGCTTAAGCCAACGTCAATAAATAATTAAGATTTTTTCTTCTTATAATCTCCCCGTTTCCATGCCTTAATAAACTCAGCCCAGGCAAAAGGATTGAAGATATTTTGTGGAGCAATCTGTCCGGAGTAATATAATTTCTTCTGTTCCTGGCGCATGTATTGGCTCGAAGCTTCTCTTCCGTCTAATGGCAATGATGACATGAGTGCTTTACGGGTTGCTGCATCGTTATTACTCCTGGCAATAGCGATCTCGTCATCTGGCACTTTCGTATTTGCAAAATCACGTGCAAATTGTTCCCTGCTTAACCGAGGTTTAATAATTGTTGCGGGAAGAAAAATAGTATCATTTACCATTAACTGTATAATGCTATGTTGATTTCCCTTCAGATCGAGTGGTATTTCAACAAGCTTGCTTTTGAAACCAATGCTGGAAAATTCGACGGTATCTCCCTTTAATACAACAATACTGAAAACACCATTTTCATTGCTGACGGTACCACGGTTCTGCCCTTTTACAACGATACTCACAGAAGGAACGCCTTTGAGGCTATCGGCAGTCATCACCACACCGTATAACTGCACAACAGAATCTTTAAAACTCTCAAACTGTGCCATGGCAGTTTTTGAAAAAATATTCAGGCCAATAAAGAGGAGGAATATGTAAAATTTTTTATTCATGTATTTTGCTTCTGAGATCACCACGTTTATGGGACGGTTAAGATGTAAAAAGAACCGCAACGGGTATCAAAAATACAACATTTCCCAAATGATGAACAAAGTAAGGGCTTCAATGTTTAATTTTGAGGTTCATAAATGCTTTTTAACAAATAATTGAACGATGACGAATGATGATATAATGAAGGCACTGAGTAATGTGCAGGAACCAGATCTTGGAAAGGACCTTGTAACGCTCAACATGGTGAAAGATGTTTCTATAGATGGTAAAAAGGTTTCTTTTACTGTCATACTTACAACGCCAGCCTGCCCGCTTAAGGACATGATCAAGAATGCATGTATCAATGCAATAAAAATATTGGTAAACAAAGAGGCTGAGGTAACTGTAAACTTTACAAGCAACACAAGCAGCAACCGGAAAGATGCAAAAACGATCCTGGGTGGCGTAAAGAATATCATTGCTGTTGTGAGTGGTAAAGGTGGTGTGGGTAAAAGCACAGTTGCAGCTAACCTTGCATTGGCTCTTGCTGATGGAGGCGCAAAAGTTGGTTTAATGGACGCAGATATTTATGGACCCAGCCAGCATATCATGTTTGGCATTCGCGGCGACAGGCCGATGATGAAAGATAACGGTGAAGGAAAGGGGCTGATCGTTCCCATCGAAAAATTTGGCATTAAAGTAATGAGCATTGGTTTGCTGATAGATGAAAAGCAAGCCGTGGTTTGGCGTGGCCCAATGGTAAGCAGCGCCATCCGCCAGTTTGTAAGCGATGTTGATTGGGGAGAACTTGATTATTTAATTATTGATATGCCACCGGGAACAGGCGATATACATCTTACCATTGTACAAACCGTACCTGTTACAGGTGTGATCGTTGTTACAACTCCACAACTTGTTGCCCTGGCTGATGCAAAAAAAGGCATTGCCATGTTTGGACAGGCTCAATTAAAAGTTCCTATCATCGGTTTGGTAGAAAACATGAGTTATTTTACCCCTGCGGAATTACCTGGTAATAAATATTATATTTTCGGAAAGGATGGAGGAAAGAATTTATCGGATGAATTTGATATTCCTTTCCTGGGGCAAATTCCGTTGGTGCAATCCATCCGTGAAGGTGGCGACATTGGTGTTCCCATTATGATCAGCGATGATGAGATCACTAAAAAAGCATTTGAAGAATTTGCGGGTAACGCTGCCCGTGGTATTGCAATGAGAAATGCAAATATGGCGGCGACGGAGATACAGGAGGTGTTGGTGTAAGGCCCCCTCTATCTCCCCCGAAGGGGGAGGAAACAAAAAAGATCGACAAATTGTCATCAAACCTAAGTTGAATATTATTTGTTCCCTATCCTTCGGAGAGGGGTTGGGGTGAGGCTTCTTTACTCAACTGTACTAATAAGCATTATGAATATTTTTCAAAGATCATTAGTAATATTTATCATCATTTTATCTGCATGCAATAGCAGTAAGAAAATGAATACAGCAGAAAAAATACACAATACTCCTTTGGATGGTGCCGGTTCTTTTGATAAAGAAGGACATCGTGGTTGCAGGGGATTGATGCCGGAAAATACCATTCCAGCCATGCTTCATGCACTTGAATTGGGTGTGACCACTTTGGAAATGGATATTGTTTTTACAAAAGATGGAAAAGCTGTTATATCTCATGAACCATTTTTTAATCATGAAATAACAACTAAACCTGATGGCAGTTTTATAAATGAAGAAGACGAAAAGAATTTCAACATTTATAAAATGACATATGATGAAGTTCAAAAGTTTGATGTTGGATTGAAACCACATCCCCGTTTTCCTGGTCAACAAAAAATAAAAGTATCAAAACCATTGTTGGTTGATCTGCTGGATTCGGTAACAAAATTCATGATGACGAGAAAGCGTCCGATGCCGCTCTTTAATATTGAAACAAAAACAACTGTTGAAACAGATAATAAATTTCATCCCGGACCGTCAGCATTTGTAGATAAATTAATGGCGGTTATTATCGAAAAAGGCGTTGAAGACAGAGTCATCATTCAGTCTTTTGATTTCCGTACGTTGAAATATCTTCATAAAAAATATCCGGCAATTAAAACTGCTATGTTGATTGAATTACTTGACAGGCGTTCTTTCAGAAAACAAATAACCGATCTAGGTTTTACCCCAACTATTTACAGTCCGGAATTTGGATTGGTAACAGACATCCTCATAAAAAAATGCCACGATCAACAAATAAAAATAATTCCATGGACTGTTGATGATAAAGCCAAAATCAATGAATTAAAAAGCATGGGAGTGGATGGGATTATTACTGATTATCCGAATCTGTTCAATGAGTGAATTGTCAATGGTGAATGGTGAAAATGCGAAGTTTCAAATTATCCATCAAAAAATAATGTACCCGAAGAAAAATTAAGCACTTCAAAGATTTCACCATTCACCATTCACAACTGAAACCCACTCGTCGCCTTACATCCATATTTCTCTTTTGTAAAAAATTTATACGAAGCTCCAATCGTAATACTATAATAATGATCTTTCAAATTTGGGTTTGCAGATTTACTAAATCCATCTACATAATCATTGTGCATGAAACGATAAGCAGTTTCAAGATTTAATACAATTCTATTGGAGATATGATACCTGGCTCCTGCACCTACTGGAAAAACAGGAATTATTTTTCTTGAAGGCGTTACCACATCAACAGCGAGGCCGGTTTGTACTTCAGATAATTCTCCAAAATAAGCCCAGTTTACATTGCTATAATTGCTTGTTGTATTTATCATTGCAACAGCAGCTCCTGCAAAAAAATAAGGCTCATACCTTACTGCTTCATAGTTGGTTCCAAAAAGATTCCAATGAAATGAAAGGCCCAATTCCTTTACAGAAGCAGTGAAAGAAAAATTTCGTTGTTGCCTCCATTCAGGATATGGATAAATAGATTCATTTGCAGCAACTCTTGCAAAAACAAACATGGCTCTTACAGAAAATTTTCCATTGAGAATTCTTGTCCCTGAAATTCCAATACCTGGCTGAACTGTTTCAACGCTGCCCAACTGATGAGGCGTAAGATCTCCCTGGTAAATATAGGCACCTGCATTTATTCCAGCTTCATATTTAGGTATCATTCCCGATTGAGAAAATGCATCATAAGAAATAAAAAATGAAAAACTAAAAATGGCAGAATAAGTAATTCTTGTTGCAAACATTGGAAACTATTTTAGTGATAAAATAAAAAAACTCCAATGTAGAATGGTAGAATAGTGTGGGATTTAATGAAATGAATAATAGTAAAAAGAAAAATCAGGGTAATTTATTGTGCTATAAGAAACAGCTAACAAATTTTTAACAGGGGTGTGGTATCAGATTTCAGCAATCAGAAGTCAGCAGTTATTTAAAGATGCGGCTTTATTATGTTCTTCGAAGGTTTCACCATTAACAATTCACCATTTACAGATTAACCGCTGTCGGGGTTTGCCGATTCCCGTTTGCCGATTGCCGCCGCTAAAGCCCCAGCCAATCGTTCGCATTTTTAAAATTAAGTTTATCACTTAGCGCTTGAGAAAAGTTCATTGATTGAATTAATTTGCCGGGATAATGCTCTCCTAGCGGGAATGGATAGTCGCTGCCAAGGCATATCTTATCTTCACCCATGATGTCAATAATAAACTGCATGGCTTTCTCATCATGCACCAAACTATCGATCCAGAATTTTCCAATATAATTTCTTGGATTGATGGCATTATCAATTGCAACAAGATCGGGCCTTACATTAAAACCATGTTCAATTCTGCCAATCGTAATCGGAAATGATCCGCCTCCATGTGCAAAAGCCAATCGTAGTTTTGGAAAATTTTGCATTACGCCGCCGAATATCATGGAGCAAATTGCCCTGGATGTTTCAGCTGGCATTCCAACTAACCATGGCAACCAGTATTTTTGCATCTGTTGCTCTCCCATCATTTCCCATGGATGTATAAATAAAGCGCAACCTAATTCTTCTGCTCTTTTATAAAAAGGAAAAAAATATTCGTCACCTAAATTTTTACCATTGATATTACTACCGATCTCGAGCCCTGGCAATTTTAATTCATTTACACAACGCTCCATTTCTGAAATAGCAAGATCAATATCCTGCAATGGAATCGTACCTATACCAATAAAACGTTTTGGATCTTTTACAACTGTATCAGCAATATGATCATTAAAAAAACGGGAGGTTTCATGTCCATCTTTTGGCTTTGCCCAATAATTAAATAAAACAGGAATGGTTGACAGCACCTGCATATCCACTTTTGTATCATCCATTTCTTTAAGCCTTATACCAGCATCAAAGCAATTCTCTTCCACTTCACGAAAAACTTTATCGCCCTTCATCATGCATGCCTTGCAGTTACGATGTTCTAAATGGATAAATTCTCCGTACCCGAATTTTTGTACCCAGTTGGGCATTTTATCGGGCATGATGTGTGTGTGGATGTCGATTTTCATTTTTTTTTGGCTTCTTTAATCGTTTCTGGTTTCTTGTTTCTCGTTATTTCGTTACTCGTTGCTCAAAAATAATTGTTAGTTTATCACCTGTTACAGGCGCTTGCAAATTGTAAAAAACGAGAAACGACACAACGAGAAACCAGAAACGAGAAACGTTGTATTTACCCCTTCTTAACCGGTGGCGCCATTACAGATCCACATTTTGAACAGGTGCGTTTATCTTCATCGCTATAAAACCCTTCCATTACAGGCGGCAATTGCTTTACGATATCAGATACATGCAAATGTTCTTCATATAATTTATTTCCGCAATTTTCGCAATACCATAAAAAACCATCTTCTTCGGTTTCTCTTACTTTTTCTATCACAAGCCCAACCGTATTTGGTCCACGTTGAGGCGAATGCGGTGTTTTTGGTGGCAATAAAAACAGTTCGCCTTCATTAATTTCTATGTCACGTGGCTGCCCGTTCTCAATTATTTTCACTACAATATTTCCTTCTACCTGGTAATACAGTTCCTCACTTTCATTATAATGATAATCTTTACGGGAATTTGGCCCACCTACAACCATTACGATAAAATTTTCTGCGTCTTTATAAACGCACTGATTTCCTACCGGGGGTTTCAGTTGGTCACGATGTTCATCGATCCATTTTTTCAGGTTAAAAGCTGCTGCAATCGCCATGATTTGGAATTTAGAAGCGTAAGTTAATTTTTTACTCCGTAAAATTGCCACTGATTCACTGATTAATTTAAAAATTGTAATCAGTGAATCTGTAGCAGTTATCCTCCGAAATTATTTACCTTTAACGCATGCAACTTGAGACTCCTCATCAGCTCCAGAACTTTATTGGTGGAAAATTTATAAACCCGGTTAGTGGGCTATATCTTAACAACGTAAATCCTGCAACAGGAAAGATATCCGGTCAAATTCCCGATAGCAACGAAAAAGATATTGAAGCCGCCGTAGTTGAAGCACAAAAAGCATTTGCTTCCTGGTCGGTTACTCCTGTTGAAAAAAGATTTAAAATATTAAACCGTATTGCCGAATTGATTGATGAGAACATAGATACATTGGCGCTTGCGGAATCAAACGACAATGGCAAACCAAGCTGGTTAAGCAAAGAAGTTGATATCCCACGTGCCTCTTCTAATTTCCGTTTTTTTGCAACCGGCATCATGCATTTCGCTGCAGAAAGTCATAGCATGGAAGACAAAGCGATCAATTATACATTGCGTCAACCGATTGGTATTGTTGGATGTATTTCACCATGGAACTTACCATTATATTTATTTACATGGAAAATAGTTCCTGCCATCGCAGCAGGAAATTGCGTGATAGCAAAGCCATCAGAAGTTACGCCTGTCACATCATTTCTTCTTGCAAAAATTTGTAAAGAAGCGGGATTGCCCGATGGGGTATTAAACATTGTACAGGGTAATGGTCCTAACTGCGGTGAAGCGATTGTAAAACATCCGGATATAAAAGCAATTTCATTTACAGGCAGTACAAGAGCCGGTGAACATATTGCATCTGTCGCAGCGCCTATGTTTAAAAAATTATCATTAGAACTTGGAGGAAAAAATCCAAACCTCATTTTTGCAGATTGTGATTGGGAAAAAATGATGAAGACAACCATGCGCTCTTCTTTCAGCAACCAGGGACAAATTTGTTTATGCGGCAGCAGAATTTTAATTGAAGCATCTGTTTATGAAAAATTTAAAACTGAATTTGTAGAAAGAACAAAGAAATTAAAAGTTGGTGACCCATTGGAAGAATCATCAAGACAAGGTGCCATCGTTAGCAAATTACATTTCGATAAAATAATGAACTGCATTGAAATTGCTAAACAGGAAGGCGGAAAAATTTTATGCGGTGGCAATGCAATTAAATTAGAAGGAAGATGTGCCGATGGTTATTTTATTGAACCAACCATCATCGAAAATCTTGGGCCAAATTGTAAAACAAATACAGAAGAAATTTTTGGGCCTGTTGTAACATTACAACCATTCAATTCTGTTGAAGAAGCATTGCAAATTGCAAACGCAACATCCTACGGATTGGCATGCACAATATGGACGCAGGATATTTCCAAAGCTAATATTGTTGCTGGCAAAATTGAAAGTGGAATTGTATGGATAAATTGTTGGTTGCTTCGTGATCTTAGAACGCCTTTTGGTGGAGTTAAGAATAGTGGTGCAGGAAGAGAAGGTGGTTGGGAAGCATTACGTTTTTTCACAGAGGCGAAGAACGTTTGTATTGAGTTTTAAAAACCGTTTCTCGTTTCTGGTTTCTCGTTATTTCGTTTCTCGTTTTGTTATAATTTGAATTTAATAATATTATGGCTACTGTAAAAAACTTTATGGATTTGGAAATTTGGCAGTTAGCAAATGAATTAGAGAAAAAAGTTTATGTAGAATTAAAAAATGATTCTCTTTCAAAAGATTTTGCTCTAAAAGATCAAATGAATAGATCTGTTGGTTCAATAGCAGATAATATTGCTGAAGGTTTTGGAAGAGGTGGCAGGCTGGAATTTATCAACTTTCTAACTATAGCAAGAGCTTCTGCTTCTGAATTGCAATCTCAGTTAGTAAGATGCTTAAATAGAAATTACATTTCAAAAGAAATTTATGCTGAACTCAATGAACTGACGGACAAAACTGGAAAAAAGATTGGTGCTTTTATTAAATATCTGAATGAATCTGATAAATCAGGACCCAAGTTTCAGAATAGAGTTTCAACAAACGAGAAACGAAATAACGAGAAACAAGAAACCAGAAACGAAATCGTTAACACGAGCACAGCCGCCAAGCCCTTAGGCGCTTATCCACATGCAAGAAAAGTCGGAAATTTACTTTTCCTATCGGGCATCGGTAGCCGCAGTGCTGTTGACAATAAAATTCCAGGATTAGAACTTGATGCTGAAGGAGCTATTTTAAAATACAACATCGAAGCCGAATGCCATTCCGTTTTTGCAAATGTAAAAGCAGTATTGGAAGCAAGTGGCAGCAGTTGGGATAAAATGATCGATGTAACCGTATTTCTTACAAACATGAAAAAAGATTTTCCTGTTTATAATAAAATCTACGGAGAATATTTTAAGGATGTGAATGCATGCAGAACAACCGTTGAAGTAAAGAGCCTGCCCACTCCAATTTGTATTGAATTAAAAGTAATAGCTACTATTTAAAAATAATGACGTTTATGGATACGAAAGTCGGACTTGATTTGAAGTATAGAAATACATTGGATTATGCACAGTATTTAGATGAGAATGATCCTTTAAAAAGTTTTAGAGAAAAATTTTATATTCCAATGGTGAATGGAAAAGATTCTATTTACCTAACGGGTAATTCATTGGGACTTCAGCCAAAACATACACAGGAATATGTTTTGAATGAATTGGAAGATTGGGCCAATTATGGTGTTGAAGGACATTTGCACTCGAGAAATCCATGGCTGAGTTATCATGAAATGTTTCCTGAGATGCTTGCTCCAATTGTTGGTGGTTTACCCGAAGAAATTGTTGTGATGAATCAACTAACGGTTAATCTTCATTTATTAATGATTAGTTTTTACAGGCCCAACAAAAAAAGATTTAAGATCATTTGTGAAGCAAAAGCATTTCCATCTGATCAATATGCAATAAGATCACAGGTGGAATTACATGGCTTTGATCCCGATAAAACAATTATTGAAGTAGCACCAAGGCCAGGTGAAAATACCATTCGTACAAAAGATATTTTAAAAACAATAAAAAAACACGGTAAAAAAACAGCACTCGTTTTATTTGGTGGTGTAAATTATTATAACGGCCAGGTATTCGATATGGAAACCATCAGCAAAGCTGCACATGAAGAAGGCGCATATTGCGGCATTGACCTTGCTCATGCTGCTGGCAATATCGAATTAAAATTACACGATTGGGATATTGACTTTGCATGCTGGTGCAGTTACAAATATTTAAACAGCGGGCCTGGTGCTGTCGCAGGAGCATTTATCCATCAACGTCATATCACTGATAAAAAAATGAGAAGGCTTGCAGGTTGGTGGGGACATAATAAAGAGAATCGTTTTAAAATGGAAAAAGATTTTGACCCGATCCCTACTGCTGAAGGATGGCAATTGAGCAATGCACCTGTATTGAGTATGTCTGCACACAAAGCTTCACTAGATGTTTTTTTAGAAGCAGGGATGAGTAATATTTATAAAAAAGGAAAAGCGCTAAGCAGTTATTTATTATACATATTGGATGAATTGAATAAACAAAGCGCAGATAAGATCATAGAAATAATTACACCACGCAATGAAGCAGAAAGAGGTTGCCAGGTTTCGATGCTGATGCTTAAAGATGGCAAACAAATTTTTGATGCATTGATTAAAGCAGGTGTGATCGCTGACTGGAGAGAACCAAATGTGATTCGTGTGGCACCTGTTCCGTTGTATAATAGTTTTGAAGACATTTATAAATTTGGGGAAATAATTTCAACAATGATTAAATGAGTTTAGAATTATGAATTCAGAATTATGAATGCGCTTATAATTCATTTCAGCGTTTTCAAATATCAGGAAATTCATAATTCTAAAAAAAATCCCAACCTTAAGATCACATTCATAATTCATAACTCTAAATTCTTAATTCATTTCATGGGAAAGAATATAACAATCATCGGTGCAGGACTTGTAGGCTCATTGCTTTCGATCTATTTATCTAAAAGAGGAAACAACGTTTCCATTTATGAACGCAGGCCCGATATGAGAAAAGCGACATTGATTGCTGGCCGTTCCATCAATCTTGCTTTAAGTGATCGTGGCATTAAAGCTTTGGAAGAAGTTGGCATCATGGATGAGATAAGAAAAATTGCAATACCCATGCACGGCCGCCAAATGCACATTGCAGATGGCAGTACCCCTTACCAGCCTTATGGAAAAGAAGGACAATTTATCAACTCTGTTTCACGAGGCGAATTGAATTGCAAACTGATGGATCTTGCAGAGCAACATGGTGTGCAAATTTTTTTTGATGAAAGATGTGAAACCATTGACTGGAAAAACAATGAAATTCATTTTGTGAATGATGAAAGCACCAGCACGATAAAATCAGACCTCATTTTTGGCAGCGATGGTGCTTATTCTGCAGCAAGACTTACGCATCAACTACAGCATGATCGTTTTCAATACGAACAATATTATATTGACTTTGGCTATAAAGAATTAAATATTCCTGCAGGTGAAGCTGGATCTTTTCTATTGGAGAAAAATGCATTACATATATGGCCAAGAGGAAATTATATGATGATCGCATTGCCAAATATTGATGGAAGTTTTACCTGTACATTATTTTTTCCTTTCGAAGGAGAACCTTCCTTTAAAACGCTCGACACAAAACAAAAAGTTCAGGTTTTCTTTGATAAGACCTTTGGAGATGTTTCGGGTTTGATGCCAACACTGCAACAGGATTTTTTTAATAATCCTACTTCATCTTTGATCACCGTAAAATGTTTTCCATGGATAAGAGAAGATAAATTTGCGTTGATTGGCGATGCTGCACATGCAATCGTTCCATTTTTTGGACAGGGAATGAATTGTGGTTTTGAAGATTGTTCAGTTTTAAATTCATTGATAGATAAACACCATGAAGATTGGGGAAAAATATTAAATGAATTTCAACAATTGCGTAAACCTGATGCCGATGCCATTGCAGATCTTGCTATTAATAATTTTGTTGAGATGCGTGATAAGGTTGGTGATCCTACATTTTTATTACAGAAAAAAATTGAGGCAAACGTTAGTAAAAAATATCCCGGCAAATGGATACCTGCATATGCACAGGTAACTTTTAGTCCGCATATTAGATATAGTGAGGCTTTGAAAAATGGTATCAAACAGGAAAAAATTATGCAGGATATTATGTCGTTACCTGATATTGAAAATAACTGGCAACATGAAGAGATTGAAAAAATGATCCTTAAAAAAATTGAAGAACAAGGTTAAAATTGCCACTGATTCACTGATTTTTTTTTATTTATTTTATCAGTGAATCAGTGGCAATAAGACCTAACAGGTTTTGAAAACCTGTTAGGTCTATAAAAACCTGCCAGGTTTATAAAATACACACTATGTACAAACTCCCATATTTCACAGAAGAGGACCAGGAAAAAGTGATCACATTCATGAAAGAAAATTCTTTTGCAGTTGTCACTGGTTTTGGGGATGAATATCCAGTTGCCTCTCATCTTCCGCTTTCTATTGATTTAAAAGAAGATGGCAAAATTTTTCTCAGCGGCCATCTTATGAAAAACACAGATCATCACAAAGCATTTGAAAAAAATGAAAATGTATTGGTTGTTTTCAATGGCCCGCACACTTATGTAAGTGCTAGCTGGTACACAAAACCGGATGTTGCAAGTACCTGGAACTATATTACTGTACATGCGAAAGGAAAAATAAAATTCACGGATGAAGCAGGAACTTATAAAGCCATCAAAGCGATTACCAATAAATATGAAGGAACAGGAACAGCTGCTTCATTTGATAAATTACCGGACGAATATGTTCAACGATTGATAAAAGCAATTGTTGGTTTTGAAATTGAAGTGGTAAGTTTTGACAATGTTTTTAAATTGAGTCAGAATCATAATGACGAAACAAGAAAAAGCATTGTTGATCATTTGCATCAAAGAGGTGATGAACAATCTGATGTCATAGCAAATGAAATGAAAAAAAGATCGTAATAAAAACAAGAATTAAAGATGAATAGACTTCGCCGAAAAATGCCATTCTTAATTCTAAATTCTTAATTTATTTATACATGCACAGAAATATTTTAATAGAGCAAATAAAAGAAAAAAAATCTTACCTAACGGTGGGACTTGATACAGATATTGAAAAAATTCCCAGGCATTTACAGGGAAAACAAAATGCCGTTTTTGAATTCAACAAACAGATCATTGATGCAACCAAAGATCTTTGTGTTGCTTATAAGATCAACACCGCTTTTTATGAAGCAATGGGAATAAAAGGATGGAAGACGATGGAAGAAACGTTGAATTATATTCCAAGTACACATCTAAAGATCGCAGATGCAAAAAGAGCTGATATTGGCAACACATCTTCTTATTACGCAAAAGCATTTTTTGAAAATTTAAATTTTGATGCGATTACTGTTGCCCCATATATGGGTGAAGATAGTATTCGTCCTTTTTTAGAATACGAAAATAAATGGACGATCGTGCTTGGGTTGACGAGTAATAAAGGAGCAGCTGATTTTGAAATGTTGAGAGTGGTTGGTGAAAACACCAACCACGGCAGTGGAGTGGTTGGTGAGGACAGCAACCACGGAAGCGGGGACACGAACCACAGAGATGTATTGATTGGTGAGGACAGCAACCACGGTACCAAAATGTTATATGAAAAAGTTTTACAAACAGTAAGCAGTTGGGGAAATAAAAATAATTTAATGTTTGTGGTAGGTGCAACAAAAGCTGAAGAACTGATCAACATTCGCAAAATAATTCCGGAACATTTTTTATTGGTTCCAGGTGTTGGTTTCCAGGGTGGAAGTTTGGCAGATGTATCTGCTCATGGTATGAATGAGGATTGTGGCTTGCTTGTCAATGCATCAAGAGCTATTATTTATGCAGGAGATAAGGAGAATTTTGCTGCTGAGGCGAGAGAGATCGCATTACAGTATCAAACGGAAATGGAGGGACTTTTGAAAGGAAAGGTTTTATAAATTTTGTAATTATTTACTGGACGAAAGTAAAAATTAAGAATTAAAAATTAATTTGCTTATTATAATTCCAGGTTTTTAATATCGATTCTAATTCTTACAATAAAGATTCAACAATAAAAAACTCAACATGAAACTAATATCACTTGTTCTAATATTTTCTTTCGCAGCAAATTTTGCTAAAGCACAAGACGCTCCTGCGACAGCAGAAATAATATTAGATGCGGCTTACAAACAAGCTACTGCAGAAAATAAAAACGTAATCGTTATTTTCCATGCAAGCTGGTGCGGCTGGTGTCATAAGATGGATAATGCGATGAATGATAAAGAGTGTAAAAAAATATTTGAAAGTAGTTATGTGATCGTACACCTGGATGTTGAAGAATCAAAAGACAAAAAAGATCTTGAGAATCCCGGGGCTGATGAAATTAAAAAAAAATACCTGGGTGAGAAAGCAGGCCTGCCTTTTTGGTTGGTGCTTGACAAAAATGGAAAGCTTTTAGCAGATAGTTATATTCGAAAAGCAGGTATTACCAATGACCAACCTGGCAGCAACATTGGTTGCCCTGCCAGCGCAGAAGAAGTAGAAATATTCATTGGCATACTTAAAAAAACATCGGCTATTCCCGATTCAAAACTTGAAACAATTGCCAGGCGTTTTAAGAAAAACAAACAAACTATAAATTAAGGGAAACTGCTTCAGAAAGTTTAGTGGCCCATTTCGCATACTCCTTACCGGAAGGATGTAAACCATCCGAAGCAATAAAATCGGTTTGCTTACCATCAGCACGCAAAGATGCCGTGATATCTATATAATGACAATGAAAGTTCTCCGTAATAAGTTTACAGGCTGAATTATATGCATCTATTTCACTGGCTATGGAATTAATATCACGTTGTGCAGCAAAGGGCGTAATGCCCCAATCGGGAATACTCAATACAAATACCCGCTTGTTATTATTACCGGCAAATTGAATTGCTTTTTGCAAAAGCACTTCATATTCTTCTTTGTAATTTTCAACAGGCCGGCCCCTGTATTGGTTGTTGACACCGATCAGTAAACTAACAAACTCATATTTAGGAAGGAAACTTGTTTGCTCAATGGCTGCAGAAAGTTCATCGGTTGTCCATCCTGTTTTAGCAATGATCTCAGGTGCATTGAAAGCAAATTTTTTATTATTGCGCCGAAGCAATTGTATTGTTTGATAAGGGAAACTATCGGCAAGCAGTACCTGCTCCCCTATTGTATAACTATCACCCAATGCCAGGTAAGAACAATTTTTCATTTAAGATATTTTTTTAATCAGGTTTCTGCATATCAGCAAAGGAACAATTCCTACAATACCAAAGCAACAATCAATAAAAATGTGAAAGAAAGGAATGTAACGTATCGGTCCTGCAATAAATGCTAAAGGTATAACTGCAATGCAACACAAAATGCCCCATTCTATTACCCATATATTTCTTACTGGATTTCTTAATGGTCCAATAAAAGCCATTGCAATTACAATATGCGCAAAGCCGAGCCAATCATAACCATATGCAAGCATTGGATAAGTTGCATTGGTTGTTTTTATTGCATCATAGCATGTTTGCATCCACCCCATCATAAAAGATGGAATGATTGAGGAATGATTGAGGAGCCACGCCAATTCAGATTCTATAGGAAATGCAGTGATGCCACTTAACAGGGCGGCGATCATAAAAAAAATAATCAGCCCTCTTATTTTATTTATGATCGACATTATCGATTGGATTTTTGGGTTTACCATGTACAAAACTTCCAATTGGTTCACTATACCATGGCACAATATCAACTGCCAATAAACCAGCAGCAATAGCAGGATCTTTGGAAATATATGCTTCTACCTCTTCTTTTGTTTTACAATCAAAAATAAAAATGCCACTCCATTTAAAATCATTTTTTCCAAATGGCCCGGAGACTTTTAATATACCTTCATTATACAAACGAGTTATATTAGCCATATGGCCATCAAATAATTTAGCCTTCCGTATAGAATCAAAATCCTGTCTGGACACTGTCTTCAACATGACGAACCAGTATTGTTCTATTTTTTTCTCTGGTTTATTTACGTCAACGATTTCGACCTCAGCAGGGATGGTTTTTAGTTCCGCCGGTGGATCAGCCTGGGCATAATTATTTAGAGAATAAAAAACAACCATAAAAAAGATGAATAAGCATTTATTGATTTGGCGCATAAAAGATATTTTTCTTAAAAATACAAAAGGCCGGTAATATATACCGGCCTTTTTTAATAAAGTGAATGGGTGAATGTGTGAATAGTTCAATAAGTGAATGAGATACCTCTGTTAATAAAAACCATTCACTTATTCACCCATTCACTCATTATATCGAAACCGTCTTCGACTTATGTTTTTCTTTGTCTTTATCCTTGTGTTTGTCGTCCATTTCTTCGGCTGATGCCTCACCCAATATAATAGTACTAAAATCACTTTTTACTTTCACATTCACATTCCCGCTACCTGATTTGCCGGAATATTGGTGATCGAATTTGGGACCGTGATCGTCATCATCTTCATCAGAGCTAAACTTGATACCCGTTTTGTTTTTGAATGATCCGAAACTTGTAGAGACTGTGTACGAAGCAGGTAGCTCCCCAATCGGTTTCAGGTTTACGGTTGAATAAGATGCTTTAAGATCAAGGCCACTTAAGTTATTATCAAGATTCAAAACAACTTTACTGGAAAACTCAAGATTCATTTTTATATTTCCTGATAAACGTGCAATACTTGCGCTCGAATATTTTATACTCAATGATCCGCCCCGAACATTACCAAGTTTTGCTTTACCAAATTCAATGGAAATACTTTTTACATTTGAAAGATCACCGGTATTTAATTTCCCAAATTTACTGGTGAGATCAACTTCACCCTTGTAATCTGGTAATGTAGTAGTACCAAATTCATTTTTTATTTGCAATGGATTTGATGCAGGCATCGAGATCGTATAATTGATCGACATGGTACTTTTTTCTCCATGCGAGTTATTGACATCTTTCAAATTAGTTTCAAAAGATATCTCTTTTCCTTTTTGTTCATCGCTTACAGTTATCCTGTCCAAAACCCTTTGTGCAACAGCATCTGTATTACCGGATACTTCGATGCTAACATCCACTTTAATTTCATTCTTGTCCCACACATGTACTTCTACTGTTCCAAATGAATTTTTGATATTCAAGTTATCAGAAGAAGAAACATTGTACGATTTGTTTACAGATTTCTTTTTTACAAATTCAAGTTTCTTTTGATGATCATTATTGTCATTATCATTGTCGTTGTCATTTTGTGCACGCAATGATAATGACAATAAGAAAATCAAGGACATCAGTAGGCTAAGTGGCCGGATACTTTTTTTCATGGCTATACTCTTTTGATTGTTTGATTTGTTTAATAATATTTAATTGCAGATTCAATACGCTGAGCTGCAGCTGCAGGTTTTGAATCATTGCTTCTATCAGCATTTCCTTATTAGCTGTTACGCTGAGTTGGTTTTTTAAAGCATTGTATGAACTATCCAATTGAATAATATCTTTTGTGAACTTATTATAAAGCTCAGGCTGTTCTTTTGAAAGTTGTTTTAATTCCTCTTGTTTTAAAACGATCATCTTTGCAAATTCATTTACTTCGGGGGCGTCAGGAACTTCTATCTTTTCTGTTTTTACAATTCCGTTTGTACCCGTTATTTTTTTATCGGATCTTAAATAAAAAAAAGTTCCTATAGCAAGCATTGCAGCCGCAGCAATGCTCCATTTTATTATCGGTGTAAGCATTATTTTCTTTTTTTTCTTACCGGTAAGTTCAGCTTCGATTTGATCCCATACATTTTTTGATGGAACCTGATCATCAAATTCTTTGCGATTGCCTGCTATGAATTTTTCTAAATTATCACTCATGATCCTTCTTTTAATAATTGCAATAATTTTTGTTTTGCCCTTATGAATTGCGAACGTGTTGTTGATTGAGCCACCTTCAGTATATCTGCGATCTCCTCATGATCATACCCTTCCAGTAAATACAAATTCAAAACGGTACGATATCCATCGGGCAATTTCATAATCGCTTTCTTAACCCATTCTACTTTCAATGTGATCTCATTTTCATCAACAGTTGTTTCTTCTGCTTTATCGTATCCAGGTATTTTTTCAATATCAACGCAATCCACTTTTCTTTTTTTAAGCTGGTTAATAGAACGGTTGATACAAATCGTTTTCAGCCAACCACCAAAACTGGTGCGATATTCAAAAGCATCCAGGTTTTTAAACGCTTCAATAAAACTTTCCTGTAATATATCCTCTGCTTCAGCTTCATTATTCAAAATCCGCAGGCAGGTATTATACATCGCTTTGGAATAACGCTGGTACAACGCTTTAAAGCCAAGTGTATCGCCACGCTTGCAGCGCTCGACCAGTTCATCGCGGTATACCATTGAAAGCAATTCCAAAAAAATAGTTTAACAGGAGGGACAAGGCTTTTTAGGCAATGTTGCATCCGATGATTAATAATTTCCCCGGGAGCGGTTTTAAAATCCCCCGACAGCGGTTGCAAACCCTATTGGCGGGAAGTTCCATTTGTCTTGGAAACCGCTGTCGGTACGGAAAGCCGCCGATAGGGTTTGGTGAAAAAAACAAAAAATTCTCATCTGATTTAAGCTAATTATATTTGCGGTTTATTTGGCTGCCGGAAGGTCGCCCGCCATCATTTGATTGCTTTTTTGCCGAACTCATGCTGGTAAAATGATGAACACATAACTCTTAACTATAAACTCATAAAATGGCTGCTAAAACAGACAATTTTCAATCACCTGATTATTTTAATGTAGACGAATTACTTACTGAAGAGCACAAGCTTATCAGGGAAAGCGTACGCAATTATGTAAAAAAAGAAATATCGCCGATCATCGAGGATTATGCACAGAAAGCTGAATTTCCTCAGCAGATCGTAAAGCAATTGGGTGATCTGGGTTGCTTTGGCCCAACGGTTCCTGAACAATATGGCGGTGGCGGACTTGATTATATTTCTTATGGCCTGATGATGCAGGAACTCGAGCGTGGTGATAGTGGTGTTCGTTCAACTGCGTCTGTGCAAGGCAGTTTGGTGATGTTTCCCATTTATCAATATGGCAGCGAAGAACAACGTAATAAATATTTACCAAAATTAGCAAGCGGCGAATGGCTTGGATGTTTTGGATTAACAGAACCCAATCATGGCAGTGACCCCGGTGGTATGCTTACAAATATTAAAGATGCCGGCGATCATGTTATTTTGAATGGCGCTAAAATGTGGATCAGCAATGCTCCCTTCTCACAGGTTGCTGTTGTTTGGGCAAAAGATGAAGCAGGTGATATTCGTGGTGTAATTGTAGAAAGAGGCATGGAAGGTTTCTCAACACCAACTACACATGGCAAATGGAGTTTGCGTGCAAGCGCCACCGGTGAGTTGGTTTTTGATAATGTAAAAGTTCCTAAAGAAAATATTTTACCAAATGTAAAAGGATTGAAGGGACCATTGGGTTGCCTTACAAAAGCACGTTATGGTATTGCCTGGGGCGCTATTGGCGCTGCGATGGATTGTTATTATATCGCTTTGGAATATAGCAAAGAACGTATTCAGTTTGGAAAACCAATTGGCGGTTTCCAGCTTCAGCAAAAAAAATTAGCTGAAATGGTTACTGAAATTACCAAAGCGCAATTATTAAACTGGCGCCTGGGTGTATTGATGAACGAAGGAAAAGTTACACCGCAACAAGTAAGTATGGCCAAACGCAACGCATGTGAAGTTGCAACAAATATTTGCAGGGATGCACGCCAGATGCTTGGTGGTATGGGTATTACCGGCGAATATCCTGTTATGCGTCATATGATGAACCTTGAAAGTGTGATCACTTATGAGGGTACACATGATATTCATTTACTCATAACGGGAATGGATGTGACGGGAATGAATGCGTTTAAATAGGCCCCTCCTATCCTCCCCGAAAGGGAGAGAAACGGAATAGATTGCGGCAAAGAATACGTTTTTATTTTTTTTGACCAACAATTGTTCTTCATTCAACATCGTTGTGTCACTCACTTGTACTTTTAATTCTTTATTCATCAGAATAAAAATCCAGCTATATTTCAATAAAAAAATAAACTATCAATTATGAGTAACCAGGTTTCCCCTCTGGGGGCGGAGGGGGCTATTATGAGTAACCTAAGTTTCCCCCTCGGGGGCGGAGGGGGCCGTATTTCTGTAATTGGTGCAGGCACCATGGGAAATGGTATTGCACATGTATTTGCTCAATCAGGATTCGCTGTTAATCTTATTGATTCAAATCCTTCACAATTACAAAGGGCCCTGGATACTATCAATAAAAATATCGATCGGCAAATTGCAAAAGGAACTATTACCGAGGATCAAAAAAAAACAACGATCGGAAATATTACCGTCATTTCAGATATTGCTACCGGTGTAAAAACGGCTGACCTTGTTGTTGAAGCTGCTACTGAAAATGTAAATCTAAAACTGGAAATATTTAAACAGATCGACCTGCATGCTCCTGCCGGTTGTATACTTGCTACCAATACTTCATCTATATCTATTACAAAAATTGCGGCCATTACAAAAAGGCCTGAACTGGTAATTGGTATGCACTTCATGAATCCTGTTCCGGTTATGAAACTGGTAGAGATCATTAATGGATATGCTACAAAAAAGGAAGTAACAGATTCAATCGTTGCGTTGAGTAAACAACTTGGTAAAATTCCATGTGCTGTTAATGATTATCCTGGCTTTATTGCCAATCGTATTTTAATGCCTATGATCAATGAAGCTATTTATAGTTTATACGAAGGCGTTGCAGGCGTAGATGAAATTGATACCGTAATGAAGCTTGGTATGGCACATCCCATGGGGCCATTGCAGCTGGCAGATTTTATTGGGCTAGACGTTTGCGTTAGTATCTTAAAAGTATTGCAGGATGGTTTTGGTAATCCGAAATATGCACCATGCCCATTGTTGGTTAACATGGTAATGGCTGGTAAGCTGGGGGTTAAAAATGGTGAAGGATTTTATGTTTATACAGCTGGTAGCAAAGAATTGGTTGTGAGTAATAACTTTAAATAGATACAATCTATAATGTATGAACTGTGATGTATGATTTCATTCTACATTGCCCCATATGTAGTTCATACATCACAGTTCATACATCACAGATCATACATCATAGATTTTTTTATGGGCAAGAAAATTAAGGAGATAGATGCATACATCAATAAGTCTGCAGATTTTGCAAAACCTATCCTGTTTCATATTCGTGAACTGGTTCATGATGCATGCCCCGATGTTCAGGAAAAAATGAAATGGAGCTTTCCTCATTTCGATTATAAAGATGAAATGATGTGTAGTATGGCTGCATTCAAACAACATTGTATTATGGGATTTTGGAAAGCATCATTGATGAAAGATAAAGCCCTGCTTGAAATGGCCCGTTCCGAAGAAGCCATGGGACATCTTGGAAAAATAACTTCATTAAAAGGACTCCCTTCTGATAAAAAACTAACCGCCTACATCAAAGAAGCCATGGAGTTGACGGACTATGGTATCAAACTTCCTGCAAAGCCAAAAGCAACAGAAAAAAAAGAAATTATAGTTCCTGATTATTTTAAAAAAGCATTAAGTAAAAATAAAAAAGCACTCCAGGTTTTTGAAAATTATGCCTATTCTCATAGAAAAGAATATATACAATGGATAACAGACGCCAAAACAGAAGAAACAAGGAACAAACGTATGGCAACTGCTATTGAATGGCTTGCAGAAGGAAAGAGCAGGCATTGGCAGTATGAGAAATAAGTTGTGAGTTTAGAATTATGAGTTATGAGTTTGTCTCTACTTTTTTGAAGTATTAATTCCTCAACACTTTATAATTTAAGTATTATTTTCGTCGCTATTTTTCAATCTAAACGCTAAACTATTTAGCCCTCCCTCTCACTAAATCATAAGAGTCCTTTATCATCTCCATCAATAATTTCTTAGGAACCGTACCATCAACAATAATTGTGTTCCAGTGTTTTTTATTCATGTGATAACCTGGCAATATTGCACCGGGATATTCTTCCCTTAGTTCTATTGCTTTTTCGGGTGCGCATTTAACATTGAATTGTAATGGTGTTGAAGTTAGAGATACCAGCAGGAATATTTTATTATTTATTTTAAAAACAAGCGTGTCTTCACCAAAGGGAAATCCTTCTGAAACATTTTCATAGTTCAATACATGATCCCTTAATGCTTCTACATTCATAACAATATTATTTTGATCATACAATTTCCGGGGAAACAAAATAAGTAAAAAAACAAAACCTCCCTAAAAGGAAGGCTTTGCATATTTTTTATTGAGAAAATTATCTTAAGATCGTCAGGTCAGTTTTAACTGTAATTGTTTTACCTGAAAGCAGTTTAAATTCAACAATCGCATAATATGTACCATCTGGAACTTGTTTGCCTTTGTAATGACCATCCCATGTATTACGGTAATTGTCTGATTCAAATACTTTGCTTCCGTACCTGTTAAATACATTTACACTCACATTTATTAAACAATCAAACTGATCATAAACCATCCAGTAATCATTTATACCATCACCATTAGGAGTAAACGCATTTCTTACATTTCTGCAATTACCAATTACATTAACGATCAATTTATCGGTAGCGGTACAACCCGTTAGGTTTGTAACAACGATATCATAACTGGTTGTTCCAATGTTAATCACTGGTGTAACAACAGGGTTAAGGATATTCGTTGCACTTAATCCTGCTGCAGGTGTCCATAAAATATTTGTAATTGTTGGATTTGTTCCTGTTACAATTGCTAAGGCTTGTGCGCTTCCGCCTGCATCAATAAATAAAGGTCCGCCTGCATCAACAAATAAATTCTTGTCAACATTTACGATCACTGTGCCTGTTTGAGTACATGAACCCAAAGTAGCTGTAACGGTATATGTGGTATTGTCTGCTGGCGATGCGATAGGTGTCGCACTTGTTGGATCATTTAATCCGACAGTTGGCGTCCATGCATAAGTAGCAGCAGTGCTGGTTGTGTGTAATGTTGTTGTAGCTCCAAGGCATATTGTAGTATCACCACTTACTGCCAGTGTGAGGTCATTATTGAAATTGACCGTTACAGGATTAGAGGTTGTCATACAACCTATTGAATCCATTGTTGTAACTGTATAAGTTCCCGGATCTATAACAAAAATATTAGAAGGTTGGAATACTCCTGGAGCAGTGCTAATGCTATAGGTAAAAGTACTTCCAACACCCAAAGGATTTGTAACAGTTATTTCTCCCGGCAATGTACATGTTCCAATTCCAGTGGCTGTAACTGTAGATGTCACAGCATCTATTATAACCGTAACAAGAACCGTATCAGGACAACTGGCTGTATTTGTACCGATCAATTGGTAAACACCTGATGTACTTACTGCTGCAGGATTCGGAACAGGTGTTCCAACTGCCTGATCTGTCCAGGCAGTAACAAGACCTACAGTATTAAAAAGTGATGTAAGATCTACTGACCCACCAGCGCATCTGTATACAGTTGTATCATTGCCAAGTATTGGTTTAGCAACTACTATAACTGTATCAGAAGAATAACAAGCTGTTCCACTCTGAGTTGTAGCAGTAACAGTATAAATATAAGTACCAGGTGTACAAGGGACCTGAACCCCGGTTGGATTTTGTGTATGAGATTCCGGTGTTTGGTTGAAACAGTTTGGTCCATTCCATTGATAAGTAGCACCAACTACAAGCGTAGAAGTAAGGTCCACTGTTCCGCAGGCACACACAGGCCCGCTATTAGCAGAACTGAGTGTACAAAGAATATCACAACTGGTTGTACCCGTACCACCACTTTGATTGAAAGTAACTGTACCTGCCTGGTTCGCAAAATTAGTTATGAGTAGTATATAGAAATCACCTACCTGGCCATTTGGTAATGTAGCTGTTTCTGTACCAGCAGTAGAGTAACTGCAACTAACAATGTTATTTGCTGCAAGATTACCACAAGCTGATGCTACAGTAGGGAATGGGCCCCACAATGCATAATCAACATCAACTGTCTGACCAGCATTATTTACCTGGTGAATTAGAATACTCAGGTTTCCTGGAGTCTGAACCTGCAAATAATACCATGCAGGATTAGGAGTAGTTCCAAGGCAACCATAAATACCGCCACCACCTAATGAAGGTACGTTGGTACTATTAGGATAAGTATAAGTATTACTTGAACAGAATGGTTGAGCACCAAAACAGTTAGATCCCGGAGGCGGTGGAGGAGGAATGCTTACGCATATTCCAAAGGTTCCAGGATTGTCATTTCCATATTCCCAGAATCTTACCCAGATTGTACTTCCGGGGGTTAAATTAGTAGCAGCGATAAAAGGCATAAGACCATTCGGACTGCCGTCATCATTACAAGCGATTAGGGTCAAATTATCACATGTACCACTGTAGATAGCCATTCCACCATCTGTAATAACATCAGTTTGAGTATCGAAGGTTAATGAACCATCGCACGGAACAGTTACTGAAAACCAAACATCACCACCCTGGTAATTGGCGCATCCCGGTGCAGGTACTCCTGGGCTAGCATTTGAACTTGTAGTTGTGAAAGTCTGGTAATTACAAGTACTGCTCGCCGTTAGTTGAATCGCACCACATGGGTCATCATTCACTGGCGGTGGTGGTGGTATTGACACGCAAATTCCAAAAGATCCAATATTTGCATTAAGGCCATTTGACCAGAATCTTATCCACACAGTACTACCTGGAACAAGGTTAGCCGCAACGATCTTTGGCATATTTCCATTGATACTACTATTATCATCGCAGGCGATAAGTGTAAGGTTATTACAATCTGCGCCGCTATAAATTGCCATACCACCGTCTACAACTTCACCCGTTTGAGTATCAAAACTCAAAATACCAGCCGCTGGTACTACTACACTAAACCAAACATCCCCACCGGTGTAATTTGCACAACCCGGAGCTGGCACATTCGCACTTGAAGTTGCGCCTTCATCGGTAAAGTTTAGATAGTTACAATCAGTTGTTGGTGTAGGAAGAGGAGTTGCATTACAAGGATCATCATATGATGGTGGCGGCCCCGGATATTTTATACATATCCCAAAAGTACCCGTCTGATTATTGTTATAAGACCAGCATCGAATCCAAACCGTCGTTCCAACAGTTAAACCATTTAGAGTAATTAAAGGCATTAATCCCGGGCCAGAATCATCGTCACACGCAAGAACAGATAAGTTATTACAATCCGGGCCGGTATATATAGCCATGGCAAGATCCGTTATTCCACCAGCAAGTGTGCCAAATGTCAGATTACCATTTGATGCTGCAGGAATAGTTAACTGAAACCAAATATCACCTCCCTGGTAACCACCGCAACCTGGAGCTGGGGCACCTGCTGATGCAGTAGCACCAGTGTTATCAAATGTTTGATAGTTACAAACTGCATCCGCTAAAAGAGGGATCGCATTACAAGGTTCATCATTTCCAGGTTGAGCAAAACTATTGAATCCAAACCCGGCAATAAGAATTAAAAGTAATAAAGATTGCTTACGGACAGTTTTAAAAAGCAATTGAAAACCACTATTTTTAAGTATAGTTAGTTGCATATATTGTTAGTTTAAAAAAAAATAAAGTTTACTGGTTTCATATTATTTTTTGCCCAGATCAAATTGAAATCCAATTTCATGAGCTCCGGAACCTGAAGTAAATACACTAATCGGCGTTACATAATAATCATATGAATAGGTTGCACTAATTTTTTTAAGAAGCTTAAATCCTGCCTGGATGCTCCAGAATTGTCTTATTCTATAATTCAATCCCCACCATATTTTTTCCTGGTAATCTACTTTACATCCAAAGTCAAATTCTGTTGGAGCATGTTGAATAACCCTGGTCATAAAGTTTGGTATCAGGTAAATATCATCGCCTGTTTGTAGTTTATAACTTGCTGTGAAGTTATAATGGCGGTATAATTTACCATGCGTATATGCACCTGGTATATCAGCAATTTTGATCCTTGACCCAATAAGCTGTTGTACTGCAGCACCAAGGCTTAACTTACTATTGGTATAATACAAACCGGCACCAGCATCAAAAAGAAATTTGCTGCTTGCACCTCCTAAAATTGGATCGTCAGGAATTGAAGCACTGATCTTTGATTTGTCTATAGCATATTGCAATCCCCTCAGCTCAATTCCAATCCCGAATTTATTTTTCTGATTTTTGGAAATGATATGATAAGAATAAGCGAGTTGAAGGCCTGTCCTGCTTGTAGGACCAGTTTCATCCCTGTACACATAACCTGCAATACCAGCACTAAGTTTTTTCAAATCCGCATCCGCATAAATCATATACGTCTTTGGATTACCCGGAAAGGAAGCCCACTGGCTCCTGTAGGATATACCGATAAGGTTATTACTTGCGATACCTGCAGCAGCCGGGTTATACATCGAGTTGTGTTGTAAATACTGGCTCGTAAAATGTAATTGCTGTGCGTTTGTTGTCTTTAATGCAGTAAGTAGTACAACTGCTAGTAGAAGTTTTCTCATAATAAAATTTCTAATTTCTATGTAAGTAGGCTCTAAAATTATAGAAAATTGTTAACAATAATGTTAAAAAGCAATTTTTTTCTTGAACTTTTATAATATGTGTTTCACTTCAACGTTGCGCAGCTCCTTTAGCTTAAAAATTACTTCCTCAACCCTGTTTTTGGGAATCCCAAGGCGGATGGAGGAAAATAATTGGATCTCCTGTTCTATAATTGTACCATTATATTGTTTAATAACCTGCATAACATCGTTCAGCCGTGTATAATCGAATTGCAAACAGAATATCTCCTCAATTTGTTTCTGAATAATAGGAATTGTTTGTAGAACCAGGGCCGTTGACGTCTTATAGGCATTAATCAATCCGGGAACACCCAATAAAGTACCGCCAAAATACCGCACAACAATTACAGCAGTATCTGTAAGTTTCTTACTGTCTATTTGCCCAAGTATTGGTTTCCCGGCAGTACCAGATGGTTCACCATCATCACTCACACGAAAATTATCTCCGTGAACACCCAACCGGTATGCAAAGCAATGATGAACAGCTTTTGGATGTTCCTTTTTTAAAGATTGAAGTTGAATTTTAAAAGCACCAACATCTTCAATAGGAAAAGCATAAGCGATAAATTTACTTCCTCTGTCCTTAAACGCTTCTGTAGATGATTTATTAATAGTAAAATAATGATCCATTAATTTATTGCTCCTCTTTTAAATTTCGTTTCTATTATAATAACTGATCTCATCACTGAGGATCATTTCTTTTTTATATAGTATTGCATTTTCCAACAGTGGCGCATCAACCCCTTCTTCTATATTCATTTCCTTATTGGTAATAAGACGTGCTTCATCCCAAAGCCCGGCAGCTATGAATGACTGTAATAATGTTGCTCCACCCTCAACGATCAATGAATTAATATTTCGCTGGTACAAAACATTTGTTGTTGCTATAGGAACATTTTCATCGGATGCATATTTGTAAAAAAAATTATTCCCTGTTTCTTCCTGTTTGATCTTGTTTAGGATAATGGTTGGAAACTTATTATCCAACACATTCAATTCAACTGGTAATTTCAGCTCACTATCAACAACAATCCTCACCGCATCATGTCCATACCATAATCTCGTTGTTAATGAAGGATCATCTATTAAAGCTGTATTTGTTCCAACCATGATAGCCGCTTCCTCACTGCGCCATTTATGAACAAACCTGTCAGTAATCTCATTGCTTATTTTCATGGGACGAAAATTTTCCCCTGCAATTTTTAAGTTATTACTCTGCGCCCATTTTAAAATAATATAGGGCCTGTGCTTTTTATGAAAAGTAAAAAAACGTTTGTTCAATGCGATTGCTTCTTTTTCCAGGATACCTGTTATTATGTGAATACCCGCAGCTTTTAATTTTTCAATACCGGTGCCATTAACTTTTTCAAAAGGATCCCTGCATGCGATGATGACTTTAGGTATTTGTTGTTTTATAATAAGTTCGGAACAGGGAGGTGTTTTTCCAAAATGATTGCACGGCTCAAGAGATACATACAATACACTTTCTTTTATTAAATGCTTTTGATGATCAGGCACACTGTTGATACAATTTACTTCAGCATGTGCCTCACCATATTTCATATGATAACCTTCTCCAATAATAATATCATTGTAAACCAAAACAGCTCCTACCATAGGATTGGGGGCAACGAATCCCGCAGCTAGCTTTGCCAGTTGAAGGCAGCGTTGCATATATACTTCATATGTTATCAAGAGAACAAAATTAAGCATAGAAAAATAAACTAAGTTTGCGATGTGACCGTAAATGAATTATACAGATCCTTTTTAAGCGAATTATCCTCCACACACAGCAGCCATGAAGCTTCCAATATTACATCCATGATCTTTGAACATTTTGCTGGTATCGACAGATCGTCATTGATAAAATTTCCCGATGAAGTTTTAGATGAAGAAAAAATAACTGCGATCAATGATAGCCTTGTAGCATTGAAAAAAAACAAACCTGTACAATATATCATTGGAGAAGCATGGTTCTATAAAATGAAATTAAAAGTATCTGCTGCTGTGTTGATACCAAGGCCAGAGACTGAAGAATTAGTAGAAGCTGTTATTCATGCTGTGAAAAATAAACCAGCAACAAAAATAATTGATATTGGAACGGGCAGCGGCTGTATTGCCATCGCTCTTAAAAAAAATATAGTTTCTTCAGCTATAACTGCAATTGATATAAGTGCTGATGCATTGAACATCGCAAAAGAAAATGCAGCTAATCAAAGTGCAATAATAAATTTTCTACAGTCAGATTTTCTGTCGGCAGAAAATAATAAAGGTTTAGAAAAATATGATGTGATCGTAAGTAATCCTCCCTACATACCAAAAAAAGAACTGGAACAAATGGATAAAAATGTAACTGCTTACGAACCACACACCGCTTTATTTGTTGAGAATGATCAACCACTTATCTTTTATGAAAGAATACATGCTTTTGCCAAAGATCATTTAAACGAGCATGGAATGATATTCCTTGAAACACATGAAGATCTTGCAGAAGCTGTTTGTAAATTATTTGATACACGTATGTACAAAACAGCAATAAAAAATGACCTGTTTGGAAAACAAAGAATGGTAATTCTTACTCGTTACCAGTAACCGTAGCCGAAGTTGTTGCCCCAAGTTTTCTTGCAACTCTCATTATACGAACGATCTCGCCCCATTGTGCAATTGAATCTGCATTGATTACAACAGCAGGCTTAATGCTATCACCTTCATTAATATATTTTCGAAGTACTGCCTCAAGAGAATCTGTAATGATTTTTTTTGAACCAACATACATGTTCTTCTCCTTATCAACACTTACAACCACGCTCTGTTTTTGTTTGGTATCGCTTTTAGATCTTGGCACACTCATTTTTATCACATTGGGATTTGCGAGTGTAGATATCATTAAAAAAAACATCAACAATATAAATAAGATATCATTCAGCGGACCTGTGTCCACTTCTGAATGTTGATCGCGTAATTTTGTTTTCCTTAAACTCATGATGTTAGATTTCAGAAATCAGATTTCAGCTATTACACCTCAATTTTTTTTCTTCCTTTTACATTTTACATTCAATATTTTACATTTTACATTTACCTGGTAGGTTCCTGTAATATATCAATAAACTCACTGCTCGCCGATTCCATTTGGTTTGCCGTTCTGTTTATCTGTGTATCTAAATAACTATAACCAAGAAATGCAAGCATACCAATGATCAATCCACTTGCCGATGTGATGAGTTTAATATACATCGCATCTGCAATCTGGCTGATAGATGGATTACTGATGGTTGCAAATTCTTTTAATAGAATGACCAGCCCAACAATGGTTCCTACGAAACCAAATAGCGGTGCAATACGTGCAATAACGGAAATGATACCTAAGTTCTTTTCCATTTTATACATTTCAAGTTTGCCGACATTTTCCATACTTTTCTCAATGGCATCAATGGGTTTGCCAATGCGTTGCAAACCTTTATCGATCATTCGTGCCATGGGTGTATTTGTATTCTTACTGAGGTTTCTTGCAGCGGCTACATTACCAGTGCTGATATTATCGCGAATGATTCGCATGAAATTTTCATCTACTTTCTGCGCCTTGCGGATGACGAGCAGCCTTTCAATAAAAAAGAAAACGACCAAAGCAAATAAAATTCCTAATGGAATCATAAGCGGCCCGCCTTTGCTTAGCATACTCCAAACGCTTTCTACTTTTACGCCTGATGTTGCAGCGGCTGCAGCAGCACCTGTTGTGTCTACCTGTAATAAAATATCAAACATGTGTAAAAATTAATTACTTTTTAATAAAACTTCACCCCAAACCCTCTCCAAGGAGAGGGGCTAAAATCCTAAGAAGGATTTATTTTCTCCAGTGGCATTTTTATACTAACTGCAATACAACGAAACTTATTCAGGAATGCACCCTAATGAATTGTTAATCTTATGTTGCTTCCCTGTTAACGGATTCTATTGAAAAAGCAGGAAGACATACTGACCAATATTCACATTCTTCATTAAATGGATTGCTATAACGTACACGGCTATTCTTTTTAATAAGAATGCTTTGTCCTGCACTTACTTCTACTTTTTCTCCATCCACTTCAAATAATTTTTTGCCCCTGCTTACCAAAGTATATTCATCAAATTCAGGATTTTGAAATGGCTCACTCCAGCCTGCAGGTGCAATCATGTGGGCAATACTAATTTGCTTATCTTTTGAAGTTGCCAATCCAACATGTTCTTCTATCAATTTTCCATCCGTAGTTGGAACAATAAAAGGATTGCTTTGTTTTATATAACTCATTTTTTTACTAAAAAGATCAACCATTAGTTCTTTTACCATCCATTTGTTGCATGGCCATGATCTGGCGCATTGTTTTTTCCATTCCTTCACTGCTGCCATCAAGGAAGATCACATTTCCCTTTCCATATTCTGCAAAATTCTTAATGGCTTCTGTCCACATACTAAATAAAATTACGTTCGTATCAAGGTTTGCCTGTTTCATTTGTTCAGCAGCCTGGCTCATACCTTTTGCAACTTCTTCACGGAAAAGTGCCACACCCTGTCCTCTTAATTGTGCTGCCTGTCTTTCTGCTTCAGCAGCAATTTTAATAGCATTTCCTTCTGCTTCCGCTGCCTTAGTTTTTGTTATCAACAATGCCTGGCCTTCATTTTCTGCAGCAGCTTTCAGGTTATTACTTGCTACCACTTTACTCATGCTCGTAATAATTGCTTCATCAAATGTGATATCATTGATCTGCAGATCCTGCAAATGATAACCCCAGCCTTCCAGGGCAACATCTACCTGCTCTTTTACATTCTCTACAATATCGCGGCGTACATTTAATACTTCCGCCTGTTTTTTTGTTGATACAAAAGCACGAATACTTCCTTCGACTGTTCTTATAAGTGCCTGCATGAGATCTTTATCGCTGATGAATTTGAATGCAACTTTTTGAATTGTTTCCGGTTGTTCATTCTGTACAGAGTATAATAACATTGATTTAAAATAAACATTAGCCTGGTCAATTGTTACAGCCTGGAATTCCAATTCTACTGATCGGTTCTGAATACTTACTTTTTTGAATATTTGTTCAAAAAAAGGAAGTTTGAAATTAAGACCGGGGCGTAGCACGCGACGGTATTTTCCGAACATCGTTACAACGCCAATAAAACCCTGGTTGATGGTTACGAAGCAACCGAGAATTGCCAACGCAAGTAAAATGACCCACCAAAATTCTTTTAAAATTTCCATTGATTTTTAATTTTGAATGAAGGTAGTAATTTTTAAAGCAACTAATTTTAATTGCCCTTCATTTGCTACCAGCTCACTGATTTTAATTTTATTAATTCCAATCAATGAACCAGTGGCAATTTTATTTATCCATTATTGCTGTTTCAACAAAATATCCATTATCAATTTTATATTCTTTTTTTCCGATTTTTAAAATTTCTCCTTCCTTCAACGAAGTAAGATCAGTAAGATCCTGCTCCATTAAATGAACAGATCCTTTTGTTAGCCTTGCCAGGTTGAGGTAATCAACATTGACATCATAATCATTGGTACCACATAAAATAATTTTTACAGGCTTTGTCAATTTATTTGAAAGTATTTTATCCTTAATGGGTGCCCGGTTATCTGCGATCAATACCTGGAAATCTTTTCCCGGAAATTGATTTTCACCAAGTATCAATGCTTCAATATCATTTTCAGGCCGGTCGCCGCCACTGCCTTTCGACATTGTTTCCCGGATCATTTTTTTTACCTGGTCGAATGATGTACAATTCTTAAAATAGATGCCACCAGTTCTTCCAATTTTTTTTTCATTATCAGGCGTATCATTTCCATCATTAAAAAAAACAAAACTATTGGTAACAGTACCAGGCGTATGCAATTTCAGCCATAATAAAAGTTGTGCCGAATAAGGATACATACTTACTGTAACATCTTCTACAATGGTAAAATTTTTCCAGTTTGTACGTGCAAATATTTTAAGCAGTGTAGAGTCTGGCGCTACATAAACTTTATATGTTTTTAGGCTATCGGTTACAGTTATATCCCTTGTCAATATGGGTTTTCGCTTAGGAATGGCAGTATCACCTACCTGGTGAAAAAAAAGTGTTACGTATTGTGTCCAGTCATAGGCTTTGTAAGCGGCTTTGGTAATAAGCCCTTTTTTCAAAGCGGCTCTTGGTGAAATGATAAGCAGCGAATCTTTTGGCGACCTGTTGAGCATGTCATAACCGGTAGCTGACATATCATACGGACGCTTTTCATATTGTACGGGACCATTATTTTTTGGCAACTGTCCACGTTTTAATCTAAGCATTAATAAAATACTATCCTTGTCGGCCTTGCTGATGGTGCGTTCTACGGCGATGGTTGAATCGCTTTCCATTGTTGCGATCATTTCATCAAGATTTTCAATATCTGCCTGCATGGCTTTAACAGATTGCTTTGGCCTGTAGCGGATCACCAATCCATGAAACATTGTTGTAGCTTTTTCTTTTTCTGCTCCATCCAATTGACGAAAAAAATTTACTTCTGTAAACCTCTTGTATTTCAGGAAAGGAAACCTGTGAAGAAATTTTTCAAGCCTTTTTTTATTTAAGGATTTCAGTGAAAGTTCGGAAGGGTAATCAGTACAAACTACATCTACAAAAATATCACCCGCATCGATGATGCCAATGGAATCACCACTCATTCTAAGAATATCCGTTCCGGCATAGGGCATTTCGATTATTAATTGCCTTTCTTGTTTCAATTCTTTTGGAAAAATGTAAGTATCTATCCTGGTCGTTTTTTGAGAAAAACAACTTAAGCAAACAAAGACAATGGCAAAAGATAGAACAGTTTTTTTCATAGAAATGTCCCTCTGCACAATTTACTATAAAAAACATTGCCACTGATTCACTGATTTTTTATTTTAATCAGTGAATCAGTGGCAATATATTTTTGGCGAAGCCGGAAGTAAATAAAAACACCCTGATTATGTATCTGCTTTCTCTTCCCATATCATACTTAAATGCACAATGCTTTCTGCCGCTTTCATCATATCATTCACACCGATCCATTCCAGTTTGCTGTGAATATTTTGCATGCCTGTAAAAATATTCGGGCAAGGCAACCCCATATAACTAAGGCGGCTTCCATCTGTTCCACCACGAATACTTTCTGTTTTAACGGGAAGGCCTGTACGCTTAATTGCTTCTGCTGCATAGATAGCAACCTGCGGATGTTTATCCAGTATTTCCTTCATATTCCTGTATTGCTCCTGTTGTATATATTCCATGGAAGTGCCTGGATGTTTTGCTACGATTGTTTCTGCAATTTTTTTAAGCCGGCTATGATGTGCCGTCAAACCTTCTGTTGTAAAATCCCTTACGATAAAACCAATCGTTGTTTTTTCAGCAATGCCATTTACTGAAACAGGATGTACAAAACCCTGTCGCTGCTCAGTAGTTTCCGGGCTCCATTCATTCTTTGGTAATGAATCCAGTATCTCAGCAGCAATTTTTATTGCATTTACCAATACATCTTTTGCATAACCGGGATGTACAATTACACCATGAATGACAATGCTTGCACCATCCGCACTAAATGTTTCATCTTCTAAACTTCCTGCTTCTCCGCCATCCAATGTATAACCGAATTGTGCTCCCACTTTTTTCATGTCGATCTTTGCTGTGCCCTTTCCTACTTCTTCATCAGGCGTAAAAACAATTTTTATATCTCCATGTTTTACCTGCGGATTATCTACAAGATATTGTGCCGCCTGCATAATAACAGCTACGCCACTTTTATCATCTGCCCCCAACAATGTATTGCCACTTGCAGTTATGATATTACCGCCAATTTGTGTTTTTAAATAGGCACAATCTTTCACGCTCAATATCTGCGTTGCATCATCCGGCAAAACAATATCATTTCCATTATAATTTGTATGAAGGATTGGTTTCACATTGGTACCACTGCAATCTGGTGCAGTATCAACATGAGAACAAAAACAAATAGCAGGAATATTTTTTTTATCACTCGTTGAAGGAATGGTTGCGTATACATAACCAAATGCATCCTGTTCTACTTCTGACAAACCCATTTTTTTCAATTCATCAAACAAGATCTTACTGAGGTTCTTTTGTTTTTCTGTTGTTGGATGGGTTTCTGCTGTTGGATCACTTTGTGTATCTACCTGTACATAACGCATGAAGCGATCAGTGAGCTCGTTTTGTTTTATATCGATCATAATTATAATTGAGGGGGTAAAAATAAGGATTTAGTTAATCCTTAAATTAATATGTAGCGGTTCATCTTCTAATATTCAATATTCGACGTACAATAATCAATGTTCAAGGGAAAACAATAAAGGATTTAGTTAACGCTTAAATTAAGCTGTGGCTTTTCATCTTTAATATTCAATATACGACGTACAATAATCAATGTTCAAGGGGAAAACAATAAAGGCAGTTTACTTTTGTAAACTGCCTTTTATAATTTATTTCATTCTAACCGCTATCGGGGTTTGCAACCGCCCACAAGGTTCTGTGGTCGGTTGTCCGTCATCGGTAGTCATCTTAAGCTATCTCCACCAATTCAATATCAAATATCAATTCCTGCCCGGCAAGAAAATGATTGGCATCAAGAATAACAACATCATCCCTGATCTCTGTTACAACAACAGGCACCGGCTGACCATCCTGGTTGCTAAGGGTAAGTGTCATTCCGGGTTCAAGTTTCATATCCCCAGGAATATTTTCTTTTGGAAAAGGGATCATCGCTTCTTCACTTCTTTCACCATATCCTTCTTCTGCTGGAATGTTGATCGTTTTCTTTTCTCCGATCGTCATACCTGGTAATGCTGCATCAAACCCTTTTATCATTTGCCCGGCACCCACTGTAAATTCCAATGGTTCACGATCCACAGATGAATCAAATTGTTCACCTGATGTCAGTTTTCCTGTGTAATGCACTTTTACTACATCACCTTCTTTAACCTGTTGCATAATTTTTATTTTTTTTGTTGAGGAACCGAAAATTGTATCCGGAACTTTTGTTGCCGGTTGTAGCCAGTAACAGACTCCTTTTTGTAATAAAAAGAATGCCAAATTTAGGAAAGACAATCAATATTAAAAAACTTTAAAGACCTTTGAATCATGAAGCCATTTTTAAATTTCCTTGTACTTATATGCCTTACGATAAGCTGCCATACCAATGCGCAGACAGGCGTAATTACTGGTGCTGATAGAATGCCCGTCTATCTTCCCATGCTGGAAGGCAAGGCAATTGCCGTTTTTGCCAACCAGACCAGTACCATAAATAATATCCATCTCGTTGACACATTATTGAAAAGAGGAATAAATGTGGTAAAAATATTTAGTCCTGAACATGGGTTTCGTGGAATTGCTGATGCAGGTGAACATGTGAATAATTCTGTAGATAAAAAAACAGGGATTCCCATTACCAGTCTTTATGGTGATCATAAAAAACCAACCATAGAAGATTTTAAAGGAGTGGATGTGATCATCTTCGATGTACAGGATGTTGGCGCCAGGTTCTACACTTATATTTCTTCTTTGCAATATCTTTTGGAAGCTTGTATTGAGCATCACAAACCATTGCTCATTCTCGACAGGCCAAATCCAAATGGTTTTTATGTTGATGGTCCGGTGCTGGATATGAAATTTAAAAGTTTTGTAGGCATGCAATCGATACCGGTAGTGTATGGAATGACGCTGGGTGAATATGCATTGATGCTTGCAGGAGAAAATTTATTATCGCCCGAAGCAAATAAGATCAATGCATATAATGTAACAACAGAGCCAACCAATGATACGCCTTTTCATGTGCAGGTGATCAAGTGTAAAAATTACGACCATAATACAAAATATGTATTACCAGTAAATCCTTCACCAAACTTAAGAGAGATGCAAAGTATTTATTTGTATCCTTCTACCTGTTTCTTTGAAGGAACGGTATTGAGTGAAGGAAGGGGAACAGATAAACCATTTCAAATTATCGGGCATCCGTCTTTACCAAAAAAATTATACGCATTTACACCACAGCCCAATGAAGGCGCAAAGAATAGTAAATGTTTTAATCAGAAATGTTATGGATGGAATTTATCAGGAACTACAGAAGAAATATTAAAAAAAACTGCCGGGAAAATACAGATCAGTTATTTGATCGAGGCTTATAAATTATTTCCAAACAAAGACAGTTTCTTTCTTAAGAATAATTATTTCAATTCACTTGCAGGAAATGATGTGCTGATGAAACAAATAAAAGAGGGCGTTACCGAAGAAGCAATTAGAAAAAGTTGGGAGCCTGGACTTATCGCATTTAAAGTCGTTAGAAAAAAATATCTTCTTTATGATGATTTTTGATATCAGATGTCAGAAATCAGATGTCAGCGCTTCGCTGTTATTACCTGACAATACGGTAAATAAATAAGAGATAAAGTTCTATTGATCATCGCTGATGTCTGATATCTGATTTCTGATATCCCAGAACAAACTCACAAACTACAAAGAGCTACACACCATGATCGAAAAACGCAAAGAGAAACAAACGATACCAGCAGCTACTGCATTTCCATTTGGTGGTGGAGAGAAGAAAGCATTTCGCATTGTATTTATGGGCACACCTGAATTCGCAGTTGCTTCTCTTGATAAACTGGTACAATCTGGTTATGATATTGTTGGCGTAATAACAGCTCCTGATAAACCTGGTGGACGAGGTATGGAACTTCAACAAAGCGCTGTGAAAAAATATGCTGTTGAGCATAACTTAAATGTTCTTCAACCAGAAAAATTAAAGAATCCGGAATTTTTAGACAGGCTAAGATCATTGAAAGCAGATCTACAGGTAGTCGTTGCCTTTAGGATGCTGCCGGAAATTGTTTGGAACATGCCGCCAAAAGGAACGATCAATGTTCATGGATCGCTGTTACCACAATACCGTGGTGCTGCTCCTATCAACTGGGCAATTATCAACGGAGAAAAATTTACCGGCGTTACTACTTTTAAATTACAACACGAGATTGATACCGGCGATATTTTATTACAGGAAAGTTTTCCCATTGAAGAAGATGATGATGCAGGAATAGTTCATGATACGATGAAAGAACTTGGAGCAGCTCTTTTATTAAAAACAATTCGTGGAATAGAAACAGGAAATTTAACAGAGAAACCTCAGGATCAGAAATCAGAAATCAGAAATCAGACATCAGAAAATCCAAATCTTACATCTGACATCATACATCATACCTTACTTCATGCTCCAAAAATTTTTACCGAAACCTGCAATATTGATTGGCAAAAAACAAACACGCAAGTTTATAATTTAATAAGAGGATTATCACCCTACCCTGCTGCATTCACCAATTTCCAGGATAAAAAATTAAAAATATTTAAAGCGAAGAAAATAAATTCAAACCCTTCCATCTCAGCTGGCGAATTTGAATCAGATCAAAAAACATATTTACGTTTTGCAAGTAGAGACGGATATATTGATGTAACAGAATTACAACTCGAAGGAAAAAAGAAAATGAACGTGGAAGATTTTCTTAGGGGTTATCGGTTTTAATTTGGTGATTTGATAATTTGTCAATTATAATTATCAAATCTCCAAATCATCAAATTATTTTATGTTCAACTTATCAAGCAATGCTTTACTCAAAGCAGCTTTAGGTATCACCAGGGTTATTGTATTAATGGCAAAATAAGATTCTGAAACATTAATATAACCATTAAACGGACCCGCAGATCCCCATGAATTTTTTACAATGAAAAATGTTTTTCCTCCTTTTGATTTTTCCAGCCCTGTAATGTGCATGAGGTGATCATCTTGTGTAACCAGCTCTTCATAAAGGTTCTGTCGAATAGCCGGATCCCATTGCGCTTCCTGCATATCTGCTTTTACAGAATCCTTTGAGATTTTAGCAGACTGATCAAAAAATAATCCAAGGCCTTTCCCGGGACGGAAGCCATTGTTACTTACATCAGCATCCCACAGCAACGAGTAGCCGCTGTTGATGGATGATTTCACAACATCGATCATTTCATTTAATGGCAGGTTATAATAATAGCCATTGCTGAAATTATCAGGCACCTGCACAACGAAGGACTGGTAATATGGCTGATGTGTAAAAGAAGTGATGTTTACATAGTCATCTGCATTAAAATTCATTACGTTCTTTGAAAATTCTGTTGGCGTATATGTTTTACCATTGTAAATAAAGTTAGCAGGCACTGGCCCCATATAATTGTCCAGAATTTTATTATAACCCGTTAACCAATCCTGTGCAATGGGATGGCCATTAGATTTAAGCAATCCATCTAAATATTCCTGTAATTCCTTCACCAGTTTTTGATGATCAAGTGTTGTTTCACCTGGCTTTAATCCACTATAAGCTTCCTGCGTCATGGCGCCATATTTTGAAATGGATCTTATCACATCATGTCCCAAACCTCCTTCACCAAATTGAGCATGGCCCTGCCTTAAAATATAATTATTTGCTTTCTCAACATACATATTTCTTACTGTGAACATTTCACTTAAATCAAATGTTCCCAGATTATTTTTTAATAACTGGCTTTCTAAAAGCGATGTGGCTGAAAATGCCCAGCAGGTACCTGTGCTTTGTTGGTTTTTTACAGATGTTGCAGCATTGTTTTTTAGAAGGGTAAAATCAGGACTAATAACGATATCTGACTTTGCTACTTGTGGTTGCGCATTTGAAAAGATAGCGCTAAAAAATAATCCGGATAATAATAATACTTTTTTCATATGTTGATGTTTCAATAATTTATTACTGATTCGAAATTGGCTTCACCTGCACCCAATTCATCTGCTGCTGCATTGCTAAGCCTTATCATAATACCATTGTTTTGTTTCAGGTCCGGTATTACATCAAGGACTTTTGCATAAATAGATTTCTGTGTATTCTTATTGGTGATCTTTACAATTGATCCTGCCGGAGCAGTATTGTGAAGGCAATAATATTTTCCATCTTCCCAGCCACTTGTGCTTTTAAATATTGCGGCTGTGCCTGTTTCTTCTTTCACTGTTTTATTGGAGGTTTGTTCAGCGTATAAACTTTTAAAATAACCTCCATTAAAACTTTTACCGGTAATTTTATTTGTTTCTCCTTTTGCAGGCTCCATGGTTTTTACAGGAACTGTTTTTGTTTCTGTTACAACAACCGCTTTATCGGGAATAATCGTTTTTAGGGGGGCTTGTTTTTGTGGTTCAACAGCAACTGTTTTAATTTCTTTTATCGGCTCTGAAACTTTTCTTTCTACTACTGTTGTACCTTTCTCATAAGCTACAATCAAATTGGTTCCTTCACTTAAGCCATCTCCGCTAAGGTTGTTCCATTTTTTTATATCATCTACTGTTACATCCGGATAAAGCTTACTGATATGATACAAAGTTTCTTTTTTCTCCACTTTATGATAGATAGGAAATAATTTTCCCTCTGCAACTGTTTCTGCTTTTTTTACAACAGGTTCTGTTTTTGCAGGAGAAACGGTTTTAACAACGGGCATTTTACCCTTCCCTGGAATTTTTATTACTTGTCCAATCGTCAAACCGGTAGTCACAGGAATATTATTGTAAGATGCTAAATCTTTTGGAGGAATATTAAACTGCCTTGCCAGTGAGTAAAGGGTTTCTTTAGGTGCGACTGTATGCGTCGTTTGTGCTTTTGCAAATACAGGTATAAAAAATAACAGGACAATCAAATTCTTCATAAGAAAAAATTATAGTTACAAAGATGCAGAAATAAGTTGGTTATTTTTCTAATTTACTTGTTAAGGATCCGCCAGTCTTTGGGATAATAATTATTGATGCGATTGGGTAATATTTTGATCCAGCCCAATGATAAATTTTGATATTTCAAAAGCGCCCACCCTTTATGGTTTGTTTCTATACGAACTTCTGCCCTGCGAAGGTATTGCAATGCGGTTTCCAGGTCAGTCTCAATGGAAATTACTTTATCCGTTGCCAGGTTGCTCAAAGCAAATTCATGATCAGGGATCATTTCATTGCGGATAATACTACCTATTTTCACACCCGCTTTTTTTAAATATAAGTAAGTTTGTAAAATAAATACATCATGCAATAAATTTTCCGGAACAGCAATCACTTCATCCTTCCATTTGAAAAAAGACAATGAATCCGCATTTTTTACCAATGGAGTTAATAATTCTTTTTCAGCTTTATTTACCAGCACAGGTTTGTTCTTTAATTTTATTGCTGCAGATAGATATTCGCCATCATCTTTTTTAAATGCCGCAATAAAAAAACCTTCCCCTTTTACTTTATCAGGATAAAAACGGTAACCGAAAGCGTTATGCTTTGAAGAAATGGCTTCTATAATATGCCAATCATTCTTGATCTGCAATTTCATACCTCGTAGAGATTGTTCAATAAGCCAATCACAAATTGATTCATCTTCATCTTCCGAATAAGAACAGGTGGAATAAATTAATATACCTCCGGGTTTTAATGTAGGAATAATATCTGCCAGGATACGTTGTTGACGCTGGCTGCACAATGCTACATTATCAATGCTCCATTCTGTAATTGCATCCGGATCTTTTCTAAATAAACCACTTCCACTGCAAGGTGCATCAATAACGATCAGATCAAAATATTCCGGCAATCGTTGAAAATCTTTTGGATCATTATTGGTTACAACAACATTTGATGCGCCCCACTTGGTAATATTCTCTGATAAAATATTTACCCTTGTTTTAATTACTTCATTGCTTACCAGCAAACTTTTATTGGAAATAATTGATTGCAGTAAAGTAGATTTTCCACCCGGCGCTGCACATAGATCCAATACTTTTAAAGGCTTAGTAAGATCGCAGGTTTGCTTTACAACTTCTTCTAAAAACATGCTGCTCGCTTCCTGTACATAATACGCACCCGCATGAAACAATGGATCGGAAGTAAACGATGGGCGCTCTGAAAGATAATACCCATTCGAACTCCAGGGCACGCTTGCTTGAACATTGAATATCGTACGTCGAATATCGAATATTTTATTTGGGTTGATCCGAACAGAGGTTATTTGTTCGCCCGAAGTATGAACTTGTATAAACTCCTTTTCGTCAAATCCATTTGCCGTTTGTAAAGAAGCCAATAATGCAGGAGGTAATTGTTGAGACAAGTATCTATATTTGATTACAATTCAAAATTAGATTATCAAGATGAAAAAAATATTATTTCTTCTGTTAGTTATTAGCAACACATCATTTGCACAAAGTTTTCCTGATAGCTGGAAAGATGGTAAATATTATACTGTAAATGGTGCAAAATTATATACCGTTACTGTTGGTACCGGAGATCCGGTGATTGTTATTCCCGGTGGACCAGGTGGTGCACATCCGGGTTATCGGGTGTTTGATTCATTAACAGTAAATTCAAATATTCAAATGATCTATTATGATGCATTTGGCAGGGGCAAATCTGATACAGCAAAAGATGTAAAGGAATATACTTTAGAAAGAGATATTGAAGACATTGAAGGCTTGCGCAAAGAAATGCATCTTGATAAGATAAGTTTATTGGGACATTCTTATGGCAGCCTTGTTGCACAGGGTTATGCAGTAAAATATGGAGAACACCTCAGTCATTTAATTATTGCCAATGGCTTTCACAGTTATGTTATGTGGCAGGAAAATGATGATAACAGCAATCATGAAATAAAAACAAATTATCCGGAAGTATGGGATACGTTGATGAAGTTGAGAGAACTTGGACTTATTTCCAGTGATCCGGTTCACCAGCAGATTTATGGAAGAGTTCCTTATGCATTTATGTATGCTTACAGTCCGAATAATTTTCTTGGCCGTGGTGGCAAATCTTATCCAAATCCATTCAATTCAAAATTATATTACCAGATGGTTGGTAAGGATGGAGATTTTATTGTAGGAAATGATATCGGCAATTTTGATTTTAGAAAACAATTGAAGGACCTCAAAATGCCTATACTTATTATTGCGGGTAGGTATGACCGTGTGGCTGTTCCATGGATGCAGGTGAAATTTAAAGAGTATTGTCCGCAGGCAAAGTTTGTGATGTTTGAGAAGAGTGGGCACAATCCACAAGTGGAAGAACCGGCGAAAGAGTTTGCATTGATAAAGGAGTTTTTAGGGAAGTGATGTATTTAGATGAAATCGAATATTTACGCGGAAGAAATATTCAATAAACAACATACAATACTCAATGTTCAGTTGAAGAAGATGCAGTGATCATATTTTCAAATAAATAATCAGTGAATGAGTAACAATTTTTTTAAGGCCTTTCTATTGCCGTTGACTTTAGTCAACGGTAATGAGGAAAAAGTAATTGCCTTAAGCCACATTCAATGTTTGATTCAAATTCTAAACTGATTTTTATTTTTCATCAGTGAATCAGTGCAATTACTTTTCACTCTTTATCGTAAATATAATTTCCACCCGCCTGTTTTTAGAACGCCCTTCTGCAGTTGCATTAGATGCAATAGGTTGTTCCTGCCCTTTGCCTGAAACAGAAATAATATCTTTGTATTGGGGTAATTTTTTAACAATAAAATCTTTTACAGCCTTAGCTCTTGCCAGTGAAAGTGAGCTGTTTTTTTCTTCGGTTCCAATATTATCTGTGTAACCTGTTATATCAATCTTTAAAATTTGTTTGCTCTTAAATCGATTCGCGATATCATCCATTACCTTATTGAAAGATGGTTTTAATACAGCACTATTTGTTTCAAAAAGAGCAGCAGGAATATTGATTGAATCTTTGATGAATGTGTTTTCATTTCCAGGAACAGTATCAATCAATGTAAATTCTGTATGGCGTGAATGCTGATCATACATCTTTTTAATATTATCGTTGTAAGCAGCGCATGGAGACAGGAATCCAACCGGGCTCAGTTTTATTTCATCTATAAAATAGAATACATCGCCTGAAGCATTCATCCTGCTATCAATATTATAGCTCATTTTTTGAGTCATATTTCCAATCAAACAAAACTTTTCATTGCCTGTTGCCGTAAAGTAATATTCAATTACTTTCCATTCTCCTTTTAGTTCATTGACGATACTACTTGTTGTGATACTAAAAGTGGGAGATATATTATTTGTATCAATTTTTTCGATGAAGGCTCTTCATTTGAAAAGTAAAAATCAATATTGGTAAATGGTATGTTCAAACAATTAATGTAAAAACTGAGTTTATACTTTTTTCCTTCTTCAAGCGGGCAGGCAAGCATTGTATAAACAAAGGGGCCTTTAATATTTTCGTCAAAGACATTGCATGTGGGTACAGGCAAAACCTGTGTACCTAATAAAGCCCGCGCCTTTTTCTTTGAATTTACATTCGTTGTTGGTTTTATATAATACCAGGCTGCTGGTTCACAAGGCGCATGGTATTCTGTGCAGTTATTCAAATCTTCAAAGCCGGGATTAGCATAAAGGTTTTGGGCTCTTAGTTTTTTTATACACAAAAGAAATAGAAGAAGCAGGCAGCAGGAAAATTTAAAAAAAGACGAATAACGATATGCAGCGGAAATTAATCTCAATATAAAAATGATTGAAGATAAAATTACTGAAGATTATATTGATTTTATTTTCATTTAACAAATCAGTGAATCAGTGACTAAGATTTTGTAGCTTTTGCCACATTCTAATTGTTTAAAATCTGTAAAGGAATTTTCAATACACAACGTACAATATTCAATACTCAACTATAAAGTCTACACGGATTTTATCTCTGTGACTAAATCCTGCAAAACCTTTTTCGCATCCCCAAACAACATCGAAGTTTTTGGCTGAAAGAAAAGATCATTTTCAATTCCTGCATAACCAGGTTTCATACTGCGTTTGTTTACGATCACATTTTTTGCAAGTTCAACTTCCAGGATAGGCATACCATATATTGGAGAAGCAGGGTCATTTTTTGCAGCGGGATTTACAACATCGTTCGCACCAAGTATCAATACTACATCGCAGGTTTTAAATTCATCATTGGCATCTTCCATCTCCAATAATTTTTCGTAGTTCACATCTGCTTCTGCAAGCAGTACGTTCATGTGGCCGGGCATACGGCCTGCAACAGGATGAATCGCATATTTTACTTCCACGCCTTTATCAGTCAGTATTTTTTCAAGCTCGTGGCAAATATGTTGTGCCTGCGCCACTGCCAAACCATAACCAGGAACGATCATTACTTTATTCGCATAACTCATAAGCATAGCCGAATCACTCAGGCTGATCTCTTTGTAATGGCCCTGTGATGTTGAACCGGCAGCTGCTCCTGTTTTATTTCCCCCAAATGAACCAATCAATACATTCATCAATGAACGGTTCATTGCTTTACACATTAAAATGGTAAGCAGTGTTCCCGCTGCACCAACAAGAATACCTCCTGTTAGCATTACTTTATTATCGTAAAGAAAACCACCACATGCCGCTGCTACACCGGTAAATGAATTGAGCAATGAAATTACCACCGGCATGTCTGCCCCACCGATAGGCATTACAAAGAATACACCATAGATCAATGATAACCCAAGAATGACATACACTAAAATATGTTCCTCAGGATGTATAACCAGGTATGCACCTAAACTCAATGCAATTGCAAGAATAATAAGATTAAGAATATTTTGTCCGGGGAAACTAAAGTCTTTCACCTTCCCATTTAATTTACCCCAGGCGATCATACTACCTGCAAAAGATACAGAACCGATGATGAGACCAAGAACTATGATCAATACTTTTCCTGTATAGCCAGCAGTAATTCCTGTCAGGACAATTTCATCTGAGAGATGATTGAACTCTACAATTGAAATCAATGCAGCACATGCACCACCCATTCCATTGAATAAGCTTACCATTTCCGGCATCGCCGTCATCTTTACTTTTTTTGCAGCAAGTGTCCCTATGATTCCGCCAATGCAAAGCCCTCCAAATATCCATCCGAGGTTGTGCAGATTCGCACTTGATTCATCATGATATAAAAAGATAGTTCCAAAAATAGCGATCGTCATTCCCATGGCAGCAACAAGATTTCCGCTGCGTGCACTAACGGGATTGGATAACATCTTAAGCCCAAGGATAAATGTAACCGAAGCGATTAAGTAACAAAGTGTAAGTATATGTTCTCCCATAAATGTATGATGTCTGATTTGATGATGTCTGATTTCTGATGCATTGATTTAAAAGTGTGATAAATCAGACATCATAAAATCATACATCAGCCATTCTTGTTTTTTTTCCCCTTAAACATTTCCAGCATTCTATCTGTAACCACAAATCCACCCACCACATTCAGTGTTCCCAATATCACTGCAAGAAATCCCAGTATCAATGCTAAATAATTATCTGTTTCTGCTTTGCCCATTACGATGATGGCTCCAATGATCACGACACCATGAATTGCATTTGCGCCACTCATCAATGGTGTATGCAATACGCTTGGCACACGACCGATGATCTCGATACCAACGAAGATCATTAATATAACGATGTAGATTATTTGTTGGTTAGTCGAAACCCAGGAGAGAATATTTTCCATTTGATATTTTGTTCTTTTAGAAATTTTATTATTTGCGAACTTTTAAAGAAATTTTCAAAATACAACCTACAAATTTCAATGTTCAATAAAAAGTAACAATCCTTTGCAAGTTGAACATTGTACGTTGCGTATTGAATATTTCTTGATCTTACAAACTCACTATCCTAACAAACTTTTAATTCTATCATTCGTCACTACGCCTCCATTTGCGATACAGGTTCCTTTGACAAGATCATCTTCAAAATTTAAATTTATTTTTCCTTCTTTATCAATGATCAGTTGTAAAAAATTCAGGACATTTTTTCCATATAATTTACTTGCGTCACTTGGCATGTCGGAAGCCAATGATGAATTACCAACGATGCTAACGCCATTGTAAACGATGGTTTGGTTATTAACGGTGAGCGCTGTGTTGCCACCTGTTGCTGCTGCAATATCAATGATCACAGAACCATTTTTTAATGCAGCAATCATTTGTTCAGTGATCAATACAGGTGCTTTCTTTCCTGGTATTTGTGCAGTGGTGATAATGATATCAGCCTTGGCCACACTTTCAGCAATCTTTGCTTTTTGCCGCTGCATAAATTCTTCGCTTTGTTCCACCGCGTAACCGCCGGCGTTAGCCGCATCGGCAGCCCCTTCTACTTCTATGAATTTTGCACCGAGGCTCATTACCTCTTCTTTTACGGCGGGCCTTGTATCAAAAACTTCTACAACAGCGCCAAGTCTTTTTGCAGTTGCTATTGCCTGTAAGCCGGCTACACCTGCGCCGAGTATCAACATTTTTGCAGGCGGTACGCTTCCCGCTGCTGTCATAAACATGGGAAAATATTTTGGGAATAAATTCGCTGCTTCCAATACTGCTTTGTAGCCGGCGATATTTGCCTGGCTACTCAGCACATCCATGCTTTGTGCCCTTGTGGTGCGGGGCAACATGTCCATACTGAAAATGGTGAGCCCTTTCTCTGCCCATTCCTTTATCAAACCTGCATTGTAAAGTGGTTGAAAAAGCCCCAGCAATATCTTCGCCCTGATATTATTTATATCGAGCTGTGAGAGTGCATTAAGGGATAGTACGATGTCTGCTTTTTGTAAAACATTTTCCCTGTCGGTAATGGCAGCGCCCGCTTCAACATATTTTTCATCTGTAGCAAAAGCTTTTTCCCCGGCAGATCTTTCTACGAGTACGTCAGCATGCCATTTTTTTAAAACGGAAATATGTTCAGGTAATAATGATACTCGTGTTTCTGGTGAAGGTTCTTTTAACAGGCCAATGATCATAAAGAATAATTGGTTCGAAGATAGGGAAATCGGGTAAATAAGAAATAAGGAATGTGAAATAAGGAATAAGAAAGTAAAGTGATTTCGGTTTATCGCTCTATTCAATTTAAAACCTGATGCTAAAATGTTGTTTTACTTTAAAATCGGGATTTATGAAAACAAGGCCGATGAAGAACAGGTCGATGGTGAGGGTTACTGTTCTGTGTTGTTGAATTTCTGTCCAGGCTTCCTCCATTTCTTTACTCCAGTGGATATCGTCGAAAATGAGGATGGTTGAGGACGAAGATAGGTTTAGAAGTTTAGAAAAGTATTCGAGGGTTGGGGTTTTTCGGTGATTGCCATCTACAAAAGCAAAGTCGATTTTTTTTATATTTTGAAAAAGGGCAGGCAGTGTTTGTTGAAAATCGCCCTCTATCAAATGGACATTGTTTAAACCAATGCTGTGAAAATTCTCTTTTGCGATTGCTGCAATGGAACCTGCACCTTCCAACGTATAAACAGTTGCATCTTTATTTCCATTTGCAACATAAGCCGTAGTAATGCCAAATGAAGTCCCTAATTCCAGCATCGTTGCCGGTTTATAATATTGAGCAATACGAAACAAAAGCTGTGAAAATTTCTTCGGCTTCAAAGAAGAAGCGGCGATCTTGCTTACAATTCTTTTATTTGTTTTGATTACCACCGAACCTGCGCCAAAATCTTCTACTTCAATAATCGTATTATCATTCAATAATTTTTTTCTATGCAGTTCTATTTCAGAATAACAGGAATATTTTTCCTTATCGTTCAACACAAATTTTACAAAATCAAAAACAAAAGGAGAATGAATACCGTGGCCCTTACCGTTGGAAGCAGTTAAGTAATATTTAAAATATTTTTTTGCGAGTTGAAATTTGGAATACAAGGGGCGTAAATGTAAAATATAAAATGTAAAATGTAAAATGTAAAAGTTGGGCTATAAAATGTTTGATGTTTTAATCAATTAATATGATCTATGACTTTTACATTTTACATTCATTATTTTACATTTTACATTTATTTCTTCTCCCAGGTTTGAAAACTGTATGCATACGCATGTTTTTCGTCTGGTTGAAAATCAATGTTTGTTTTTAGTTCCCATTCGCTTTCATCTATCTCGGGAAAATAAGTATCGCCTTCCAATACTGCGTGTACACGTGTCATATAGATCCTATCGGCAATATCCATACTTTGTTTGTAAATCTCTCCACCGCCGATGATGAATATTTCTTTGCAATTGGTTGTTTCGGCTTGCTTCACTGCATCTTCAATATCTCTTGCTACCCACGCATTTTCAGCTTTCCAATCCGGCTGTTTGGTAATGACAATATTCGTTCTTCCGGGAAGTATCTTATTCAAAGCTTCAAATGTTTTACGCCCCATGATAACGGTCATTCCCCAGGTAGCGTCTTTAAAAAATTTCATGTCGTTGGGTAAATTCCAGAGTAGCTGGTTGTTTTTGCCGATGGCGTTGTTGGTGGAGGCGGCGACGATTAGTGAAAGCATAAGGAATAAGAAATAAGAAAGTAAAAATAAGGAATAAGGAAGGAAAATGCGATTTCTTTATGTTATTAGCTCTATGCAGGGAATAAGGAATAAGAAATAATTAATAAGAAATAAGAAAGGAAAAATGCAGTTTTCTTAGTACAAGAACTCTATGTAAAAACTATTTTTTGAGATTATTTTTTGCTGTTTCAATGCTTTTGAGAAAAATTGCCATTAGTTCATTGCATTCTTTTAAGGCGAGTGTAATTTTATCATTGGTAAGGTAAGGTTTCTCAATTATAATGCGAAGATTGACACGGGTTTCACGTATTTCTTTTAACACCAATTTCATTTTATGAATAAAATCTGCGGAAGATTCTGCAGCTTGTGCTTCGCCATATATCAAAGCAGGTGCAGTACAACTTTTACTTAACTGGTATTCGAGATTTTGTCCTGCCTTTGTATTTGGCAACAATTCACAAATACCAAGGCAACTACATGCAAACTTTATAAGCCTATCTTCAAGATCAAATTTTTTCGTTTCCATTTATAAAAAATAAGAAACAAAATTCAAAAAAATAAGAAAAACAAACAAGAGAAATTCCTCATCCATTTATATCTTTTATCTCCCAATATTATGTGCTTTACTTTCTCATTCCTTATTACATATTTCTTATTCCTTATTTTAAAAGCTTCTTAAACCGCAACCTGCGCCTTTATCCCTGGATGCGCCTCATAATTAAAAAGCTCAAAATCCTCAAACTTAAAATCAAAAATATCTTTAACTGCAGGATTTATTTTCATCTGCGGCAATGCAAACGGTGTTCTTGTTAATTGCAATTTCGCCTGGTCAAAATGATTGCTGTATAAATGTACATCGCCGAATGAATGAACAAAATCGCCCAGGTCCATATCACAAACCTGTGCAATCATCATCGTCAACAATGCATATGATGCAATATTAAAAGGAACACCTAAAAAAACATCTGCCGAACGCTGATACAATTGACAACTTAATTTTCTTCTTCCATTTTCCTGTACGGGTGAAGTATAAAACTGGAATAAACAATGACAAGGCATCAATTTCATCTTTGGAAGATCAGCAACATTCCATGCACTGATGATGAGACGACGACTATCGGGATTTGTTTTTAATTGTTTGATAAGATCAGCCACCTGGTCCACTTCAATAAGATCAGCACCTTCCCAACTTCTCCATTGTTTGCCATACACGGGGCCAAGGCTTCCATCTTCGTCGGCCCATTCATCCCAGATGCGTACATTATTTTCCTTTAACCAGGCAATATTGGTATCTCCTTTTAAGAACCAAAGCAATTCATAAATAATGCTTTTTAAATGTGTTTTTTTTGTAGTTACCAATGGAAATCCATCATTCAAATTAAAACGCATTTGATAACCAAATACACTGCGTGTGCCGGTGCCGGTGCGATCACTTTTATCGGTACCGGTTTCGATGATATGTTTTACAAGATCTAAATACTGTTGCATGGACGCAAATTAAGACAAATAAAGGTTTGCGATATTGAAATTTACTAACTTAGTTATACCAGTAATATGAAGAAAAAAATTCCTGTAATATTTTCCCTCAGTAATAAAATTAATATTATATCAATTATAGTAATGTTTGGTTGCATGTTTCCTGTGACAGGATCTAATCTCGGGGAAAAAAAATATTTTGGAGAACTCATTGCAGGGCTAACATTGATATTCACCGTGTACGCAGTTAATTTTTATCTCGGATTTAAATTAGTCATTCAATATTTTAGCAATACTAATTTTCACAATCCTAAAAAGATTACCAGGATTATTTTCTTTTGTATTGAGATTGCGTTTTTATGCTTCCATTCTTTTTTAGTCTGGATAAGCTGTTTTGAGATCCAGGCTTCTCTTTATTTTCCTTTGAATTTTATAAATATTTTCAAGTTGGCAACAATTATTACGCTTTATACAAGCTATTTTTCATCTTTGTTAAGAACCATATTCATGTGGCCATTTTTTAAAATAGTAGCAAATAAACATTTTGAGATTATAGATACAATTGGTGAAACTGATCCTGCAACCCGACATAACATTTCATCCTAAATGAATCTAACCTGCAAGATCCAAAACAACAATTTTGAAGCCGGAGAATTTACAGATGTGAAGCAGGTAGATTATTCAGCTGCAATCAATATCATCGAACATTTTCCCTGGGAAAAACAAAGAGAACATATTGTTATTGAACTTACGAATCCTTCTGTAAGTTTTGAATGTAGCCCGGATTGTATTCTTAAACTGGCACTTTTTTTCAACCATAAATTCGTTTTGCATTTTTTTGATGGCGAACATTTATACACAAAAAGTTTTACTGATTGTAAACAGGCATATCCATTCATTGAATTTTTCTTTGTACATCAAACAATTGATTTAAGCATTTTTAAGAAAGAAAATACCTGGTTGAAAAAAATAAGCCATCATTTTAGGACTGGTGATTTTGTTTATTCTGTGGAGAAAAAAAAAATTTGGCAACTACTCGATTATGGTACCATCATATCATTGATCATGAATATTGTTTTAGTAACTATTTTTATGCTGGATGGCGGAACACATCATAACAAAGCTCATAATGATTGGAAGTTTATCCTTATTTTTTTTCCTGTTTTTTTTCTTTACGGTGGCATCAATTATATTTTGCTGTTGAATTATTATCTAGCGAGCAGAAATAAAACACTGAAACTTACAAGAGGAGATAATGTCTTTTTATGGGGGAATAATGCTGATCTAAAAGAATATAAAAAAACGGATGTCATCAGGATATTGATCAAAAAAAATAAAGGCAGCCGATGTCCCTGGGAAACTTTCGCTCTAAGTTTTTTATTTTTCAATGATGGAACGTATATCAAGATCCCGAGCATGATATTAAGTGATTCAGATATTCAATACAAAATGTTTCCATTAACATCTGAAATAAAACAATCAATTATTCCTTTTTGTAAATTAGGTGAATGAGTCAATAAGTGAATGGGTGAATATTTCTTCCATACAAAAATTTTATTCATTTATTGACCTATTCACTCATTCCCTCATTAACCCGTTTCATTGTGAAAAAATACCCTTATTCGCAATTCCCCATTCACCTATTCCCTCATTCACTTTTATTATCTTTGCATCGAAGTTTTTCAATATGAGCAAAAAAGGTAAAGTATTAATGGCCATGAGCGGCGGTATAGATAGTACCGTGGCGGCTTTAATGCTACACAAAGAAGGTTATGAAGTAGTGGGAATTACTATGAAAACCTGGGATTATGCCAGCAGCGTGGGCACCACCGGAAAAAAAGAAACGGGTTGCTGCAACCTCGATAGTTTTAATGACGCAAGAATGGCTGCTGTTCAGCATGGATTTCCTCATTTTATTTTGGATATAAGGGATGAGTTTGGCGATTTTGTAATAGAGAATTTTGTTGAAGAATATATTGCCGGCCGCACACCCAATCCCTGCGTGATGTGCAATACGCATATCAAATGGAGGGCATTGCTAAAACGTGCCGATGCATTGAATTGCGACTTTATTGCAACGGGCCATTATGCACAGGTTCATCAGCATAGCAATGGAAGATATTTTATCAGGAAGGGAATTGATGATACCAAAGATCAGAGTTATGCATTGTGGGGATTACAACAGGATCTGTTGAGTCGCACCTTGCTGCCATTGGGAACCTATCGCAAATCTGCCATTCGTCAACTGGCACACGATTACGGCTACCCGGAGTTGGCCAAAAAGAATGAAAGTTATGAGATCTGTTTTGTACCCGATAATGATTATCGAGGTTTTTTAAAACGCAAAGTAGAAGGGCTTGAAGAAAAAGTGAATGGCGGAAATTTTGTGGATCTTTCAGGAAAAATATTAGGCAAACACAAGGGCTATCCTTTTTATACAGTTGGCCAGCGCAAAGGGCTAGATATCGCCCTTGGCAAACCTGCATTTGTAACAGAAATTATTCCTGAAACCAATACGGTTGTTTTGGGTGATGAAGAGGACCTGAACAGGACCGATATGAAGGTTCACCAGCTAAATTGGATGAAATTTGAAGGAATAACAGAAGGAATGGAAGCTTTTACGAAGATCCGCTACAAAGATAAAGGTGCTTTAAGCAATCTTCATACATACGAAAATGGTATTAATGTTCGTTTCTATGAGCATGTAAAAGGCGTGGCGCCAGGGCAGAGTGCTGTGTTTTATGATGGGGAGGATGTAATTGGCGGTGGGATTATACAGAGATCGGAGCCGATTGTGTTGGGTGATCGTTGAGTTTGTTTTGTTGAAGTTTAAACATGAAGAAATGTTCAATATTCGACGTACAATATTCAATGTTCGATTACGCCATTTAAAGTATTCCCGTTGAGTATTGAACATTGATTGTTGCATATTGAATATTAAAAATGTAGAATAACCAATTTGTCAGGCAGCGTCTTAGAACAAAACAGGTTCTTCTTACATTTGCATAGTATTACAAATTATATCCATAGTACTCAGTACATAACTATTATGAAAAAATATTTTGCTTATCTGCCTCTTCTAATATTTCTCTTCCTCTTTGCTGCATGCAAAAAGAAAACGGAGGATTATGGCGGACTTAAATTGAGTGATTATTCACCAATGGAAACAGGGAAATACATTACTTATCAATTAGATTCATTGGTGTATGTAGGTTTTGGTACAAGTGCCACAACCCATACTTACCAGGCAAAATACCTTGTCGATTCATTACTGACCGATAATTTGGGAAGGCCGGCTTACCGTGTTTTCCGTTTTCTTCGTATCAATGATACTGATCCATGGGTTCCTTCAGGATCTTTTTGGTCGATCAATACAAAAGATGCCATTGAGTTTGTAGAAAATAATATGCGTTATGTAAAAATGATTTTACCACTTCAAAACGGAACAACCTGGAGCGGAAATGAATACATCGATACTTATTCTTTAAACTCTGAAGTGAAATACCTGGGTGACTGGGATTATACTTATGATGCATTTACTGAACCTGCTACAGTAGGCTCTTATAATTTAGACAATACTGTTACCGTAAATCAACGCGATGAAGTGATTGGTGTTCCCGATGATCCCGGCGCTTATAGTGAAGTAAATTATGGGCAGGAAAAATATGCACTAGGGATCGGGCTCGTTTACCGTAAATTTTTTCATAGCGAATACCAACCTGATACTGGTGGAGGAAATGGTTATTATGCAGATGGATCGTATGGTATCACGCTAACGATGATAGATCATAATTAAGGTTAGGCTTTGTAAGTATAGAAATCTTTTAATCGAAGAAATTTTCAATATTTGACGTACAATTTTCAATGTTCAATGAAAATACATAAGTGCGATTCCGTAGAGCATTGAATATTTTACGTCAAATATTGAAAATTTCTTAAAAAGCCTCATACCAAAACAAAAGCTACTTCTTCCTCAAAAAAGTTATAAGATCAGTTCCCGGTAATTTCTCAACACCCACTTCCCTCATCATTGTGATCAGTTGCCCCCTGTGAAAAGTCTGGTGATTGAATAAATGATGTAACACTTCATACACAGGTTGTTTGAATTGTTCTCTCTTTGAATTTTTATAAATGAATTCATGTTCAAGCACCGTTTCAGTGGCAAGATCAATCCACGCTGCCCATTGTTTTGATTGCTGTATTAAATTGTTTCCAAGTTCGATCACCGATCCATTGAAAGTGAGGCCGGGCCATGTTACCACTTCCTGTAATTTTATGCGTTGCCACCAAACTGATTCAACATCCCAAAGATGAACAAGTGTAAGGTATATGGATTTGAAACTGCTATTGATCTTCTGCTGCAATTGTTCATCCGATAAATTGGTTATACAATCAATGATGCGCTGATTTGCCCAAATATTATAATTAGCGTATTGGAGAATTATTTTTTTCATGCTGATATTGTTTGTATCAAAATTACGAAGAATGTAAAATGTAAAATATAAAATGCAAAATGTAAAATGTAAAAATCAAATTCTCCATGTGATGAAAGTATTTTCCATAAAGAGGTTCTCCATTTTACATTCTACATTTTACATTTTACATTTTGCCCATAGGTTGGTGTCCCCACCAACCTCAAAATGAGAATGAAAATATTTCCCTTAAACACATTCTCCACTTTTACATTTTGCATTCTACATTTTACATTTTACATTTACCAACATTCAATTATAGACAATGGCTACACACATCCGTCCTGCGGAAAAAAAAGATTGCGAAAGAATGATGGAACTCATTCAAGAATTAGCACTATATGAAAAAGCACCAGAAGAAGTAACCGTATCATTTGATCATTTTGTAGAAAGTGGTTTTGGTGCAAACCCCGTTTGGTGGGCCTATGTTGCAGAAATGGATGGCAAGGTTGAGGGCTTTGCATTGTATTATATCCGTTACAGTACCTGGAAGGGACAACGATTATACCTGGAAGATCTGCTTGTCACAGAAAAATTAAGGGGCCAGGGAATGGGTAAATTACTTTTCGATAAACTTTTAGCAATCTGCAAAGAAAAAAATTACAGCGGTATGGTTTGGCAGGTACTCGACTGGAACGAACCTGCTATTAATTTTTATAAAAAATATGAAGGCGTGAAGTTTGACGGAGAGTGGCTTAACTGCAGTATTTGATATTTTGAAAATTATTTCTTTTCTTTCAGGCAACACAAATACATCTCATCGCATCTTCATTTATTGGATCATTTTTGAGTAAGCTTTTCATTGACATGAAAAGCTTTTTTTATTTAAAAATATTTTATAAAACAGGCAGCATCACTATAACTTATCCCCTCTTAAGTAAGTTATAAATTAATACCAAACTAAAATATACAAACCATGTTAGTCCAGTTAAAAAAGAAGTTTTATTTACCACTGATCGCAATGATGTCAGTGGCGTTTTTCTTTTCATGTCAAAAAAATATTGACCATGTAACTCCAGATCCCACAAACCCTCAGGGTGTTACTCCTGATCTGACAACAAGAGTGAATTCTTCTGTATCAGGTTTTGTAACCGATGAAAATAATGCTGCCGTTAACGGTGCAACTGTAAATGTTGGTACTATGAGTACAATGACAGATGAGTACGGTTACTTCGAAGTAAAAAATGTACAGGTTGTAAAAACAGCTGCAGTTGTAACGATTACAAAAGCAGGCTATTTTAAAGGCATCAAAACGTATGCTGCAACAACTGATAAAGCTGCATTCTTCAGAATCAAATTAATTCCTAAAACACCAGGTGGAACCATCAGTGCAACTGCTGGTGGAAACGTTACACTATCAAATGGTTTGATCATTGCACTTCCTGCAAACGGCGTTGTAATTGCTGCAGGCAGTGCTGCTTACACTGGAACTGTTCATGTTGCTGTTTCATGGATCAATCCCCAGGCTGCAGATCTTACTCAAATAATGCCGGGCGATCTTCGTGGTATTGATACTGATGGATATTTAAAAGGATTAACTACTTATGGCATGGCAGCAGTTGAACTTACCGGCGATGCAGGCGAATTATTGCAGGTTGCAACCGGTAAAAAAGCTACCATCACCATGCCTTTGTCCTCATTACTTTCATCTGCGGCTCCTTCGTCTATCCCTTTATGGTACTTCGATGAAACGAATGGCTTATGGAAACAGGATGGCACTGCAACAAAAACAGGTAACACTTATGTTGGAGAAGTAAGTCATTTCTCTTTCTGGAACTGCGATCTGCCAAATGCTATTGTACCCCTAACCTTTACCGTTGTAAATGGCGATGGCACACCGGTAGCAGATGCATACGTGGAAATCAGGCCGACCACTCCTAATTCATGGTCACATTGTGGTGGTTATACAGATGCAACAGGTTATGTTTCTGTATTTGTTACGCCTGATGCTTCTTACAGCCTGGAAATTTATAGCAACTGTAATTCCTGGGGCAATGCACCTGATTACTCAAGCGCATTTTCTGTAACAACAACAGCTGTTGATCTTGGCAATATTGTGGTTGGAACTGCCCAAACAGCAACAGTTACCGGCACAATAACAGATTGTGGCAACAACCCTGTAACAAACGGATATATCGTTGTACAAAACGGCTGGTATTATTCAAGATACCCTACAGATAATACTGGTTCGTATAATTTCACTACCGTATTGTGTAGCGGTACAACAAGTGTTAATTTGATCGCTGAAGATATTAACGGCGCTCAGCAAAGCACGCCATTAGCTTATACATTGGTTCCGGGAACTAATACAATCGGTAATTTACAGGCATGCGGGGTAGCAAATAATGAATTCATACATTATTCAGTTGATGGGGGATTAACCTATCATGATCTTGTCGCACCTGGAGACAGTCTTTTTCAAAGTGGTAACGGAACATCAAGTGTTTCTTACATTGTTGGGAGTGGTAATGGTAGCCCGACTTCGAATTTATATGTAGATGTAGCTTTTGATAACACAGGTATTGCAGCTGGAAGTATTCAACCTTTAATAAACTTTAATTCATCCAGTATTGCTGATCAGCCTACAGTTACAACTCCTATCGGTGTAAACATCACTGAGTATGGCGCAGTAGGTGAGTACATTGCAGGAAATTTCACTGGAACAGTTACAGGTTCTGCCCCGGGAAATACGCCTTATCCAATTGTATGTACATTCAGGGTAAGACGAAATTTTTAATAATAAATATCTTTTAATAAAATAAAAGGCTTCCATAAATGGAAGCCTTTTATTTTATTAAAAGACCAATTCCTGAACTATTTTTTTAAAAAATACGTTTATTACCCAACCGTTTAGCTGTTCTGCATAGTTATTAAGGGTGCAATAGTTTGAATTTCGGGCAACATTTAATATCACCGGTTCGTTTTGTCATTTTAACCTACCTACAGCATGAAAATAATCCTAATTAAAAGAGCATTGGTAATAATTGGTATCATCTCCATTTTATTAATTTTCTTTTTTCTTTTCAGTGAAAAAGATGTAGATCCAAATACATCAGATGCTCCATTTATTTCTGGTCAATCATCTGTTTCTTAATATTGAACAGGTAATTATTGCCGGATACAATAACGGGAACAAAATATTTTTTTTATATTTGAGTATTCGATCCTTAAACGCATACCTGATTATGCCAACAAATAAATAAATCCTTCTAATGAAAACTTCAAAACTTTTAATTGCTTCATCTTTTTTTATTTTTGTTTTATTTTTATTTTCCTGCTCAAAAACAAAACAGCAAGATACTGTTGTCAACTCGCCACAATCGGAGGAGTTTGTAAATTTTACGATTGATGGGGTTGATACTTCTTATGCAGTTCCTTCAGATAATATGATCTATCATGGTGGTACTGGTACTGGTACTGAAAACGGTTCTTTTTTTGCCAGCGTTGGTGTTACCGCTATGCATTACTATGGTACAGATTCAAATTACGTTTTCTTTGATTTTCCCAAAGCCGGAATTGCAGCAGGAAGTTCACAACAATTGGATAAAATTATACAAACCGGTTTGCACCCATTATTTAGTGCTTCTTCACCACAATATGTACACATAACAGAATATGGCAACATTGGCGAATACGTTGCAGGTAATTTCAATGGCTCTTTGGTTGACCAGCCAGGTATCAGCCATATTGTACATTTCGACTTCAGGATAAAAAGATCGAACTAAAAAAAATCAAATAAAGATCTAAAACAGCTCCTTTATGGAGCTATTTTTTTTTATTACCCAACCCTTTTAATGATAAAAGGAGTTATTACTCAAAACAAAACTGCCTATTTAGCTACCTATACATGCGATCATGAAAAAAATTAAAAATCATATTCTCATACCGGCCTTATTGATGTTTATCTGTATGCTTGATCCGGCAATGAGTAAAGCACAGGTTGCCAGCGACCCCGGTTGCGATCCATTAGATCCTGCATGCCCCTTTGATAGCGGCGTATATTTATTGATTGCTGCAGCCCTTGGCATGGCAGCAGTAAAAGCTTACAAAATGAGGCAGGCTTCATCAAAGATGATGAACTGATTCCTTTGACAGATTATTTAATGTAACCAGGAAACTGGTGAAAGAATAATTATAACCTGGTCACTCTGTAAATGTTAGATTTCATAATAAACGAACACCCTGAAAACGATTCATGTAAAAAAGCAGCTTCTGTAAAGAAGCTGTTTTTTTACCCAACCCTTTTGCTAATTCATGCAGTTATTATAAATATGCCAGACATCCATTTTATTACAGAAAAGAATATTGCTCACAAAAATGTCGATGCTTCCAGGGAGTTTACCAAAGAAGTAAATATTTCAAATAATACACCCGCAATTGAATCTTCTTTGCTTTGTTACCTTGATATTTCTATCAATGAGATGAAGTATCATTTTAACGCACCGTCAGATTTAATTCTATACAATGAAAACGAAAATGCAATCATCTATTTTGAAAACGAAGCAGCAACCAGGTATGGTTGGATAAATTTTAAGAACCCCGTTCCCGATAAAGCTGACACAATAGAATTTTTTGAACCAGGCACAGGCACGTTCCTGATATTATTTAAAAAATCCAATTCAGTATATCCTGTTACCCTTTCAGAATATAGCACCGGCAGTGAATTTATATGTGGGCATTATTCTGGCATATATACAGACGCAAAAGACAACCCGGTTTATAATGTTTCCTGTGCATTTAGCATACGACGTTATGCAGCGTGTGTAATAAAAGATAACGCCTGAAGATTTCTGAATTATGAATGAAGCGTTATGAGTTGCTTATTACAAACATAACTTCTGGTATAACAAACACATTCATAACTCTAAATTCATAATTCTAAACTTTATTAAATCTGCAATGAAAACGTTCATAAGAAAACATCTTGGAACATTGGTTATGGGACCGGCTTTTACATTTTATATTTTTTTTCTGCCTGCTAAAAAAGAAATTCATAATATAAAAGAAGACACTCCGCGTATTCATGAAACAGAACTTCAAATAAAAAACAGCTCACTTGTTTCAGATCTTGACCTCAGCTTGCGGGAATCATGGATTTTTAGATTTGGGGCCGATCAATAAAAAAATATTTTTATAAATGCTGTCTTTGTATTAATCAACTTTAATCATCATTGTCAAATGAAAAATTCCTTTCAAACAAAAACAACCTTCAAGAGGATATTCTTCTTTACACTTGTTGTATTTATTTTCTCTTGTAAGAAAGATATAAATTCAAACAATACAACAAGTAACAATGAAACTGCTGTATTACCTGATCTTCAAACACAAATAACTTCTTCTGTTTCTGGTTTTGTTACCGATCAAAATGATGCTGCCGTTGTAGGAGCGCAGGTAAAAGCCGGCAACATTTCAGTAATGACTGACAGCTACGGCTATTTTGAAATGAAAAATGTACAGGTTGTAAAAGAAGCAGCTACAGTAACAGTTATTTATCCCGGTTATTTTAAAGGAATAAAAACATATATGGCTACAGAAGGGAAAGCTGCTTTCTTTAGAATAAAACTTTTACAAAAAACAATCATTGGTTCAATCGATGCAAATACTGGCGGAAATGTTTCCATCAATAATGGAATGAATATTTCTTTTCCTGCTAATGCCATTAAAGATGCCAATGGCAATATTTACAATGGAACAGTAAATGTAGCAGCACAATATATTGACCCAACTTCGCAGGAAATAAATAATATAATGCCTGGAGATTTGAGGGGAATTAATACTGATGGCTATATGAAAGGATTGACGAGTTTTGGAATGATGGGCGTTGAACTCACAGGAAACACTGGAGAACTATTACAGGTTGCTGATGGAAAAAAATCAACTATTACTATGCCAGTGCCTGCTTCTATTTTACAAGATGCTCCCGCAACAATTCCTTTATGGCATTTTGATGAACGCAATGGATTATGGAAAGAAGAAGGAAGTGCAATAAAAACAGGGAATAATTATGTAGGTGAAGTATCTCATTTCTCATTCTGGAATTGCGACCTGCCAAATGCAACGGTGCCGCTAAGCTTTACCGTTTTAGACTTAAATGGCAACCCTGTAACCAATGCGAATGTGAATATTTTACCAACCACATCGGGTTCATGGTCTCATATTTCAGGCTATACGGATTATACCGGCTATGTTTCGGTATTAGTAACCGCTAATAACCGTTATTCACTTAGGATATCGGGTAATTGCAATGACATGCCGGTTTATTCTCAATCATTTTCTGTAAGTACTACCCCGGTTGCATTAGGCAATATTGTTATTGGCAGTGCTGGTACAGCAATCGTTTCAGGTGCAATTACTGATTGCAGTGGAAATGCTGTTACCAACGGCTACCTCATTGTACAAAGTGGTAATCATTATACCAAATACCCGGTAGATAACACAGGTGCCTATCATTTTTCCGTAATATTATGTAGTACAACAGAAAATGTAAATTTGTTTGCAGAAGACGTAACTGGTTCGCAACAAAGCCCGTCAATGCCTTATACCCTGATAGCAGGCCCTAACAACATAGGTAATATGCAGGCGTGCGGCATAAATACCGAGGAGTTTGTAAGCTACAGTATCAATGGTGGCCTCATTACCAGTTATACAGTTCCGGGAGCTGTAATAAATAGTTTTTTTTCATCGTCCTACTATATTGCAGCATATCCCAATGCTAATGATCTTATCCAATTCAATTTTGACACTACAGGAATTGGCCCGGGCAGTATTCATCCTTTACTTAGTATTTACGAGTCTCACATAAATATAGCAGGAAATCTCCCACCCACTGAAAATGTATATATCACTGAATGTGGATCATCCATTGGGGGGTTTATAGCAGGCCATTTTACTACAACAATGACTGATGGCAATACGCTTGCGACTTATATTGTTGTATGTAACTTCAGGGTTCGGAAAATTTTTTAATATCTAACTAAACTTATAATAAAGGCTCCCCGGTATACAGGGAGTTCTTATTTTAAGACCAGTTTTGAAACGATCTTCATAACAGACCCTTACTTTCATTTCCTGAAATAATAATCAGTTCTTCTCGTACTTTTGCAACACGAAAATCTTATTAAGGGTTGACTGCCCGGTTTAATCTAAATAAGATTTGAATACAACCACATTGAATAAAGAATAACAATACAATTATGCGGCGCAACTACTGCTGAATAAATTATTAAAGCCTGAACAACAAAAATTATTATGGCAAACAAAATCACGATGGGCAGCAACGGCCTGCTGCAGGTTCCCAACAATCCAACAATCCCATTTATTGAAGGTGATGGCATTGGGCCCGATATCTGGAAAGCAAGTGTACGTGTATTTGATGCTGCCATTCAAAAAGCATATGGCGGCGAGAAAAAAATTGAATGGATGAAAGTGCTTGCCGGTGAAGAAGCATTTAATAAAACCGGCGAATGGATGCCCGAAGCAACCATGGATGCTTTTAAAGAATATTTACTTTCTATAAAAGGACCGCTTACAACTCCTGTTGGTGGCGGTATAAGAAGTTTGAATGTTGCACTAAGGCAGGAACTTGATCTTTATGTATGCCTTCGCCCGGTAAAATATTTTGAAGGCACTCCTTCTCCTATGTGGCAACCAGAAAAAGTGAACATGGTTATTTTCCGGGAGAACACAGAAGATATTTATGCAGGCATTGAATTCATGACAGGTACACCTGAAGCAAAAAAATTATTGAACTTTTTAGTAGATGAACTGGGCGTAAAAGCATTTCGTTTTCCTGAAACAACTTCACTGGGCGTAAAGCCGGTAAGTAAAGATGGCAGTGAAAGATTGATACGTTCTGCTATTCAACATGCGATAGAACATAAATTACCTTCAGTAACGCTGGTGCATAAAGGCAATATCATGAAGTACACAGAAGGCGCCTTTAAGAACTGGGGTTACGAATTAGCTGAAACAGAATTTGCAGGAAATGTTTACACCTGGCGCCAATGGGAAAAAACAAAAAAAGAAAGTGGTGAAGCTGTAGCCAATGAAGAAATGAAGATCAGTGCCATCGGCGGAAAAATAATTATCAAAGATGCCATCGCAGATAATTTTTTACAACAGGCATTGTTAGCGCCACAGGATTATTCTGTTATTGCAACACTAAATTTAAATGGTGATTATATCAGTGATGCATTGGCCGCACAAGTTGGTGGTATCGGTATTGCACCCGGTGCAAATATCAATTACTTAACGGGCCATGCTGTATTTGAAGCAACACATGGTACTGCACCAAGATTTGCAAATACAAATACGATGAATCCTTCTTCTGTTATTTTAAGTGGTGTGATGATGCTGGAATATATGGGATGGAGAGATGCGGCTGAGTTGATCACAAATTCTGTCGGTAAAACAATTCGTAATAAAACAGTGACGATTGATTTTTATAATTTGATGAAAGATGCGACTTTATTAAAAACAAGTGAATTTGCTGATGAGATCATAAAGCATTTATAATCCCTCAAAGAAAAAAAATGTGGCTAAAGCCACTAATCCTAATTTTTTATTGCCGTCGGCTTAAGCGGACGGCAATAAAAAACAGCTTTAAAAGGGTTTAACCACATCCCCAAAAAATTAATTCATCCTGAATTTTGCTTCTCCACCCTAATCCTGTATCTCGTATTCCCTATTATCGTATTTTCGCAACTCAAAATAAAGACGCATGAGTAAAATTAAAGTAGCAAACCCCGTTGTGGAACTGGATGGCGATGAGATGACAAGGATCATCTGGAAATTCATTAAAGACAAATTAATTCTTCCTTACTTAGACGTTCCGATTCAATATTATGATTTGGGAATGGAATACCGTGATCAGACTGATGACCAGGTAACCATTGATGCAGCGAATGCAATCAAAGCTTGTGGCGTTGGTATCAAATGCGCTACCATCACACCCGATGAAGCAAGGGTGGAAGAATTCAAACTGAAACAAATGTGGAAGAGCCCAAATGGTACCATCAGGAATATTTTGGATGGAACTGTTTTCCGTGAACCCATCGTAATGCAAAATGTACCAAGGCTTGTTACAAACTGGACAGCGCCAATCATTGTTGGCCGTCACGCATTCGGCGACCAATATCGTGCAACAGACACCGTTATTAAAGGAAAAGGAAAACTTACAATGACCTTTACACCAGAAGGCGGCGGTGAACCACAGATTTTCGAAGTATACAATTTTAAAGGCGATGGCGTTGCGATGAGCATGTACAATACCGATGAAAGCATCACAGGATTTGCACGCAGTTGTTTCAATATGGCACTTAGTAAAAAATGGCCGCTGTATCTTTCTACAAAAAATACTATCCTGAAAAAATATGATGGCCGCTTCAAAGATATTTTTGAAGACATCTTTCAAAAAGAATTCAAAGCTAAATATGCAGAAGCCGGTATTACTTATGAGCATCGCCTTATTGATGACATGGTAGCAAGCGCATTGAAATGGAATGGCAACTTTGTATGGGCATGTAAAAATTATGATGGTGATGTACAAAGCGATACGGTTGCACAAGGATTCGGCAGCCTGGGCCTTATGACTTCTGTATTGATAACTCCTGATGGAAGCACCATGGAAGCTGAAGCTGCTCATGGTACAGTAACACGTCACTACAGGGATCACCAGGCAGGTAAACCAACTTCAACAAATCCGATTGCATCTATTTTTGCATGGACAAGAGGACTTGCTTTCCGCGGAAAATTAGACAACAACCAGCCATTGATCGATTTTTGTAACAACCTTGAAGCTGTTTGTATTGATACCGTAGAAAGCGGAAAAATGACAAAAGATCTTGCTGTATGTATCCATGGCAATAAAGTAAATCATGGTGAACATTATTTGTACACAGAAGAATTTTTGGATGCCATTGATGAGAATCTGAAAAAGAAAATGGGTTCTTAACTGATCTTTTAAAAACAACTAAGCTTACCAGTTATATCTAAAAAAAAGTCCCGAAAATTTCGGGACTTTTTTTGGATATAAGAAATATGCGGGGTTCTATTTTAACTCGAAACTCACCGGTAATGTAAAGTGTGTCTTTACATTTTTACCTTTTAATTTACCCGGATTCCATGCAGGCATTGTTTTTACAACTCTTAATGCTTCATTCTCCAGGCCATAACCCAATGCGTCTCCCATAATATGAGGATCAGTTAGCTTCCCTGTTTCGTCAACTGTAAACATCACATTCACTGTTCCATCAACACCATCTTCACTTGCTTGTTGCGGATAAACTAAATTTTTATCAAAATATTCCTGCAAGCCTTTGGCTCCGCCGGGGAAAGAGGGATATACTTCTACGTTAGAATATGTACCTGATTTATCTGCATCCATGGCACCCGACATTTTTGGAGAAGGCATAATCATAACTTTACCTTTCATTCCTTTTTTTGCCGGATTTGGTTTTGCCATTCCCATTCCCATTTTACCAGGCATACTATCAGGTTTTGCAACCATACCCGAATCATGCATCATAGAAGCATCACTTTCGTTTACTGTTGAAGTATCTGCTGCAGATGGCGGTGGTGATGTATCATTATTATTACATCCAGTGGTAGCAAGGCCAATGCTGATCATTGCTATACTTAATGTCTTTAAAGAAAAAAACTTTTTGTAATTCATAAAATATTTTTTGAGTGAATAATAACAGGTGTGGATTTTCAAATATTATGCCTGCGGGTAATTAAACACCGTGCGTATTGAAAACTAAACAGATATGAATTTTAATAGCGGGATTATATTACTCAGATCGTGGTGGGATGGGGACAGGGTAGAAAGTTTGGTGTTTATTGTTTGACGTGCAATAACACCAAACAATAAACACCAAACTTTTAATTTTATCAACTTTCTTCTTTCTTCCCAAACTTCACTGTAAGAAAAATCAACAATGCAAATAAAATAAACCCCGCAATACTTATCTTTTTACCAAGTGCCAGGTTTCTTGAAGCAAAAGAAAGTTCAAGGTTATGATTACCTGCATCAAGATAAATACCTGTCATACCATTGGTCAACAGCATTTTATTATACAGCCTATTCTTTTCATCCTTAATGGTCCAGTCATTATCATATGGGATAGAGAAATAAACAATACCCGGGGATGACATATTTATTGACCCATTTATCAATGTTGGTTTAAAACTTTTTATTTGAAATGAGTTTTGCGAAAGATCATCAGTTAGATCTTTGATTTTATCCAGTGTTAAAAATTGAATTGCAAGTGTATCACTGATATTTAATTTCATCAATGATTTTACTTCATTCATGTTACTATCGGCCACTACGGCTGCACGTAAGCTCATAAAATCTTTTTGCGGCTGGCTGCATTTTTCAAAATCAGTCAGCGAAAAAATAGTATGATAAGCAAAGCCGATTGGTAAGGCATATTTATGTTTTAATACAGTAACATCTCCAAACTTTGCCATAGAATCGTATAGCGCTAATGTTTGAAGATCAAGTGGCGATTTTGTCAATACATATTTTACGCTGTTCAAACCTTCGGGAATAACCCTGCTTTTAAGTCCGTCGGACCAACGTGTAGCAGCTTCATCATTCACATTTATAATTCCAATTGTTTTAAGATACTGGATATAATATTTCTGGTTAAATGAATTGTAACTGCTGGTTCCATTATAATCCTGTGCCATGCCATCATTCAAGCTTGCATGCATTGCCGGTGTACTTGCATATCGTTTATCAATTCTAAAAAATCCCTGGTCTTGTTTTTTAATAAAATTGATAGCTTCTATCGAATAATCATTGTAACCAATTTTTTGACTCACTTCCTCTGTAGTCAGGATATCCCTGTTATTTATAGAAATAGAAGAAAGATAAATGAGTTCCAACGCAAAAAATCCCAGGAAGCTAAATTGTACTGCTTTATTTAATTTGGGTATGAATGCTAATAAAATTGTGTAAACCAATATTGCTATCACAACAAAATTGCTGATCCGGGCAACCCTTACATCTTCTGTTTCAAAATAAGGATAAAAAAAAATTATGAAAAGGATAACCGCACTCACACATAAACCAATGATATTTATTTTTCTTGTTTTAATAATTTTATCAAGCGCCATTAAAGCAACCAGTGTAAATACAAGACCAACATAAAATGAAAAACTGCGGTAATAATCACCTGTAAAAAAATTGAAGGCATAACGGAAGTAAGGAAATATGATTGGGATCATCCACACAGCCAGGAAAGATGCGTACACAATCTTTTGTTTTTTAGTAGAACCAAAAAATATTTGTGGTATCAATAAAAGAGCAGGTATGCCGCAATAAAATAATGGAGCTTCCAAAATATTTTGATAGCCCTTAAAATCAATGCCGCTCCCTATCATATCAGAAGCGAAAGTCCGGCACACTGCAGTACCCAATTGTAATTTATCAACTAGAGAAAACATAGGAAATGCTTTCAATGTAGCAGCCATGGAGTTACTACCCGAACCTCGTGGACTATCCAGCATAACCTGTAGATGTTCGAGCAACCATGGAGCAGCCATCAAAACTCCTACAAGTGCAACAAGAGCCGTTTTACCCAATAACAATAAATAAGATTTAAGCCTGAACTCATCTTGTTGTAATACACGTAAGCTGATGTAGAAAAATAAAAAGATGGCAAGTGTTGCCAATACAAATGGCCTCGAAAAGCTAATATAAATAATGGGTAATGCCAATAACCAGAACTGATTTTTCTTATACAGTTTTTCAAAGCCCAATAATATAAATGGCATGGTTAAAACTTCTGCAGAAAAAGCAAACCAACATGAACACACAATCATGAAACCACTGAATGCATACATCAATGAACCAACGATACCAACGAACTGGCCCATTTTTATTGAACGCAAATAATGATAAAAAACAAACCCCGCCAGTATGACTTCAATTGCTATTTTATAACCCAATAAACGCCTGGCAGTATCAACACCAAATTGATAAAGTAAAAAATCAATGGGGTCACCTAAGGCTGAAGTAAAAATATTTTGTCCCATACCAGCCTGGAATGACCATGATGGAAATCCATATTTTTCAAAGTAATGAACGTTATGAACCAAATAAGGATAATATCCATTGAGCGAATCACTTCCTATATCTTTATACAAAAATATTTTTTCAAAAAAAATAAAATCCTTAAACACAATCACTGCCATAATAATTAAAAGAGCTAAAGAAATCCATTGACATTTGTTTCCCAGGGTTTCAAAAAAATCAATTGCCGGTGTAATGATCTTCGATTGTTTTGGAATTTCTTTTATATTTTTTTTAGCCATGAGTTAGTTGGTCTTATTTCTTCTAAACGAATCTAAATAAAAAAATCAATCTTTTATTATCTACCTCAATGATGGGAACGCGGATGATACGGTCTGGGCGGATATTCACGGATCTATGCTGCTGCGCAGCATAACGGAAACAACAAATATGTAGTATCGGTATTTTTTTGGAACAAAAAATAAATCCGTGGTCATCCGCCCAGACCGTATCATCCGTCTTCCAATCCTACGACGCAATAAAAAGTAAGATTCTAAAACTTTTATTTTGTCTCTTTCGATCCGGCATACAATTCATATTCAAAAAGGCGGCAATCAATCTTACTTGTATAAAATTCGATGCGCCGCTTTGGTTTTAGCCCAATCTTTTTTGCGAGCTCAAGATTACCTGTAAAAATATAACCAGTAAATCCCTTGCATTTTTGTTTTAAAAAATCTCCCATCCTGCCATATGTTTCCTGCAATGCCTGTTCCTCTCCCAGCCTGTCGCCATACTCGGGATTAAAATAAATAACGCCTTCCTGGTTTTCGGGGATGGTTGCCTTTTCAAAATCACACAATTCAAATTCGATCAGTTCTTCCACACCGGCAATACCTGCATTTACTTTGGAAATATTGATGGCATCTTCACTGATATCTGAAGCAATGATCTTTAAACCAGGAACATCTTTTACCTGTTGTTCAATAATCTTCAGTTCTTTTTCATAGAAATTATCTTCATACTCACACACATGCATAAACGAATAATTATTTCGGTATAAGCCTGGCCGGCGATTGGTTGCCAGCAATGCTGCTTCAATCGCAACGGTTCCTGAACCACACATTGGATTGATGAATGCAGATTGCCTGTCCCATTTTGTTGCCAGTAAAGTAGATGCAGCCAGTGATTCCAGCATTGGTGCTTTGCCTGGAATTTTGCGATAGCCATGTTTCGATAATGTTTCACCTGTTGTATCTAAAAAAATTTCTGCCACATCTT
>JBDTLP010000005.1:0-79157 GCA_039934735.1 Ferruginibacter sp. | reverse complement strand
GTGAAAACACCAGGCCAGGGCACGAGGCTGTTAATCTAGTGAGTCCGGCTGGTGAAAACACCAGGCCGGGGGCATGCAGAAAAAAATATTCGCTTAAGAGGCATGACTGTTATTGTCACTTTGCTTAATCATCTTTATAAAACTGTTCCGTAATTTCCTTTACAATAATTCCGAATTTCCGGATAACGCTGCGGATGATAAGTGTTTTTCCATCAGGCATAAGGTACATGTACTGGGCCATGTTCACGTGTTGCAGCAATCCTTTGTCGGCTATCCTTAACCGGAAGCGCCAGGTAAAGTAATTGCCGTATAATGTTCCGTGGGCCTTGCCGGCAATATCACTACCGGTGCCCTCTACATGATGTGCGTCTATCAATTTTAATTTAAAATTGCGGTGGTTTTGTTTTCTATGTTCGGGATACAGGTCTTGCTCTATACTTAATACGCCGTTGGCATACACCCCTGTTGTTTTGGTTGTAATGCGATCGGAAGGCCTCCCACTGCGGGCTTCGAGCACGCCTGCAGAATGCGTATGGCCGCCGAAAAAACTTACAGGGTCAACGGGAGGCGTACCATTTTCGAAATTTTTGGGCTTAAGTGTGGAACAGCCTGCTAAAAAAATAAATGCTGATAGCGTGGGGAGAATGATTCTTTTCATTGTAACGTGTAAACATGAATCATGCCGCCAATTATCTTTCGACTTTTCAGTTATTCTCTATCCATCACGCCCCGGCCTGGTGTTTTCACCAGCCGGATTCGAAAAGCAAAAGGCTGCGGATTCGTAAAACCTGGCTGGTGAAAACACCAGGCCAGGGCACAGCGTTATGTTCTTCATCATCAAATCACCAAATCACCAAATTATCAAATTACCTAATCAGCTTCCCTACTCCCATCCGCATACAATTCCATCAACAATTGCATACTATCTTTAAGGGCACCAGATGCCTCATCAAAAAACTGGTCCTTATTTTTTTTCGAAGCTTTATTATCAGTTGATTTTTTAACAAGGGATCTTACAGCATCAATATCGTCAAAATAGTTGGCGGTATTTTTTTCATACCAGGTATTTTCAGCTTCGATGCTTTTTAATGTGTCTTCGTATTCTGTGAGTATGCTATAAATTTCCTTTACATTATCAGCTGAATGCCTGCGGGGTATTTTTCCGAATAAATTGTTGAGTGTTGTACTGGTAGAATTCATTTGATGAAGGTATTGCAAAATAAATTCATCATTACTGTCATTGATTTAAGTCAATAGCATTTGCCCCATTAGTTGTTCTCAATCTTGCTAGACCCGGCCTGTTGTTTTCACCAGCCGGTTTCGAAAGCCAAAAGTTGTGGCTTTGTAAAGCTGGCTGTTGAAAACAACAGGCCAGGGCAGCAGATTTAAATCCTATAATACATCCTGCAACTCAGTTTGTCTCTTCCTCAATACATTGATATAAGCCATTGTTTCAAATATCTTTTTTTCAAAGTAGTTAATTGAGAGTTCTATGTGTAATAGAACCAGCACCCCATATCCCTGGCTACCATTTTCCATTTTAAGAAATTTCCTGTGTAGGTTTTGGAGTTCGTCACTCATGTCATCTATGAGAATTCCCTCTGGCATACCATCAAGGGTTGTTTCGTAACTGATTATTTCGTTATTTAGATCGGTGAGATTAGTATCTACAATACGTTCAACTTTAGACATGATCCTATGTTGATTTTCTTCCCGGGATTTTTTGAAAACGAGATCTTCGAGATATGATTCAGCGATATTTATAAGGACATCGCAGCCCTCTGTCGTAAATACTTTTGTGATTGAGTAGTTCATTGTTTTTCGCTTAATTTTTTTAAAAAATGGTTTAATATTAATTTCATAGTGGGCATGGTATGCCTACTGCGGCGTTAGCAGCTACAGCTTACCGGTATCTATCACGAACAGCTTCTTCGGATAAATGCGCTTGTTGAAATCACTTTCTTATTACATCCTCATTTTTAAAAAAAGTTCAGGATGTACATATACATATATGCATTTTTGGACCCTGGCGTTTCATGGGTAGGCATATTTTTTTAAATTAATTACATATTATACCTATAAAATGTGTTGTTCCACGCTGTTGGTGCACAGGCGTATAACTTTTCGCCTTGATAGGAGTTGCCAATCTCGCATGCCCGGCTGGTGTGTTCACCTCGCCGGTTTCGAATTGCTGAAAGTCTCAGTTTCGTAAATGCTGACTAGTGATAACACCAGGCCAGAGCACCGAGATATACATAATATATATATGCATTTTTCGACCCTGGCGCTGCATGGGTATGCATATATTTTTAAACTAAATTATTTTTCACTGTGGGAATACCCATTTCCGACCGCCACGGTTAAGTGTTTACCAGAAGGTTTCGAAAGCCAAAAGTTGTGGCTTTGTATTGCTGGCTGGTGAAAACACCAGGCCAGGGCACCGAATGATCTTTATCAAATTTCTAATCCGAAAATATTTCTGTAGTTTTGTGCCAAAAATATTGTGCCAAAAAATATTAGCACAGATTTTTTGGCACAAATCTGTGTCAAAGAAAAAATAATTAAAAAAATTGACACATGTCCAGGATAAAAAATAATGACCTGCTTCGAATAAGGCTTTCTATCAGCCAGGAAGCATTTGCTGGTTACCTTGGTGTTAACAGGAGCCAGTTAAATATGTATGAACGGGGATTACGCTCCTTACCTACCCCGGCTGTATTAAAACTGGCAAACCTGGAGATCATCTACCATAATTTTCAACAGGCTAAAAAAGGAAAAGCTAAATCGATTTCCCTGCATCCGAAGGCACAGGAACATCATGACAATATAAAAAGTCAGATGAAAGATCATGCGGCATTTTGCCATGCTAAAAAAACAGTGCTGCAACGTAAGCTTAACAATATGATTGAAGAACATGCAAAAGCCGAAATATGGTGGCAACTGTTGGATGAAATGTTATTGGATATGCCGAATGAAAAACAAAAAAGTGAAGATCATTTATGGTTGATAATGCAAAAAGAACAGGCGCTTAAAAAAATAACTCGTCATGGTATTGCATCGCAGGCAAAGTTGCAGGCGGTTATACATGTATTGGGTGCAGAAGCAGATGTGTATAAAAATTTGCATGAAAAATTATAAACTCCCTCGTATAGTTTCCTGGTCGGCCCTGACAAATTTTCATTTGATGATGACCTGCTATTCTTGTACAATAATGTATACCATTTCAGGGAAAGTTTCCCCCTATCAGTAGTTTTTCTTAATAAATTTTCCGGATTAGCAAATACAGGCTTATAAAGTCTGATCTAAGCAGATGCAACTCCAGGATGTCAACCATATCAGTGAAAGAACTGTTAGCTCCTTTAAATAAGGAAGGTTGAGATCTCACGAGATGTCAACTCACGAGATGTCAACTCCAGAGATGTCAACCATATCAGTGAAAGAACTGTTAGCTCCCTTAAATACGGAAGGTTGAGATCTCACGAGATGTCAACTCTTGAGATGTCAACTCCTGAATTGCGCAGGCATATGTCTTCAAATTCAGCATTTAATTAAGCTGTTCATGTTCCCTTTCCATTTAACTTCAACAAAATATTTTTAATAAGCAGCAAATGCTTAAAGATGAGGATCCTAAAATACACACCCCTTCTCATTGCCACAGATTAAATAAACCCTTATGACAAATAAAATCTTAAACCTTTTCATCCTTTTATTGATCGTTCTTTCAGGTTGCTCAAAAAATGGCAGCGGCATTTCATCATCAACTCCGGGAACAGCCAGTGTACAACCTGGTGGGAGCCAGCCACAGGCAGGTGTAATAACAGCAGGAGAATGGAATGATCTTGATCATTGGGATTTTTGGGACAGCATCATCGTAAATGCTGAATTTGATACCATGCCATCACATTGGTCCTTCTTTGATAATAACAGGATATCGGTAAATGTTTCCGACATCAATTCATTACCTGTTGCAGATGCTTTCGTAAAACTAAAAAGAGATGGATCCGTAATATTTAGTACAAAAACGGATAATAAAGGGAAGGCTGAATTGTGGGCTGACCTGTTTGAAAATAATCCGAATGTAGATTACTCACACTTATCCATAGACGTTAATAATGGCGCTGGCACCATCGCAGATGTAAAACCATTTAGTGTTGCTGTAAATAATATTATTATTTCCCCTGCAGCAGCAGCTAATAATATAGACCTGGCATTCGTAGTGGATGCAACTGGCTCCATGGGAGATGAACTTGAATACTTAAAAACAGAATTGTTGGATGTAATTACAAGAGCTAAAAATGAAAATCCAGGATATATTGTTTCTACATCCTCCGTTGTTTATCGTGATAATGGAGATGAGTATCTTACCAGGGTTTCAAATTTTACAACAGACAACAACATTACCATAAACTTTATAAAAGATCAGAGTGCAAATGGAGGTAACGACACACCGGAAGCAGTAGACGCCGCATTGGATAAAGCCGTTAATGAACTTCAATGGTCATCCAACGCAAAAGAACGATTGTTGTTTTTAGTTTTAGATGCGCCGCCACATAACGACATTGCATCTATTACCAAAGTACAATCAGCTATTCAAAAAGCTGCCGAAAAAGGAATTAAGATCATTCCAATAACAGCAAGTGGAATTGAGAAACAAACAGAGTTCTTAATGCGTTTCATATCAATGAGCACAAATGGAACTTATGTATTTATTACAGATGATAGTGGAATTGGTAATAGTCATTTGACTGCAACAGTTGGGCCATTCCAGGTTGAATATTTGAATAATTTGATGGTAAGGTTAATAAAAAAATATGCAGAGTAGACTGATTTGAAGATTTGAAAATTTAATGCACCCTATGATTCATCTACATTCGTTTCTAATTTTAGAAATTATTATGGCCAACGATGAATGCTTTTGAAGTAGCAGAAAAAAATGGTAAGTCTTTACAATTGCAGCGTGAATTAGAAATGTTGTTTGACAGTCAGAACGAAAGCGCAACAGAGAATACGACTTCTATTCCTGCTAATTTTTTGCGGGTAACCGTTAAGTGCTGATAACAATTTGAAGATTTGGAAATTTGGAGATTTGAAAATGAAAAAAACTTTCTAAATGATGGCCTTCATTTCCAAATTTTCAAATCTCCAAATTACTGTCACTCAATTATTTTTTCGACATGCAGTAATTTTCCATCTTCGAGTATGCCTTCCAGTATGATCCTGAACTTTTTTGCTTTATCAGAATTAAAAAATGAAAAATGGATGGACTTATTTTGTGCATTGGTCAGCAGGTATGGATCCCAATACAAGGTACTGCGTTCGTCATTTAAAATATTTTCGTCACTGGCAGATTCATAATTGGGTGAGAAAAATTCTTTCGTGGGGCTAAAGCCAGGTATAAGATATTCCTGGTGTTCAACGCCACCCTGAACAGATCCGCCACCTTTCTTGGTATAGATGGCCAAAGATCCGCCGGCACCACCTGATAAGCCACCACTTGAATAAACGTTGATCAGGGCAACATCTGAAATACTCATCGTGGCAATTTGTGCAGCATCTACCTCGAATTCATCCAGGAAGATATTCATTTGTATAGGGCCTCCTGAAAGACTCCTGCCATTCCTGTAAACAATAGAATAATTCAGCGGGCCGCCTGAAATATCAACACCATTTATTTTGCTTTTTAAATAGTTCAGAATATTTTGATTGGATGTTGGTGGATCTGTAAGAAAATCCAACGTCTTTGTTGCGTTACCCATACGCCCGGAAACATATTTTTTTTCATACTTCTCCCTTTCACTTTTCAATTTGGCTTTTAGCTTTATTTCATCCAATGTAATTCCCTGGAATTTGGATGTTTTATTAAAAACATAATCGCTTTGCAATTTGGCTTTTAATTTTTCATCAGGGCTGACCATTAATAATTTAGGGAGCGGTGTTTTTATGCTATAAAAAATACTGTTCAAACCGGGGGTTGAAAGTTTGGTATTGATCTTTGAATTCTTTGTTTGGTTGCTTGTAAAATAAAACTTTGCGGTGTCTTCAAATGAGATTCCGTCCATAAAAAATTTACCAACAGAATCAGTAGGGATCATCAAAAAATCGGTTTTCTTATCACTTGTCTTTACCAACACACTAACACTTGCACTTTCCAAAGGTTTTCCTGTAGCAGGAATTATAGCCTGGCCTCCTATTGCAATATAACCAGGATCTATAAACGCCATCGAAGGAAACCGATCGGCCAATAATTCATTCCAGCTATATCTTCTCCATCCATTAGTAAGCATTACAAGATCCAGGTTTTGCTGGTGCAAAGCATCATTGTTTTCAAAGTAATAAGAAGGATTATGAACAATGCCCCTGATATCTGATGTTAATAAAAACCTGCTGACAATATTATCTGCCTGTTTATTTTCAACATCTGCATCTGTAACAGAAACAGAAAAAGTACCAGCAATGGTATCCTGCAGATCAAATGAAAATGAATTTTTCCCTCTTGGTTTAACATCTACCTTGTTATTAATAAAAACGCCTGCAGGTAAATAATCTCCTGAGTTTATAAACATCAAACGTTCTGCGAGCGGTTTATTTGCTTTGTTGAAAACCGTTAGTTGTAAAATACCTGTAGGTAACTGCCCGGTAGGGATCTCCCCATTTAGTCGTTTGGTTGTATTTGGAACGGGTACTTTAAAGGCTACCAGGTTTTCCATTACACCTAAAATATAATCGGGTACAAGATTCTCATTAGCAACTGTTGTTGCATCCAGCAAAAAAAATGTCTTGTTTTCCTGGCGGGTAATAGTAAGTACCACCCCTTCAGTAAGTACTACCGGTAATGGTTGGGTGATTTTATCTAAAGAAGCGACCGTACAATTTGCAATATATTGTTCGCCAGGCTCAGGTACAAATGAAAATGTGCCCATTCCATCATGCGTACTTTTAAAGCTTGCTACTTCTTTTCCACTGGGGCCCGTTACCTGCCCTTCTATATCCTTTGGCGTTCCACAATTATTGGTGCATTTAAAAGCAATTGTATTTTTTACGTGCCCGATCAAATTTCCAGCTTCCGGAAAAAAAACAACCGTGTAAGAAGAGTTTGTTGTGATTGCCTCTTTATTATTTGTCTCAGGGTTAAAGACGTTTAAATGATGATAATAATAATTATCAAAACCAAAATTCATTAAGTTTCTTGTATAGGCCTTTATGGTATAACTACCCTGGGGTAAATTTTTAGGAAGACTAAACTCTCCAATAGCCGTACTACCGTTTATGGGTAGTATCTTTTTGTCCAGCATGCTGCCGGAATCATTTATAAGTTCTATGGCAATCACGGTGCTTTTAGCAGAAGGTAAATATCCTTCCATGATATAGGCTTTGAACCAAACAGTTTCACCGGCTATATAAAAGGATTTGTCGTAATGAAAATATATTTTTTCTGTTGCGTATTGCTGTTGTACTTTTTGTAAAAGGCTTTCGGGGGTTTGCGATTTGGCTATTGAAAATGCAATGGATAACAATGCTGCCAGGAATATTTGTCTCATAAAAAGTATAGTAGGTTGGTATCTAAAGATAAGGGCTTATTGTTTATGAAACTTATCAAAAGATGGGTGAAAACACCTGAAAAAATATGTCTTTTCACCCAGTTTCAATTTGAAGGTTGCGTAATTTGAAGGTTTGAAGATAAAGGACACAATCTAAACTGCGTTTTCAACTTCAGATTTTCAAATCACCCAATTTTCAAATTATCTTCCATTCCTATCACTAAACGGCGTTCCATTCGACAATACAAATGCCCGTACTGCTTCTGCATCCAATAGGTCATCTTTAATAAATTCATTCTTAACAATGAATTTTGCAAGATTCTCGGTTTTCAAGTAAACTTTTTCCATTTCAGCTTTTTGCCCGGTTGAATCTAAAAAAACAAACCTGGAAAACCAAACTTTCCCCTCAGGATTGCAGGAGTTTTTTCTCTCTGGAAAGATTAAATATTCATTGGAAACAATGATCAGTAATTTTCCTGAACTGTCCCTCAATTTATGAACACATTTTGGAGAAAATAATTTGCAACAGTCGATTTTTTTTTCATGAATGACTTTTAATGTAACATAACAATACCATATTTAAAAGAAACATTTTGTGTAAATATTTGTTGGGTGGAAAATAGGAATATCAAAGAATAAACTTCTTCTTGGAAATGTTTTGTTTTTGTGATTAAATACGCTGAAATAATTTTTGGTAACTGAATAGTATGGCAATGTTAAACAATTTTATTTTTATTTTCAATAACCAGGATTCAAACCCTAAATCATCTTGTAAAATACCGTTTGTATATCCAAAAGTTCCTGTTGTAGGTTGACAAGTACAATAAACTTAATTATAAGACTACTATTACAATTCAAACGTTTCATGCAAAATAAATCGGATGAATTTTTACCTGGGTGACGACCTTAAGATAAACAATTCAATTTGAATTCAACAATTGCTAATGACGTAAACAGTTTTCCAAACTTATTTTTAAAAATTTAAATTAAAATTAAATGAGCAAATTTTTCAAACAATCTACAACAGTTACCATGCTTTTATTGTGTACCTTATTATTATGTAATAAAACAAATGCACAAAATTATTTTGCAGGTTCCAATGCCGGCGCTGGCAATACGGGTACTTCAGCTACTGCCGTTGGTACGGCAGCATTAGGGGGTTCTAATACGGGCGCCGACAATTCTGCTTTTGGCAACTCTTCCATGCGTGCCAACAAAGGAGCATGGAGCAACAGTGCATTTGGCTCACATACACTCACATCTAACGTTGACGGATACTTTAATACTGCCATTGGAGCGTTTAGTTTAACATCCAATAGCAGTGGTTCCCGTAATACAGCCGTGGGATTAAATGCGATGTACACAAATACTCTGGGATATAATAATACAGTGATAGGAACAAAAGCATTAATGTCTAATACAGTTGGCGAAGGCAATTGTGTTATGGGTACTTTTGCCATGCAGGATAATATTAATGGCTATGAAAATGTGGCCATTGGTAATGCGGCATTAGGAAATTCTACAGCTGGTAATGGTAATACAGCGGTTGGATACTATTCTGCAGGACCTATCAATTTACAACTGCTCACCAATTGCACTTTTTTAGGAAAATACGCCAGTACTGAGGGTAACCTTTCCAGTTATGTTAATGCTACAGCTATTGGGTATGGTGCACAGGTAAATGCGAACAACAGGGTCCGTATTGGCAATAATGCAGTTATTTCTATTGGAGGTCCGGTGGATTGGACCAATTATACATTGTTTCCAAGACAGTCAGCCGGTTTGCAAACAAGCCCGCTTGGATTAAATTTTATTATGGATTTACGTCCGGTTAGTTTTACCAGTGAGGCGCTACAGGCAGATGCCCGCGGAGAAGTTGCGGAAAAAACAACTTACACAGGACTGATCCCACAGGAACTTGATGCTGCAGCAAAGAAATCAGGCGACAATAATTTTAGTGGTGTTGACAGATCTGGAGAAAACTGGGGCGTTCGTTATTCAACACTCACCGTTCCATTGATCAATGCTGTGCAGGAAATAAATATTCAAATGGCAGAAGAGAATAAACAACTCAACCAACGCATAGAAAAACTTGAAGCAATCATAGCAAACATGCAACAATCAAAAAATACAAAAGTTGCAGAAACAACAACAACTTCTTCTACCTCATCGCTATTCCAAAATCAGCCCAATCCATTTAACCAGACAACAACGATACAATATCAATTGGTAAGTGATCAAAAAAATGCGATGATCGTTATCAGCAGTTTAAATGGTACTGTTGTAAAGCGAATTGCAATAACGAATACGGGTAAAGGTTTACTTTCTATTAATGCCAATGAACTTGCAGCGGGAACATACACGTATTCTTTGGTTTCAGGTAGCACGATCATTGATACAAAGCTGATGGTGATTATGAAATAAAATGATATAGATACAGTAGTTTTTTAAAAAAATAATCTTACATGAATGCCCTGCTTTTTATTGCGGGGCATTTTTTTTATTGAACATTGTATATAGGATTAGGTAGAATAAGCGTATAGCCTTTACTAGCTTTGGTTAGCATTTTAAATTCGTTGCTTTCGCCTCCATACCGATAGTACATCGGACGTTGCAACGGCGCTCCTTTCCGCCGTTTGATCCCGCTTGCTAGCGGGACAATTCCGACTTCGTCCCGATAAGTAATCGGGACGGAAAGATGCGCCTTATGCAGGTACTGATAGAATTCCAAACTCTTTTACATTCGAAACTTAAGCCGGAAAAGAGATTGCGCTTATTCTACCTAATCCTATGTCGAATATTAAAAATTTATTTTAGATTTCGTTTACTGTAAAGCCCCTAATAAATATTCAATATTCAACGTACAAGATCCAATATTCTCTTTTGTATTTTTTTATATACTTTGCGTGAAATGAAGCTTTGATTTAACACTAACAGCCTTTTAAACACTTGAATTTTTAAAACAAACATCTTCAATTAATAATATTTTTTGCGAATTTCTAAACTATTAGTAAGTCTTATTAAATTAATTTCTTTGTAATATATTAACTTTTCCCTCCAACCATCGTCTGTAAATTTGCAATGCCCTGAATGAGTTTTATAAATGAACATTCAGCTTAACCTATTAAACAAATTTAAAATTAAAAGCTAACATGAAGATTATCCATACACTTGCTGTTGTTTTTATTATCAGCCTTGCATCGTGCAGCAGTTCTTCTAAATATTTTTTTACAGTTGATACAAGAAATAAAGTAGAACAAAAATCTATCCCCATTGACCAGCTACAATATTATATTAATAAGGATGTAGAACTTAGAAGAGAACTTTCATCAGGAGATACCAAAGTAAGTTCCGGTAAAATAATCAGGGAGAATGGAAAATACATCAACATCATTTTATTAAAAGCGGGTACGCCTGGTGTTTGTACTCAAACTCATCCTAATTCACTGGATATCGCTTTTGAAAACGGAGATGGAAAAAATATTACTTTCGCTGTACCCGGAAGTACTAATGCGAATGCTGTTTATACGCTTTCACCTGAACAATGGATCAGCAATTATAATTCCCCTCAAATAGGAAAAGTAACTTATGATGGGCAGGTTTATTTTATGCGCTTCAATGGCGAGCGTCCGAAACTGATGATCAAAAAATTAGAAACAGATAAGTTTGAAGTGGATAAGAGAACAATGAGTGGCAGGAAGCTGTAAGTATTATTATTTGGAGTTTCTGATTTTAATGTTCAATCTACAACGTATGATATTCAATATTCAATAATAAAAACAAGCTATTGTATTTCTTTGAATATTTGAGATAGAATATTGAACTTATGACTGTTAGAATAATCCCAAATCTTTACCCATATTTGCTTGAAGAATAACAAAAACGCACCATCTGTAACTTCGGATTTATATTGACTATTACAAAGACCTTCTATGTTCTGCATATTTTCTACTGATATATTATTTGCAACAATTTATCAGATTGACAATTAACTTTATAGTAAAATTCAAACTGCCCTGCAAATGTGAAAATATAATGAGTTCCTGAAGTAAAATAGGTGAAAGGATTAAATCTTAGGAATAAATTGTTCCGTATAGCCATATTCGTTTTATTATTTGTAAAATTGCATAAGCTTAATTGAATTTTCCTTTTGAGCATATGGAAAATAAAATAAATTCATGTTCATTAAATGAAACCTTCAACAAATAATCCCCGTGATCTTATCGTAAAAGAATCTGCCGTTGTATTGACGATAACTGCCATCGTATTTATTTGTATGATCGGTTGTGCTTTTGAATACAACACAAACCTTGGTGTTTGGGGATACGCAATCGTAGCCATATTAATTCCAGGTGCTTTTTATTTTATCAGGAAAAAAATACAAAAAGCCGTAATGATCATTAATAAAAATGGTATTATTTATTATGGCAAATTGATCACCGACTGGAGCCATTTTAAATCTGCAAAAATTGACCAGCTACCATTGGGCCTCGCAGATCCAAGGGATAAAGTTGTGTTGGTGGTTCATTTCATACATCCAACCCAGCATAAACTTTTTGAACAAAAGCTGCGCCTCAACAATACATTCAACAAATCTGAAGAGCAGATACTTGCTGCCATTGAAGCATTTCGCCATTTTTGATAGCAAATTTTATCGAGATAATCGACAATTTGAAAGATTTAAAAATCATCAAATGAAAACTTATAATTTCAAGGTCTAAGAAACTTTAATGACAGTTAATGGCTGGTATTTATTGTAATTCGCCTGGTATTTAGTAATACATTACAAGAGCCAATTTTTCATCTTCAAAGCAAAAATCCCTAACCAATAAGATTCGTTTCACTACTGGGCGTTATTTAATATAAAAAAAATATTAAATCAAAACGAAAGAAATATTTTTCAGGCAGCGCACAAATAAAGGGAACCGCAATGCTTTAATTTATTCCAACTTTAGATTATTCCAAAGTCTCATTTTCTTTCCAGACACAACTCTTAGAGTAACACCGGCATCAATATTCACAGGAACATTTACCACGCATTCACCATTTATTTCCGGATTAATAATGATTTCGGTGCCATTGGGAAGATTATTTGGTGGAACATTGTTATTTTCCCAATTCTGAGGATCATTCCAAAAACCATTGCCAATAAATATGTATGTAGATGGAGGGGTTGCTGCAACATGAATTGTATGCAATATGTAAGCAGAATCAAAATACGCATTTCCCCTGCAAGTTGCTTTTACTACAATGTCGCCTGCACCATTGAGGATCATAATATCATTTTGAATTATTGCCGGACCGCTTATTAAAGAATAGCGTAATCTTTCGCCGGAAGACGCACTTCCCTGTAATACAAATGGAGGATCAGAAATTGTTTTGTTTCCGGTATTTAAATTTATTTCTGTAGCGTATTTGCTAAATGTTGCCGGGTTTCCAGTTACTTTAACATAAACCTGCTTTTCATAAATTGTTGGGCCGTAATAATCTTTGTATTTTATTTTTACAACGGCAGACCCCGCTATTTGAGGTTTTAAGACTCCAGCAACTGTGACCTGTACATTGTTCGAAAGGCTTTGAAAAGTCAATCCTGCGGTGATGTCAACATCATATAGCAATGTATCTGCGCCTTCAACATATTTCACAAAAGGATGAAGTGTATATTCTCTTGCAGTAGAATCGAGCCATACACTATCTTCCTTCACTTCAAGTGAAAGAAAATGGCCTCTTGGTTTTAGATAAATTGTAGAACTGTCTGCAAGTAACGTCTCAAAATTGTTTCGTGCCACTACACAAAAATTAAGTTTACCCGTTTTTTTAAATTGCTTTAAGGGAAGTGTAATAGTATACGGAGGAATTGAAGAGAATTGAAAAATACCGATATCCTGTATCAGACAAATTGCTTGTGTAACGGCAGCGCCTGCATGCAGATTAAAAGTAATTTCTTGCAAGGAAACTGACGTATCTGGTAATAAATTCATTGATTCGGGGGACAGCATTATAAAACCGGAATCTGAAGGTTCAAAAATTCGTCCCGTTACATTTGGTAAACTATTCATCATCCTGTTCATAACGGAAGATGGTGCTGGAAAACTATCCGAAAAATCTGTTGGCTCGTTTGAAAGCAGTAAATATTTTGCTTTATCAATTATTAATGGGTTACCTGTTTCAGTGGTAAATCCCAATACACCAAAACCCGGCGGATTTGAGTGTGCGGTACCATTGAAAGATTGGGCCGCACTGTAGTTCAATCCTCCGAGCTGGCTTCGCTCTCCTACTATCAGGTCGTGAGAATAATTATTGAATATATGATCAAGTGGTGTTTTAAAAATAGTGTTGCATAATGCAGACCAACCTGAATTATTAGGGTTGGCCTCATCACCTGCAAGCCCAACAATGGCATAAACTTTTGCTATTTTAGATTCATGAGTATTTTGCAGATGTTGTAATGCAGGATTTGTTGAGATATCAGTATTTAAATCACGGTGGACAGAACCAATGCGAAAATACGAGTACAAATATTCAAACAACAGTTGCTCGGTTATGTACCATAAAGGATGATCTGAAAGTTGATGATCAACAACTGTTCTCACTAACTCTGCGCTGTTATAGAGTAATGGTCCAAGGGGAGATCCAAAATGTGGCGTGCCTAATGTTATCAGTTTATGAATGTAACCATGGTAATAATTTTCTTTTACAATATTTTGCGAGGTCCATTGTGAAAAGCTTCTTGTCATCAAGCCACCGAGACTATGTCCGATCACATCCACTTGTGAGCATGCTATGCCTTTTTTACGATATTTTTCAAGTCCCCTTACACTGGCAATCAACACAGAAAGCCTACCGTAAAGACTTTCGATATTTTGCGGGTCGAAAGTAAGATGAGAAAATTCTCCATAATCTGCCGTTTCTATATTCTCAAATCCATAGGCCTGGAGTGTTTGCAAAAAATTACCTTTTGTCCATGCTTTGGGATCTGACCACATTCCGTGTACCAGCACTACCGGTGTTGTGTAGATGCGAATTTTTTGAATAGTCGTATCTTCAACACAGTTTGTATAAAGTTCAATATTTCTGCCGCCGGCCACTGCATAATTTCCATAACCGTCCGGAGCATTGAAAATCAAGGCAACTTTACCGTTTTCGGGTGATACCGTTAATGTATTAGATTTAATATCCTGGCTATTCAAACTACTAAAACTTCCGTCTTGTATATTGGCCAATGAAAAAGTCACGGGATTTGCTGCAGCTGTGATCAATAATATTTTCGATACCCCATCTGCAGCTATGCCTTTCACGTTATATCCGTAAGGAATGGTTGAAACTGTAGCCTGAATATGACCGTCATTTGCGATCATGAAAGGATTCGGATCAGTTGAATATAATTTTATCTTACTAACGGAGTTTGGTATCCCCTCTAATGGAAAGTTGGGGCCAGTCTGCGAGTTTTTAACAATAACAGAATAAGCGCCGTTATCTAAGGGCCTGTAAGTGGAGTCTCCGGTTATTACTGCAACATTAAATAAATGATCCCGATACCAGGTATAAGTATTGTTACTTAATGAACCGCCTGCAGTAACCGATAAGATTCCATTGTTTTTATTAATAATAAGGCTGTCCTGCGGCCACAAATCAAAATTGGTTGATGTAAGTTGTGGTACAATGCTTTCAAAACCATCAAATCGAAAATGATTTTTACTTGCATTCAGGGTTTGGAGTTGATGCATGGTTCCCAATATCTCAGGCACATGTCCACTTAAATTATTATCTGTAACATATAGAAACCGAAGGTTAAAAAGGTTGACCATCGTTTCAGGAATATTGCCGGTCAATTGATTGTTGGAAAGATCTAGAGATTGTAATTGTGTAAGGTTTCCTATGGAAAGTGGGATTTCCCCGCTTAAATTATTGTTCCAAAAAGATATGTAATTAATCATTGAAAGATTTCCAATGCTTCCAGGTATTATTCCTGTAAGATTATTATGACTAAGAGATAGACCAAGAACACGGTGCTCGCTTCCGGGTTCGTATGCCGGAGAGGTTGTGACATGTTCCCAGGTTGTTACTGGTAACGAAAAATTCCAGCCAGTTGTCCATGCATTACCATTTGTACTATTATAAAGATCTACCAGCGCAAGCGAATCTCCAGAATTTGTTGGACGAACCTGAGCTTTCGCAATCTGTGTGGCTAATATAAAAGTGATGTTTAGTAGTAAGAAGGCTAAATTCAATTTCTTCATTATTCTAGATGTTAAAGGTTGGCCTGATATTAAAAGTATTCAATTTATAAATAATATTTTATTAAGGAGGATTTATTTGTTACCAGCAAACAATGCCAGAACCATTATTGGCTTAGATTATTTTTAGATTGAACTATATTCTGTTTTTATATATATTTACAGAATATTATTCTGATTAATTTAAAAAAACAGATCATGGAAAAAGATATTGTTTTAGACAAAGTTGACTTTAGCATTTTAAAAATGATGCAGGAAAATGCCCGCATCAGCAATGCTGATCTTGCACGTGAACTGGAGATGGCTCCTTCTGCTGTACTTGAGCGTGTGAAGAAGCTCGAAGAGAAAAAAGTAATTCTTCAATATACAACGAGATTAAATCCAGCGCCCTTAAACCAAACACTTTTGGCATTTGTATTTATGAAAGCTACCGATGGTCTGGGAAGCAATGCAACCGGAAAGGCCCTGGCAAAAATACCTGAAGTACAGGAAGTACATCATATTGCAGGTGATGATTGTTACCTGGTAAAAATCAGGACAGCCGATTCTGCATCGTTGATGGATCTAATGCGTACAAAATTCAGTAAGATCACCAATATACTTTCTACCAGAACGACGATCGTTTTGGAAACCGTAAAAGAACAACAACAACTGGTCATTTCTGAAAAATAATTGTATGGATACTTTAAATAAAAAAAGCGTTTCACCATTAATGGTAGTAATTGCTTTTGCAACTGTTTATATAGTTTGGGGCTCAACTTATTTCTTTATACAAAAAGCAATCGTTGGCTTCCCTCCTTTCCTATTGGGTGCGATTCGGTTTTTGGTCGCCGGTATTTTGATGTTGGGCTGGACATTATTAAAGGGTGAATCTATATTTGTAAAAAAAGATATGCTGCGTTCTACAATAAGTGGTGTATTAATGTTATTCGTTGGCACTGGTGCAGTCATTTGGGTTGAACAGTATTTACCAAGTGCAATGGTCGCCATCATGGTAGCTGCAGCACCACTTTGGTTCACTTTGCTTGACAAACCGAAATGGTCAGAGAATTTCACCAACAAACTTACAATCGCTGGCCTGGTCATTGGCTTTGCAGGCGTAGTGGTATTGTTCTATGATAATATCATGGACGCTTTTTCGTCTTCCGGAAACAGTACGGAATTGGGTGCAGTTGGTATATTATTTATAGGTTCAATTTCCTGGACCATCGGTTCTTTATATTCAAAATATAAACCTACGAGTGGTTCTGTACCTGTAAATATTGGTTGGCAAATGTTGGCGGCAGGCATTGCTTTTATCCCTGGTTGTTTTATACGAAATGAATTTCACACCGTACAGTGGCAAAGTATTTCATTGGATGCCTGGCTATCGGTTGCTTATCTTATATTCTTCGGCTCTATTGCTGCTTTCAGCGCATACGTATGGCTGTTACAGGTTCGTCCAGCTACGCAAGTGAGTACTTACGCGTATGTGAACCCGGTAGTGGCAGTGTTGCTGGGCGTGTTTTTTGCTCATGAAAATATTACAATCATGCAGGTTCTTGGCCTGGTAATCATACTTGGAAGTGTATTAATGATCAATCTTGTAAAAAACAGGAAAGGGCGTGCGAATGCTAAAAATGAAAATGAAAGTTATCATGAAAACGAATCAGCTGCCGATGCAAAAAAATATTCGAAAGTAATTCTTAAGACAGTTGAATAATCTTATCTGGTTGCAACATTAAAATTTAATGAAAGATCTTGTTCGTTTTTATTGGAGTACAATGTTCTGATAATATTTCAACCTCATTATTTTTCTTAACCACCACAATGCTGCAACGTTGGTCTTCATCAAAGAGAACTCCTCTATAGTTTCCTTTCCCTTTCCATCTTGTACTTACAATGGCGGTGTTATCAAATAATGTAATGTCAAGTTCCGTGCGGCTCATATCACGCAATGAATAATCGGACTCTCCTGCTGTCGCAACCACGCTATCCCTGCTGAATATATTGCCGCTTTGTGTAAAGTAGGTATAATCTTTTGCCAATGTAGAATCCACCTGCTTCATGTTTTTATGCTTCCAGCCATCATCAAATTTTTCAATAACATCGAGCACTTCTTCTTTTGTGAGTGGGGTTTGTTGGTGGGTGCAGGAGTTGATTGCAATTGCAAAAAAACAAAACAGTAAAAGATATTTTTTCATGAAGTATGAAGTTTTTTTCGAAAATTAGAATGGTATGAATGTAAAAAACGCGTGTCATCTTCTTACAAGATATTATTGTTATTGGTTGTTCAAAAATTTATTTTACCTTTTCCAACCCCTAAACCCATAAACTTCTAAACCTTTAAAACTAGTAATACTATCCATTATACATCTCCATCTCCAATCTTGTCTCTTCCAAATCCAGTTCCCTTTCCATCTTTCTCAATATTTCTTCATTTGCTTTACCATAGCGATGAAGATTGCGGAGTGTTTTTCTTTCAATGCCGATAAGATCTATTTGTAATTGTGAAAATTCATTGAAGATATTTCCCTGGAGGGTTTGTCCTTTTCCAAAATAATTTGCGGGGAGATCTGTTTTTTGCAGTCGGTTATATTTTACTTCGTACTTGCTTTTAATATTGTGCAGCAATTCATCTTTTACAAGCGAAAGATTTTCTTCAATATGGGTGATCGTTTCTGACACTACTTTTGTCCGCACATCATATTCTTCCGCAGCAATAGAATATTTAGGCATTTTTAATTTTCGAATGACCCAGGGTAATGTTAAGCCAAATAAAACCAATGTAGATAAGATGACACAAAACGTAAGATAAATAACCAGGTTGCGATGCGGAAACGCCTGGCCATTCGGCATAACGAGTGGTAAAGCAAGCGCTGCTGCCATGGATACAACACCACGCATACCCGCCCAGCCAAATATTACAAGATTGCGTATGTCGAAAGGTTCATTTTTTCTGATGCGTTTGCTCAACGCACGTGGTAACAAAGCTGCTGGAACAATCCATACAAAACGCACAATGATCGCAACAAGGCTAATAACAGCTCCATATAAAATAAGTGAGCCTGTTGAGTAATCACTGATGCCTTTCATTACATCACGTAATTGCAAACCGATAAGAATAAAAATCAGGCTGTTTAAAATATAGATCACTACTTCCCAAACAGAATAAATCATGATCCTGCTTTGATTGCTGAATATTTCTGCTGATTGATAAGAAAGAAGCAGGCCTGTAGTTACAACCGCCAATACACCTGAAAAATGAAAATGTTCTGCAATAAGGTAAGATGCAAATGGAGTAAGAAATGTAAGTGTGACTTCAATAATGGAATCACATACAAAATTTTTATGTACCAGGTACATAAGCCATCCAACAGCAAGTCCGATGGCAATGCCTGCTATCGCTACCAATAAAAAATTTAATCCCGCCTGCCACAACACAAAATTACCTGCAGTAATGGCCGTTAGTGCATATTTATATGCGATCAGGCCGCTGGCATCGTTTACCAGGCTTTCTCCTTCCAAAATGGCAACGATCCTTGGATGTAATCCCAATCCTTTTGTAATTGCAGTAGCAGCAATAGCATCAGGTGGTGATACAATAGCACCAATAAGAAATGCAAGCGGCCAGGTTATGCCAGGTATCAGTAAATGAGCGGCTAAGGCTACCAGTAAGGTTGTGAATAATACCAATCCAATTGCAGATAACATAATGGGCCGGAGCGCTCCTTTGAAATCATGCCAGCTCGTATTCCATGCAGCGCCATATAATAATGGTGGAAGAAATATAATGAATACAATAGCAGGATCAAGGCTTATGACCGGCAATCCGGGTATTAGGCTGATGGTCACGCCTGAAAGCACCAATACAATGGGAAATGGAAATTTAAACCTATTGCTCAATAAACTTAAAAAGGTTATTGCAAATAATAACATGACGATGAGGCCTATATTTTCCATGTTGTAAATGTAAGTGTTTCGGTCTTTTGTGAACGAGAGATAATAATAAAAGATATTTTTTAATATTTTGCGATCGAATGAAAATGCACTTAATATTGTAAATCGAAACCGAACGCTGATAAATGATTAAATATTACTTGTTGCTGTTATTGACTTTGTTTGTCTTTGTAAATAAAAATTTTGCCCAGGTGGTAAATATGGAGAGCCAACGTTATCATACCGATACAACAGGTTGGAGCGGTACACTGGGAGGAGATTTTGCGTTGACGAATTATGGACAAAAAGTATTCGCGGTTAATGCAAATGCTCATGTTCAATACCAATCAAAAAAGAGCCTCTATCTTTTATTGGGAAGTTATGGTTTTTTAAAAGGAGATGGACAGTCGTTTATAGACTATGGTTTTATTCATTTTCGTTACAACTATAAACTCACAAAACTTGTTCGCCTTGAAGCATTTACTCAATTGCAACAAAATGCGATAACGAAAATTGAATCAAGATTTCTTATTGGTGCCGGGCCAAGGCTCAAACTTGTGGGGACAAAAAAAATAAAATTATATCTCGGAATTTTACCCATGTACGAAATAGAAAAGGAAACCGGTAATCCAAATATTATTTACGATTGGCGTTGTAGTAATTATCTTTCACTCAGCTTTATGCCCAATAAGCAAACTGAAATAATAACAACAACATATTATCAACCTGTGTTATTTAGTATTGGTGATTACCGTTTGCTCAATCAAACTTCAATAAAACTGCAAGCAGGAAAAAAAATATCAGTTGTGCTCAACTGGAACTACCAGTATGATGCTTCGCCTGCAAAGGATGTACCTACGGATACGTATAATTTTAGTACGGGAGTGGAATTGGTGCTGTAGAAGTTTAGAGTTATGAGTTATGAGTTTAGATAAAATTTTATTGATTAATAAAGTTATAAATTAAAAGGAATAAGCTAAACTCCTAAATCTATAAACTTCTAACCTTGTCCTTCATGGATTTTATTTCCAATCTCGTTCCATTTGGATTTTCCTGCATCCATTGAATATTCCAGCCTGCTTCTTTTGCCCGTTGCTGCATATTTCTTAATCCATTTCCTGCATTTGGATCTTTGTCTTTACTCATACCTGTACCATCATCAATAATATTTATTGTCCAGTTTGAATTGCTTTCAATTGAAACAATAAGATTGTGGCAATGACTATGACGAACAGCATTGTTAACAGCTTCCTGCATAATGCGAAATAAATGCAATGCATTTGCCGGTGATAATGTGCTGTCAATTAAAATTGATTCTTTCACGCTGATATCTATGCCGGGATATGTGGGCCGGATCTTTTGTAAAAATACTTTGAACCTATCGCTGATCGCTGTTAATGCAATTGCTTCACGGTTCAATGCCCAAATGGTATCATGTAATTGTGTTACGATGGATTGTGAATTGTTTTCAAGTTCATTGATTGCCCGTGAAGCTACCGTTGGATCAGGCTCTCTTATCCTGTTTACATTGGCAACAATAGCAGCCACATAAGCACCTAAATTATCATGCAGGTCACGGCTGATGCGTTCACGTTCCTGTTGAATTTGTTGTTGCACCTGCAGCGCTCTTATTTTTTTCAGGTAATCGCGACGGTTATACTGCCACACAATGAATGCAATAAGAAATGCGAGGCATACAACAGAAAGTAAACGGAACCACCAGGTGCGCCACCATGGGGGATAAACAATAATTAATACTTTTTTACTGAATACGATATTTGAAGAAAGATATGGGCTGCAGTTTATTTCAAACGTATAGCTGCCTGGATCGAGTGTGTACCTGATGGCAGTTGGCTGCCTTGTTGTTTGCCATGAATCTTCAAGGCCCTTTAAGCGATATGTGTAAGTGTATTCATCGCTGTTTAAAAGACCATTGGCTGCAATGTCGAGCTGGATGTGATTTTGAGAATACTTAAGCAAAATAGAATCATTGTTCCATATACCCGCTGAAGCAGTATAGTTGGAATCATTCACCACAAGTTTTGTTATGTTTAATATCGGGGTATCCTTAACGTTAGTAAGTGAGCCGGGATAAAAACCGGTAATACCATTAACGCCGCCAAAATAAAATCTGCCAGCTTTGGTTTTGATAGCTGCGCCATTATTAAATTCATTTTCCTGCAGACCCAGTTCTTTTGTATAATTTTTTATTGTTCCATCAATCGAAATATATGATAAGCCGTAATTGGTACTTGCAAAAACAGCAGGCTTGCCATCAATAGGAAGTAACGCATAAATACAATCATTCAATAATCCTGATTCACGGTAAATCTTCTTAATTAATTTTCCTTGTACATCATAAACATACAATCCTTTATCAGTACCGATCCAGACATTATGCATGGCATCTTCAAGGATGCTTCTTGTTCCAAAATTACCCGGGGAATTGATGATCTTTTGATTTCCATTTTTATCCATTATATATACTGACCCAACAGAAGTGCCTGCCCATAAAGTTTTATTTGCGGTATAAACAAAACAATCAAATTGATCTTTGGAGTTTGACAGGAATGGAAGTAATGGTTTTGCAGACAGTAACGCAGTATTCTTAAAAACACAATGATAAACATTGTTTCTTGTTGCGATTAAAATAATGCTATCATTCATTCGCTGAATGTTATTTGTCCATGCAACTGTATTGGTTTGAATTATTTTTTCTATTGGACCAGGAAGTGAAAACGGAATTATCTTTTTTGATGGTACATTGAGCATGAACCATCCACGATAGTAAGTTTCAATCAAATAATTATCTTCTGTTAGTTTTTCAATGGTCATTACATCTTTAACGATATCAGTTACCAATGGTTTTTCCCATAATGGATTTCCGGATGTATCATATAACTGTATGCCACCATTGTAGCAACCTGCAAGCAATAAATGGTTTTGCTCATCATAATAAATACTTTTTACAAAATTGGTTTTTGCATTGTGATATATATAATGGCTAAAAGGAATTTCCACATTTTGAATCAGTTTGATATCATCATTTGTCATGAGCCATATTCTTCTGAACCTGTCTGTGTACATCAAATGTATCTGGCCAGTTGCAAGAACAGGCTCTCCGGCTAAAGAAGTAAATTCTTTTTTGTAATTGCAGGACGTATCAAATTCATACAAATGCCTGTTGATGCAAAGAAGTAATTGATTTTCCCCGGCAAGGCATACCTGCGCAGAAAAAAGAGATTCGGTTGTAAGCGTTTTATAGGGGATATTTTTTGTTATGCCAGGATCATAGATGTCAATGGAAGAAAACCCTTTTTCAGAAGCGACAAACAATTTATTTTTATTACATTCAATACAGGATATGTTGTTTATAAAATCATTTTGCAGGTAGCCTGCCTTCATTGTATTTGTATTGAATTGGAATATCCTTTTTGAATTTGCGAGGAAAATATCAGTGCCATTTGACGTAGCGTTCCTGGTGAACAAAAATGGAGCGATCTCTAAAATGCTATCGACAAATGAAACTTCAACATTTGCGAATGGTTCGCTAACCTTGTTGTTCTCCTTGTAAATAACTATACCTTTTTTGGCAAACATGCACCATATATCATCTTGTTTTTGCAAAACGGGGATCACCGGCAAATATCCTTTTCGCTGGTTTGGAACTTTAATAATATTTCTGAAAATATTATTTACCGGGTCATATTCCAAAATGCCTTGCTGATAACTGATCCAGATATTACCGTTTTTTAATTGAAAAAAAATGACACAGTAATCAATCAGGATCGTGTCGTTACCAACTACAGGATTAATGTTTTCGAAGACATACCCATTGTACCGCTGCATGCCTGTTTTGGTTGAAACCCATGTATAGCCCGACCTGTCTGTGAGTAAACTACTGGTTTCATTATTTAACAATCCCTGTTCAAAATTGATCGTCTTGATGGAACATCTTTTAAACCTTGATGTTTTTATGATACTATCCTGTGCCTGGCAAATGAATTGTACACTGAGCAATACTATTATAGAAAATAAATCCTTTAGCTTCGGCATTCTCAAATTTACTGAAAAGCTTCATGGTTAAAAGGAATATGTTTTTTTAATTCGGGGCTACTACAAATTGAGTATTGCTTATTAGGATTTTAGGATTGATAAAAAATATCAGTTTTTAAAACCTGATAGGCCTGAATATGATTGTTTCTGAAGAAGGTAAAGCAATGTATTAATGATCAATTTATTTTCCATTGGATGCTGAATAGTAGAAGATAATTCTTTGAAGCTGCCGCGTTCATAATTCAAATAATAGTGCCCTAACTTTTTGAACCTTTTATTTGCTTCTTATACAAAGCTGATATGTGCAAGATCTTCCTTTGCTGTGTAGAATGCAGTTACTTTTATAGAAGAATTATTTTTTTGTGCGATAATTTCAGTTGTAAAAAAAATAAAATCAATATTGTTATAAATTCAATCTTGCTTGATTTTTTGGAAAACATATTGAGCCTTTAATATAAAGGGGATAATAAAAATTGTTTTGGCTTTTTTTAACCACAGAGTTGAATAGAGTTTTAAGAATGAGTTTTTAAGCGTTATTATTCATAATAAAAACTCTGTGAAACTCAATATAAAAACTCATTTTATCTCTGTGGTTTTTTTAAAAGTTTAATTACAGCGTCGCCATATCAATCACAAATCTATATTTCACATCTCCTTTCAGCATACGTGCGTAAGAAGCAGTAATGTCTTTTATATCTATTAATTCAATATCAGCTACAATATTATTTTCTGCACAGTAATCAAGCATCTCCTGTGTTTCCGGTAATCCTCCAATGCCCGATCCTGAAACAGACTTACGGCCACCCATCAACGCAAATGCCGGAAGCTGGTGTGGTTCCGGTGGCGCACCTACGCAAATATGTGTACCATTTGTTCTTAATAAAGAAAGATATAGGGCAAGATCATGTTTGGCAGAAACGGTATCAAGTATAAAATCAAACGAACCCTTTACTGCAGCTACCTGGTCAGCATCTGTGGTCACAACAAATTTATGTGCACCCAATGCTTTTGCATCTTTTTCTTTTGATGGTGAAGTACTCAATACAGTTACTTCGGCTCCGAAGGCAGCACCGAATTTTACTCCCATGTGTCCTAACCCTCCAAGACCGAGCACCGCAAGTTTATGGCCCTTTCCAACCTTCCAGAAACGAAGTGGCGAATAAGTGGTGATGCCTGCACAAAGTAATGGTGCTACTGCAGCCAGGGATAATTTTTCAGAGACGTGTAAAGCAAAATCTTCATGAACAACAATATTGTTCGAGTAACCCCCATAGGTAGGTTGGCCATCTTTTCCTTTTGCATTATAAGTAGCCACTGAACCATTCAGGCAATATTGTTCAAGGCCTTCCTGGCAATTTTCACAGGTTCTGCACGAATCAACAAGGCAACCTACGCCTGCAAGTTCTCCTGATTTAAATTTCTTTACGTGTGCGCCAACTTGCGTGATCTTTCCAACGATCTCGTGACCAGGAACCATCGGGAAAATTCCGGGAAACCATTCATTTTTTATTTGATGAAGGTCAGAATGACAAACACCACAATAAGCAATTTCAATTTGAATGTCATGTGGCCCAACTTCTCTTCTTTCAAAGTTCCAGGCTGCCAGGTCTGTTTCCGGCGATTGCGCCGCATATCCTTTTGATTTTATCATTGTTTTATTTTTTAGGATTACAAAGTTAGTGCTAACAAATTTAGAATTGAGAATTATGAATAATGAATGGGTATTATCAATTTGTTACTTCATTTAATAAATGAGGGGAGATAAAATACTAATAATATGAATTCAGTATTAATGAACTAATAGTTAGATTTTATTTAATAACTATATCCTTATATACAAATTCATCATTCATAATTCTCAATTCATAATTCTTTTCCTCTCCCGAAAAAGTCCGATTTTTTTTTCTTTATAATTTTCTTTTGGATATCACGTTTCTGTAATCGCCTCTTCTCAGCACATTAGAGGGCATTTATTTTCATATTCAGTACGTTTTTAACGGTCGGGGCACTGTCTTTACAGGTAGCCCCTTTTTTTATGTCTTATAGTTCGTGATTCGGGATTCCTTGTTCCTTGTTCGATATTCTATTAAGGCTGTTAGCTCTAAAATAATTTCCAATATTCAACGTACAATACTCAATGCTCAAGTGGTAGTTCGTGATTCGGGATTCCTTGTTCTTTGTTCGATATTCTATTAAAGCTGTTACTTCTAAAATAATTTCCAATATTCGACGTACAATCCTCAATGCTCAAGTGGTGGGTTCGTGATTCGAAATTCCTTGTTCCTTGTTCGATATTCTATAACATCATCCATTTTCTTAAATTTTTTTTAAAGCCTTTTTATCAAAGCCCAAAAAGAATAATGAACAAGGAACAAGGAATATTGAATCACGAAGTATTGAGTTTGCAAAGCTATAATGTCTTTAAATAAAAATGCCGTTAGATCACTAACGGCAAAGTATAAATTAAGTTCTTTTAAATCGTTCTAATCGCAAAGCCTCATTGTCGCCGTACTTTTAGTACTAATAATTATCCTGTTTATTTTACCATCTTTGTCAGCAAAAACAACCATTGTACCATAGCGTGTTTGATATGCATCCCATACGAAGTCTTTTGTTTGCGGGAGGCCAAAAGATTTAAACAAACTGTTTCGGTCGGTGCCCATAATCGCAGGTGTCATTTTTCCACCAAAATTTGAAGTGATCTCAATATAATCTCTATATGTATAAAAATTAATGCCTTTATCTCTTAAGAAAACGCCTGCACATCCTGTGGCTGAAGGTTCTTCAATTGCTTCCGTAAAACAGGGAAAGACCTTATATATTTCTGCCCAAGGCGATTCAGGGTGCATATTATTTACACTCCCGGCAATAAGATCAACAGAAATTGGTGGACAAATAGAAGAAGTTTTTAACTGCGCCTCTGTTAGTTGACTTACAACCATACAGGTGACGATCAGGACAAGGTTTCTCATTTTTACAGGTTTTGGATTGATAATGCTTGTAAAACTAGATAATTTTTTCAGCGGATACAAGCGTATTTCCACTCATTTAAAACGAGTATATCTCCGTATTATTTCAAAGAGAAAAAAATAAAAATAACACTTGATTTCAGGTTCATTTTCAACCAGGTAGCAATGTCGATTTACTATTATACATTATAAATGCCGGAAATCTGGAACGAAAGACGTTTGTTATAAAGGTCAATTGTTTTGTTTCCGCACATATTTTGTTAGAATAACAATTACCTGTCCCTCAATTTTACCTTCAATTTGCGCTGTGTTTTCTTCAACAATGCGGATATTTTTTACAACGGTTCCCATTTTTGCATTTAATGCAGATCCTTTTACATCCAGTGATTTTATTAAAACAACCGTATCACCGGATTGTAATATTTGTCCATTGGAATCTTTATGAAGGTCAACTGTATTATCATTTTCATGATCGCCGGTTGCTTTGGCCCATGCAAGCCTTTCATCATCCAGGTAGATCATATCAAGAATATCTGTTGCCCAGCTTTCATTTCTAAAACGATTCAACATACGCCAGGAAATGACCTGAACACCTGGTACTTCACTCCACATACATGTTGGTAAACTAGCAGCCCAATGATCGTTATCTGGCTCAGCTTTCTTATCAACCTGCGCAAGGCATCTATCGCAGATCATGATGCAATTGTTCTCATCCCTTCCATCCTGTGGCAGCACTTCATAAAGTTGAATAGTAGACGAAGATGCACATAACTCACATTTATTGTCGCTTCTTTTTAAAAGTAGTTCGTCCAGTTTCATGTTGTTGATTTGGTGATTTGAAACTTTGAAAATTTGAAGATGATATTATTATAATAAATGTTCCTGATCGTACAATCGGTGGTTTTAATTATCACATATTTAAATCTTCAGATTAATTTGGGTGAAGGTAATTTTATAATTTCTCTATTTACTGTAAAAGGTACAAAGACAAAAAGATCATTTTCTTTGTGTCTTCGTGGTTTCGCGGTAAAAATTCCTTTTGCAAATTGACTACTTTCTTATTCCTTATTTTTCATTTCTTATTCCTTATTTCCTGCCTTTTTGCGACCGCCAAACGGCACCTCCAACAATAAGTCCTACAATTAAAATAGGAACGAAAATATTTTTATTTGAGGAATGAGAACTGTTATTACTTGTAATAGTATCATTGCCCAACGACAATTCAAAACTGCCGATGTCATCGTATTTATTGATATCCCTGAAATATTCTTTAGAATCTTCTACTGAAACATGATCTTTAAAATTTTCATAGCGTGTTTGTAAATGAACATGATTGTAGTTGCAAAAGAATTTACTGTCATAAGTAAAACTATTATTCTTTAAATGTGTTTCATCGTCCGTTACTTTCCAATCTTGTGGAAGATCAACTACGATATCTTCCTTATATTTTACCGGGTAGGTTAAGGTAAAAGGCATTTTACGATCTTTTTCTTTTGGCCTCACTACAATGCTGTTGATCATAAAGGGGGAGATGGAAAATTTAGTTCCCTTATTCTTATCAATTGTCCAGAAATTTGGAATGCTATAATATTCTGTTGTTGTAAAAATACCAGTGCTGTCATTATCTGTGTAAGTAAGACTATCAGCAATGATATCATCATAGTAAACGGTATAAAATTTTTTATCGCCTGTCATCAATTCAGTAATGCTTGAATTATTGAATTCATTTCTTATATCGTCTGCTGCAGCTCCCTGGAATACAGATGTAACAAGCAATGATCCTGTTCCACTCATTGATGTTACTTTGAAATATTCTGTGATATCCACATTGTTTATATTGCGAAAATCAATGGAAGTTAATGATGAAGTGTTTTCAGCAATGACAAGTCCAGCCTGGTAATCAGGATAAAATATATTTTTTATATCACCACGCTGGTAAGCTATTGTTGGATCAAACCAATAGTAAACGTCATCAAGTTTAACTCTTACCGTTACGTGATCAAAATCAGTTGATGCAGGCAAAAAATTATGGATACTTTTTTTGCTATCGGTATTGATCAATACCGGACTAGCCTCAATATTCATTGCATTCAACATGCAACAAAGAAGGTAAGATTTTTCCTTGCAATCTCCGAAACGCTGCGCCATTACTTTTGAGAGATCAGCGGGCTTATGTGAATTTTCCCCTATCTCGATTCCCATATACCTGATATCATCCTGTACAAATTGTAATGCAGCTTTTGTTCTGTCAGCATCGCCGGAAAAGCTATTTTTAATTTCAGTGATCTTCTTTTGTAGCTCAGGTGAAAATGTTTTCTTAGCGGGAAATAATTCCATTGCCCAATCATTTACTTCTTTCCAGCTATTGTATTCACTGATTTGTATTTGAGCATATGGATCATACCATGATGGTGAATAATCCTGTAAAGCCAGTGGCATTACATTGTTCTTTTTCCATTCATAAACCTGCTGGCCATTAAGGGTACTTATTACAGGTTGCAAAGTTTCGTTCAGGTTTTTAATATTCATTGCCCTACCCTGCGGAACGATCAGTTTAAAATAAATCTGGTATTCCGGAAAAGAAAATTCTGTGTTATATACGTCCGTATATTTATTTTTAAATATTGGATTAAACCCTTTCCTTGTATAACTGTATTCGATGATATCGCCCTTGCGTACATCCTCCAGGATCAAAACAGCATTTAGATTTCCATTATAAATAAAATTGGTCAGTTCTTCTTCCTGGTGTAATATTTTAATTTTTGAAAGCTGGAGCCTGTCAAGTATTTCTCCTTTACGAATAATATGAATGCTGTGAAAAGATAATTTTTCATAAGTAGGATCGAAAGGAATTGATATTTCAGATCCATTTTGAATACCTGCCTGCGAAACGATCTTTTTACTCAGCCTGTAATACCGGCTTTGCTCAGCAAGGTTAACCTGTTTCTCATAAGAAATATCCATATAGCCATCAGTCGCATGTTTATCCAGCGAAGTTGCATTGTAGTCAATAACGTTCTTTGTGATCCATGCAGGCTCTTTGGCAACAGTTGGTTTGTTTGATTGGGAAAATACTGAAATTGAAAGAAATAAAATACATGTAGTAAGTAAGAAGTGTAAACTTGTTTTCATCGGGAGTAAAAATAATGAATATTAATCAGGGTAAAAAAGTTAGGACTAAAATGAAAATAAAGTATCAATAATTCTCTAATCCAATTTGCAGTTTTCCTTCTTTACTAAAACATTGCGATGTACTGATTATTATGTATTTTTATTACTCTCAAATGCCGCTTATGAAAATGAAGAAGAACAATAAATTCAAACAAAAAATACTTCAAACAATTCTATTTATTTTTTTAATGATTGTATATGCTTATCAAACCTATGCACAGGGTGAATGGCGCATGGTGGGTGAAATAGATTCTTATGTAAATGGTTATGTATATTCATTGGCTAAGGACCAGTCGGGAAACCTTTTTGCAGCATCGGGTGGCGGTGTTCATAAATACAATGGAAGCAAATGGACTACATTAAGTGATGATATTTTTGGTTTCAATTTCGGATATAGTGTTCGTACAGTTACTGCAGACAATGCAGGAAATGTTTATGCATCGGGTGATTCCATGGGTAATTTTTTAGTAGCGAAATGGAATGGCTCAAGTTGGACAAAGCTTATTGAGACTGGCTCACAACTGTCCACTTTTAATTTTATATCCCTCGCTGCCGACAACAATGGAAACCTGTATGCATCCAATGATGAAGGATATATTTATAAGTGGAATGGAATTGTATGGACTGAAATCTCTCCAAATAATTATGGTGCGGTCTATTCTATAACATGCGATGGAACAGGAAAATTGTATGCAGGAATAAGTGTCACCAGCGTGATAGGCGGGCATTCATACATCAATGTTTGGGATGGTGTTTCTTGGACAGAGCTAGGGGCTGGCATAGGAGGATTCAATACGCTCGGCTCTATTTATAGTGTGATAACAGACGATCAGAACAATGTGTATGCAGCTGGAAGCTATGATCATGTTGAAAAATGGAATGGCACTTCATGGACTACACTGGGTACAGGTACTGCTGCGCTTAATCCCAACGAAAGGATATGGACTTTAGCAGTAGACGGACAACAAAATGTTTATGCTGCAGGCCAGTTTACCAACAACAGTGGTAAATGTTATGTAGCAAAATGGAACGGTACTTCATGGTTAGAATTAGGAACAGGTGTTAACGGAATCAATAGTGACTATGATATACAGGCTATTATTGTTGATAATGCAGGAAATATTTGTTCGGCAGTAGACAATCATTATGAATACAGCGGCAGTTCACATATGGTAAAATGGAACGGAACGAGCTGGCTTGAACTAGGAAGTACCGAAGCATCAATGAATTCAGTTTATCCTGTTTTTGACATGGTGATGGATGAAGCAAACAATCTTTATATACCTGCTTCCTTATCTTTTCAAACCTCTAATCCGTCACCGGATCATGTTTTCGTTGCAAAATGGAATGGTACTTCATGGAGTGTATCTACTTCCAGTATTAGTACCGATGGGCTTAACAGCCTTACAAGGGATTCCAACGGTAATTTTTATGCAACAAAAAGTGGCAATCACACTATAGTAAAATGGAATGGCATTTCATGGGAAAACCTCCCTTTGAATGCCAATGGAATCATTGGGCGAATCGTTATTGATCAACAAAATAATGTTTACGCTGCTGGGGCATTTACCAACAGTAATGCTAAAACTTATGTTGCCAAATGGGATGGAAATGCATGGACTGAGTTGGGCTCGGGAGCCGCTGCATTGAATGGCAACAATTCTATTTACGATCTTGCCATTGATCATACTGGATATATATATGCTGCCGGGGCATTCACAAATGCCGCTGGTAAACATTATGTTGCCAGGTGGAATGGTACAGGTTGGAGTGAACTGGGTACAGGCATTACATCATTAAATGCAAATGATGACATAATAAAAATAACAACAGACGCTGCTGGAAATGTATATGCAGGGGGAAGATTTACAAATGCCTCAGGTAAAAAATATGTTGCAAAGTGGAATGGAACAAGTTGGTCAGAAATGGGTTCAGGGACAAATGCACTGAATGCAAATTGTGATATTTATACGATTCTCGCTGATCTTAACGGTAATGTATATGCTGGGGGTTGTTTCACTAATGCAAATCAGGGAAAATATGTTGCCAAATGGAATGGAGTTAGCTGGAGCGAATCCGGTGTAGTTAGTGATGCAATTAATGCTATTTCATCAAATACTATATATTCACTTGTAATGGATGCATCTGGTACCATTTATGCAAGCGGTGGCTTTTATGATTCGAGAGCCTATAATTGGATAGCAAAATTATTAGCACCCGGCATTTATACTTTTATAGGCAATGGAAATTGGAACGATCCTGTTAACTGGCAGAATAATTCAATACCGCCTGCTACTTTACCTGCAGGTTCAAAAATAATTATCAACCCAACTACCGGTGGCCAGTGTACGCTAAGTACAATACAAACAATATCGCCGGGTGCATTCTTTACTGTTTCGGCAGGAGCCCATTTTGTGGTGACGGGTAATCTTATAAATAATCAGTAGAAATAAGGAATAAGAAATGAATAATAAGGAATAAGAAAGTTAAGCCGTAATATTTTTATCATTCATCAAAGTGATAGTTAGACCGGCGGGCATAAACTATTAAAAATTAAAATAAAATTCAGGGCTATTAACAGAACTTGTTTTCATCAATCCAGTATAGATTAAAGCCTTTAATTACATACCTTTATTGTACCCAAAACTGCACTTATGGAAATGTATAATACCCATAACTCAAAAAGGAAAATTCTTCCAATAATTTTATTTATTTTCTTACTCACCGGAACGACCTGTGAAAGCAATGCTCAAAGTGAATGGCGCATTCTGGGTGATATAGATTCTCATACATGTAATAATTCAATCAGTTCAATAGTTAAAGATCATTTGGGGAACATATACGCCATGTTAGGTGCAGGTGTTTATAAATATGATGGCATCAGGTGGACGGAATTAGGAAAGAATGGCAACACACTTCGTTATGGAAAAGCTGGTATCGTTACCGTAGACAGTTCTGGAAATATTTATGCATCAGCAGTAATACCGAATGTATCTCCAGATCCAGGGAACTGGGACTATTTTATTGCGAAATATAATGGAACCAGTTGGGTAAGGCTTCCTGTAGTTGGCACTGGATATGATTTTTCTGCGCTTTGTACTGATGCCAATGGAAACCTCTTTGCATCCCGGGACCAAACTATTTATAAATGGAATGGATCTGCATGGACAATGATTTTTACAAGTTCAACCGGTACGGCTACCTCTATGGCTTGTGATGGAACAGGGAAATTGTATGCAACAGGAAATTTTACAAATGCAAGTGGAAATACATTTGTGAATGTTTGGGATGGCGTTTCATGGACAGAGTTGGGTGCAAATGTAGGGTCAGGTAATATTTATGGTGGTATTGTTATAACGGATGGTCAAAATAATATCTATACAAAAGCATATTTTGGAAACGGTGATGGATATGGTGTTGCAAAATGGAACGGCGTTTCATGGAATCAACTTGGAACTGGCGCCACAGCACTGAATGCAAATGGAGCTATTATCGCTTTGACAATCGACGCTCAATATAATATTTATGCAGCAGGCGATCTTCAAAATAGCAGCAATAAAAAAATTGTTGCAAAATGGAACGGCAGCTCATGGTCACAGTTAGGAGTAGGTGCTAATGGAATTAATACTATACGCACTGTTCATGCACTCATTATAGATAATGCAGGCAATATTTGTGCTTCAGTTGACAATCTTAACGATTCGTCTGCCTTTCTTAAAGATTCATATATCGCAAGATGGAACGGAACAAACTGGCTTAATGAATTAGGAGGTACAACCGCAGCATTACATGCAGGAAATGGTGTCGACATTATGCTTGATGAAGCAGACAATGTTTATATGGTAGCTACGTTTCCTTATGATGTTTATGCAGGTGGACCTACTAAACAGAATATTTCAAAATGGAATGGAACAACGTGGAGCGAAACCATTCCGGGAATTGATTCTAACGTGATCTCCCGACTTATAAAGGATGGCAATGGCAACTTTTATATTACTGGACAATGGGCTGATGCTGCTGGCAACCGTTATGTAAGAAAATGGAATGGAAGTACATGGGCAGAAGTTGGTTCCGGCGCATCGGCATTGAATGCAAATGGCTACATTGATGCTCTGCTAATTGATCATCAGAATAATGTTTACGCTGCAGGAGAGTTTCAGAATAACAATTTTAAATTTTATGTAGCAAAATGGGATGGCAATACCTGGGCTGAATTGGGTTCAGGTGCTAATGCATTAAATGCAAACGGTAGTATTTACGCTCTTACTATTGATCATGCAGGAAATATTTATGCAGGCGGATATTTTACCAATGCATCTGGAAGACAATATGTTGCTAAATGGAACGGCACAAGCTGGAGTGAATTAGGTACGGGAAGTGCAGCATTAAATGCTCATAGTAACATTCTTAGTTTAACCGCAGACGTTGCGGGAAATATTTATGTTGCTGGCCTTGCAAATACATTAGGAAGGGGATATATCGCAAAATGGAATGGCACAAATTGGTCTGAACTTGGTTCAGGGTCAAATTCTCTCAATGTTTGTGACAATTCCGTCATTGGGCAAGTATTTGCTGATTCCATTGGAAATATATATGCAGCAGGTTGTTTCACCGATGCAACTCAATCTTTTTTTAAAATTGCTAAATGGGATGGAACTACCTGGACGCTAACCGGCACAGTAAATGATGATATTAATTATGAATTTTTATACAATAACGAGGTATATGCGATGGCTTCGGATATATCAGGAACATTGTATGCTGCCGGAAGTATTTTAGATTCAAGAGGATATTATCACGTAGCAAAATTAGTTAACGTTCGCACTTACACTTTTACTGGAAATGGAAACTGGAACGATCCTGCTAACTGGACGAACAATTCAATTCCACCTACAACCCTGCCCGAGGGTTCAACAATAATGATCAATCCAATTCCCGGTGGTCAATGTACACTCAACAATGTACAAACAATTGCACCCAATGCAACATTTACTGTTGCCGGAGGAGCGCATTTTGTTGTGACAGGAAATCTTATAATTAATGAATCGGAATAAGAGATAAATAAGAAGGAATAAGAAATGAAGAATAAGAAACTAAAGCAGTAGTGGATGGGCTTATAATAAACAAGGAACAAGAAAGTCAGCAACGTCCACTACTTTCTTATTCCTTATTTAATATTTCTTATTCCTTATTTCCCTTTCAATCTCATCAACACACTGAATAATTTATCTACTTCCGAACAGGTATTGTAAAATGCAAGAGAAGGCCTTACGGTTGCTTCCACACCAAACCTTCTTAAGATCGGTTGTGCACAATGATGGCCCGAACGAACTGCAATACCTTCTTCATTCAATGCATGGCCAACATCTTCTGTTTCATATCCAGCCAATACAAATGAAAGTACACTAGCTTTATCAGGAGCAGTTCCAATCAATCGAAGGCCGGGAACCTGCTTCAATAACCGTGTCGCGTACTCTAAAAGAAAATGTTCATACTGATCAATTAGATCAATGCCTATTTTATTTACATAATCAATCGCAGCACCCAACCCAACAGCATCAGCAATGTTACCTGTGCCTGCTTCAAAGCGGCCAGGTGCATTGTGAAAAGTAGTGTGTTCAAAAGTTACATCTTTGATCATGTTGCCTCCACCCTGCCATGGTTGTGTTGCATTTAGCAGATCTTCTTTGCCATACACAACACCAATACCGGTTGGGCCAAAAACTTTATGTCCTGAAAATACAAACCAATCAGGATTCAGTTGTTGCATATCAACACGCTTGTGACTTACTGATTGTGCGCCATCCAATAAAACTTTTGCACCCGATGCATGCGCCATGTCAATGATCTGTTTCGCTGGCGTAATTGTTCCCAATGCATTTGATACATGTGAGAAAGAAACCAGTTTCACTTTTGGGCCAAGTAAGTTTGCGTATTCGCTTAATATAACCTGTCCATCATCATCAACAGGAATCACTTTTATTTTTAAATTTTTCTTTGCAGCAAGTTGTTGCCATGGAACAATATTCGCATGGTGCTCAAGATGGCTCAAAATAATTTCATCGCCGGAATTCAGATTTTGATCGCCCCAGCTTTTTGCAACAAGGTTGATTGCTTCCGTAGTGCCTCTTACAAAAATGATTTCATTAATCGAACCTGCATTGATGAACTGCCGTACTTTTTCTCTTGCAGCTTCATACGCATCTGTTGCCCTTGCAGCCAACTCGTGTGCGGCCCTGTGTATGTTTGAATTTTCATGTTCGTAAAAATAACTGATGCGTTCAATCACCTGCATCGGCTTTTGTGTTGTTGCAGCATTATCAAGCCAGATCAATTGTCTTCCATTAACACGTTCCTGTAAAATTGGAAAATCTTTTCTTACAAGATTTACATCGAATGGCGGCGCAATACCTGACTGTGCTTTTGCAGCGATTGCTCTATCCGGAGAGAATGAAGAAATACCCGGATCAAATCCACCTGTATTCGGTAAAAAATAAAAGGACGGCTGATCAAATGATGTTGGCAATTGTGGCATGCTTGTGAATGAACTCATAGATGCCAGTGCTTCTGCAAGTCCTGTTTCAAAATCATTGTTCTGATCAGCATAAGGCAATGCATTTGCATTCGAAGAATTCGATGAAGTGCTTTTATTTTTATCCTGCAACGAAGGAGATTTTCCACTACCAGCAACCGAACTGGGAACCTTTCCATCACTAAAATGAGGATCAGGTAAACTTGTTTGCGGTTCGTTGATATTAAAATCAGTTTGTTGCTGCGGCGCAATCGGTGATTTGCCACTACCCGCTACCGATTGTGGCACTTTACCTTCTGTAAAATTTGATTCAGGTAAACTTGTTTGTGAATCGCCAATATTAAAATCACTATACTGCGATGTGGGCGATTTGCCACTACCCGCCACCGATTGTGGGATTTTTCCATCAGTAAAATGTGGATCAGGTAAACTCGTCTGCGGATCTTTTATATTAAAATCTGAGTTCTGTTGACCTGCTGATGGAGATACACCACTTCCTGCAAGTGATTGAGGAATTCCACCGGCGTATTCTGTATTGCTCATCTTCGGAGATGCATTTATATCTGAACCACGATTTGTTTGATTAAATGATGGGCTATGATTTCCATCATCCATGTTTCCAAAATTATTCAGATCAATAAAATCAATTTGCTGAACAGCACCTGTAGATACCCCCGCACCCGAAATAGAAGGTGCCGCTACAGGAGCAGCAATATGTGGATCTGGCGGAGTCGTTTGTAGGCTCTGCGTATCCGTTAGGTAACCCTGGTACGCAGGATGCATACCCTGCAGCGCCAATGGCTGGGGCATACCACTACCCATACTTGTTGGTTCACCCGGTGATGCTTTAAATAATTGATTGGCAAGTTCGGATAGCTGTTCAATATCCGGTGTGCCGGTACTATTACTTGTACTCATGGTATTTACCTATTTCTACATTATCCAAAACAGCAATGGCATCATCTACCAATACAGCCAGTGAACAATACAATGAAATCAAATAAGATGCAATGGCTCTTTCGTCGATGCCCATAAAACGTACGGATAAACCAGGTGTTTGTTCACCAGGTAACCCAGGTTGGAACAAACCAACAACACCCTGGCGGCTTTCGCCTGTACGCAATAAGATGATCTTCGTCTTACCATTTACGATAGGTACTTTATCACAAGGTATCAATGGAATACCACGCCATGTAAGGAATGGAGAGCCAAACATAGAAACCGTTGGCGGAGGAACTCCCCTGCGTGTACATTCTCTTCCAAATGCAGCGATGGCCTGTGGATGTAATAAAAAGAATCCAGGTTCTTTCCACACTTTAGTGATCAGATCATCCATATCATCCGGTGTTGGTGCACCTGTTCTTGCTTTAATTATTTGAGAAGGAACAACGCTTGCCAATAAACCATATTCTTTGTTATTGATCAGTTCGCTTTCCTGTCTTTCTTTAATGATCTCGATCGTAAGACGTAATTGCTCACTGATCTGGTTGTATGGTTTGCTGTAAAGATCTGATACACGAGTGTGAATATCCACAACGGTTGTAACTGCACTTAAATTATACTCTCTTGGATTCTCAACGTAATCAACAAATGTTTGTGGCAATGCACGCTCATCTCTTGCAGAGCAATCTACTTCAACATTGTCGGCATCTTTTACTCTATTCAAACGATAAACACCTGATTCAACTGGTATCCAGTTCAATAAATGGGTGAGCCACCTTGGAGTGATCTTCAATAATTGCGGTACGGTACGGGTAGCAATCGCAAGTTGCCTTGCTGCCACGTCACCTAAAGCAGTTTGCTGTTGTTTTGTTTTGTCAGCCATTGTTTTGGTTATTGTTTTAGATTATCAATTTTAATGTGTAAGAAATACATCGTTTTAAAATGTGGCTAAAAGTAATTAATATCTTAGTTCATATAAGGTTTAATGATAAAGCATTTATACACGAGTGTTGATAAGTATTACAGGCAGATCAGCATTTGAAATGATATAGGGCTACCCCGTTTGGGGGATTGTTTGAAGCATGATTTAAAGGTAAATTTGAAAGATATTAGATTACTTATTCATTATTGATTAAGCGTTAAGTGTTAAACAAATAAAACAGTATGTAACTTTTTTAGATTCTAAATCATATCAAACTGAATAGAATATTAACTTTACGATATTATGAAGTATACAAAATTTGAAATAGATAATTTTAAAGGAATTGATTCAATTGAACTTAAACTTACAAACAATAGAGTTATTTCACTAGTTGGTCTTAATGAAAGTGGCAAAACAACCATAATGGAGGCGCTAAACACATTCTATGTTATTTCTAAAGGGAAATCAATTTCAGAAAGTGAAAAAAATTCACTTCGTCCAAAAGGAATAGATTTTACAGGAGAAATACTACTAAAAGCGACCGTCGAATATGAACAGGATGACCTTAAAAAACTTCAAGAATATATTGTTAGCTTAAACTTACCCTATTTAATTAAAACCTAAGGGAGATTTTGTCTACACCCATAAATTTATTTACGAATTGCATAATTTTATTGAAAGTGAAACAACCGCTGTTTTTCCTCTTACAACTGTATTTGAAGATGAGAATGGAAAAATTTCAACGAAGATTATACATGAATTTGATAATGAGACTTGGAATTTATTGTTGGATTTCTTAGCAAAAGAATTATTGCCAGAAATTATATATTATGAAGATTTTATTTTTGCCATCCCTGAAGAAATTAGTTACAATGAAATTGGTACTGTTATTTCAACGATAGAAAAAGAAAAAAACAAAACCTGGCAATTTGTTCTTGACGATATTATAAAAGTGGTTAATAAAAAATTTACAACTTTTGAAGAAATGATTGTTGATTTATGGAAATCTGATAATGAAACTGCATTAAATAGAATTTCTCAAGTGGAAGAGGTCCTTAATAAAAAAATCACTAAGAGCTGGAAAGAACTATTTCAAAAGGAAACAAAAAGAATAAATTTCAAGGAAATTAAAATTTCAACTAAAACTGAAGGAACGGCGTTTAAGGTTTCATTTAAGGTTAAAACTGATGATGGTAAGCTATTTTCGATAAATGATAGAAGTAAAGGTTGTAGATGGTTTTTTTCTTTTCTTATTTTTACTGAATTTAGAAAAAATAGAACAAAAAATATATTATTTCTTCTTGATGAACCTGCATCAAATCTTCATTCCTCAGCTCAAAGTAAAATTTTGGAAGCTATTAAAGAACTTAGTCAAAACTCAGTTGTAATCTATTCTACTCATAGTCATCATCTCATAAATCCCAAATGGTTAAATGGTGCGTACATTGTAATAAATGATAAAATTTCAGAGGAAACTTTACGAGGGGAAATGACTTTTCAAGATTCTTCCAAAATAACGGCAGTAAAGTATTTTAATTATGTTGGTCAAGGAAAAGGGAAAACAAAAACTTCTTATTTCCAACCAATACTCGATGCCCTTGACTATGCACCTAGTCCAATTGAACCAATACCAAATATAGTTATCACAGAAGGAAAATATGATTGGTATGCTTTTTCTTATATGACCGAGGTTATTTTAGAACAAGACAGAATTAATTTTTATCCTGGTACAGGACGTGATTCGCTTTGGGATATTATTCGCCTTTATATGTCTTGGGGCAATAATTTTCTTGTTCTTCTAGATGGAGACCTGCCCAGTATTAAATCTAAAAACACATATTGCAAAGAATTCTTGCCATTCTTAGACAATAAAATTTTTACCTTTAAAGATATCTTAAATCTTAACTACGCATTAGAAGATTTATTTACGGAAAAAGATATTGAAACCATTATTCTATCAGAATATCCAATTGATTCTTATAATAATGTAAAAGAAAACAAGCAAAAATTGAAAGAATTATTTAATGGTTCTATTAATTTACTTTTATTTCAGAAAAAGAAAATTGAGTTGAGCATTGAAACAAAAGAACTTTTTATAACAATAAATGAATTTCTTCGAGATCACTTAAAATAAGATAATTTCTTTTAACATTTGCTTCATTTTAATAAAATATAGACATCTTGAAAATTATAAAAAAAATATTAACCTTAAGCTTATTTTCTTCACTTTTGATAAATGCCCACGGCCAATCCACTCTGCCACATCCCAACGCCATCGATACCATCTGCACCCACATCGATTCCATCATCACCACCAAATCCTTCGAACGCTTTTACTTCGATCTTAATCAACCTAATATTTCATTGGGATATCGGTTGCATTATATTGATACAGCTACCAAACTTTATAAAAAGATCATTTTCAAAAATGATATTGATACCAGCATCAAGACATTTTATTTTAGAAAGGATACACTTATCGAAATCAGGATAGAAAAAAATAACGACAGCAATCAAACTGCAAAATACCAGTTCAATGATGTTGAAATATTAAGTAAATGGGACCCTTATGGAATTGTTAAAGATGTTACGAGGCTTGCTCCTGAAGGAAAAAGATATTATATGCTGGTAAGGTATAGTAAGAATACATTTTAGTTTTACGGTAATTTTTGAAATAATTTTTCACAAAGCAGCAATTTTTTCAATTATTTCTGCGCTTATAGAATACTGCGATGAAATTTGAAAATTTGAAAATGGAGTTATTTTAACTTTGTGCGTTCTTACATGTTCAAATTTCCAAATTAACTAATTTCCAATCTATTTTATGCCTGAAAACATTTACAAAGCATCTTCTACTTCCCAACTACTCTTCTCTGTTATTTTACAGCTCGGTTGCATTGCCATAATCGTATATTTATATTCTCATTACAATGAAAATCCAAATGTAATATTTGTAGCGATTGCAATTTGTGTTTTGATATTTTTGTTTAGCGGTTATGAAGAGATAAGTGTAGATTCAGACATGGTCACTCAAAAAAAGATTTCATTAGGTACATGGTTATTAAGATCCAAAGGAATGCAATATGAAATGAGCGAAATTAAAACTGCATTCATTCCTGCACCTGTAAAATCTGATGCTAGTGAAATTGGTATTGCAATGATTCTTTTTGCGCTTTTCCCAAAACATGGCACACATAGGACGAGTAGAAATTATCCGATTTGCCTAAGTCTTAAAAGTGGGCATTTACTTCAAATTATGACTAGGCTGAGTGAAAGCAAAAGAATTGAAATTGTAGATGCAATCAATTCAATAAAATAATTAGATAACAAAAGATGTGAGTATTGCCACGGACTCACTGATTTTATTTTTTGAAAATTAAGACTCTAAAATTGTAGACCATCATTTCCAAATTTCCAAATCAACTCATTTCCAAATTGATGATTTATCTTATCAAAACACTCGTCCCTTTTTCATACACCGCTTTATGAGTGAATGGATGAATATAACTCAACTGCCAGACATACGTGCCGGCATCTACATTGTTACCCCTAAAAGTTCCATCCCATCCACGCCGCGGATCATGTGAAATAAATATTTGTTGGCCAAAACGATTGTACACCCTGAAAGTAAACTGTGTTGCAAGATCTGCATGGATGGCTTTAAGGTAATCGTTTAAGTTATCATGGTTAGGTGTAAATGCAGTTGGTACTTTTATCAGGCAATTGTCAAGTAGTGTTACAAAAATATTATCGTCGGACACACAGCCGTTGTTGCTTACCGTTAGGTTGTAATTATGGCTGTATATATCTGTGATGATTTTAGAAGTCGTAGCGCCATTGCTCCATAAATATCCATAGCCAGGCGTTGGATTCGGGCCAATAGAAATGGTCAGCCCGGGACAAAGCGTTGTATCATCACCCAAATCTATATAAGGTGTTTGATAGATCATGGTTGAATGATCAATGCTTACTGTACCACAAAATTTATCAGTAGCAGTTAAATTAATGGTATGGTTACCAGCTGCTCCATAAGGAAAATTAATTACGGGCTGGTTGTGGAAACTCGTATGGCTCCCGACTGTCCAGGTATAATTGTTGATATAATCTCCATGCATGTCTGCAGTAAGTGTAATCATATCACCTGTACAATATTGTGAATTTAATCCTGTAAAATCAACCGTAGGTGGTTGTGTTATAACAACTTTTCTTGTGATGGTATCCTTACAACCATGATCATTGCTGATGATAAGATCAATATTATAATTATTATCTAATGCGTAACTATGTTGTACCGGGAAATGTTCAGCAGAATTTGTATTGTCGCCAAACTGCCAGTTCCATTGCAGGTTATTCCCAGTAGAAATGTTTAAGATCTCAAGATTTGTATTGATACAGGCACTATCAGGACTAACAGTAAAATTAGCATTGATGGCATTGTCGAGTGTATAACTTCTTTCCAACGTATCTGTGCAATAGCCATTGGATACAACCAGTTGTACAGTTGCTGAAAGCGTTGATGATGGGAAGGTATGTGTGATCGTTTGTCCGGAAGCGTTAGTGCCATCACTAAATGTCCATTCCCATGAAGTAATGCCATTGCCAGGATGCGAAAGTTGCAAAGTATCTGCTATACATCCCCAGTGAATCGCATCATTAAATATTGCTGACGGTGTTTCTGATACATAAAAAGGAAATGTTTCCAATGTATCCTGCCCTGCACCGCATGGAGTAGCAACACTGTTTCCATCAGCGCCCCAGCTATTGTGTAAGGTGTAATTTCCTGCAACCGTTATTGGCGCTGATAAATGCACAATGAGCCAATTGGTAAAGCCGGGTGTAAATGTTCCATTTTCGGCTGGACAACAATGTGTTATAGCTCCCTCTACAGATTGAATAATAGCTTGTGTCGGCCCTGTTATACTAAATTCTTCCCCGCTGCAATAATAACTGCCACATGCAATAGGTTGACTATAAAATATTTTTATCTGCGTCGGATTACATTTATCGTATTGCAAAGAATCATAGGTTGGCCTGGTCGCTTGTGTAGTAGTAAATGCTTTTATTGTATTTACAGGAACAAAAGCATAACAGGTATCACTGATGGTATTTGCATCACTGCCATTATTGATCTTCACATTAAAATTACCTGCGGGAAGATTGCCACTAAGCGTTAATGTTACCTGCGTTGTGTATCCTGATGTACAAATACTGGTAACCGTATTTACAGAAAGCGGGCCTGGTATTATCGAAAATTCACCTGTGGAAATTGAACTGCAATCAACAGGTTTATCAAAATGTACTTTTACTGTATTGGGCTGGCATTCATCAAAGTCAATCGTTTGAATGGATGGTGCTGTGGTTGTCTGGCTGATAACAAAAGGGAATTGGTAGCCTGCAACAAAAGAAGTACCACAAGCTCCTTCTGTGAAAGTATTGCCATCTGAACCATTGTTAATGGCAAGCTGGTAGTTTCCGAATGGCAAATGTCCCTGTAAAAAGATGCTTATTGTATCCGTCATTCCCTGGGCATTACATATACGTGTAGCCGAAGTTATGGTTGGGTTACCGGGGCTGATGGAAAACTCTGATCCTGTTAAAGTAACGGTATTGCACAATACTGGCTTGTTCAATGCTACTTTTAAAATAGTTGTTGCACATCCTGAAAAACCAACTTGATTGATGGAAAGTGGGGCTTGTGTTGGTACATTAAATGGAACTGATGATCCCGCTGCCATGGGATCATTGCATACATCGAATAAAGTATTGAGATCAGAACCATTGTTTACGATTAGCTGATAATTGCCTGGAGGCAAAGGATCCTGTAGTGTGAGCGTTATCGAATCAAACGAATTGGTAGTGCTGCATACCGTAGTAAAACTGGTAATAACATGTGTACCATTTGTGATCGTAAATTCTGAAGCCATTGGTGATAAGCTGCTGCACAAAACGGGTTCGGATAATTTGATTTCTATCAATGCAGCATTGCAACCAACTATGCCAGCACTTTCGATTGACGGTGGTTGGTTATTGGATAATCCTACAGTGCCGCCGGAAAAACTAAGGTCGTATCCCAATCCTGAGCTTGACCAATTGCTTACACAAAGAAGATAATCATGGCCAGCGATCAGAATGGGCATACTATTATATTGAGAAGTAAAACCTTCGCAATTAATATTTGTTGTACCAGCCGGCGTACAGCCTGTGCTTGTTAACTCCTGGCTAAGGTTCATAGATATCATAAGATTCATCGTGAATACATCCTGCGGTTGGTGGCCTGTTATGTCCATTAGGTTCCAGTCATAATCATCAGCACCTGCAGGCGTAAGTAAAAATCCAAATGAGCCGGTAGTATAACAATGGAATCTATACCATACTGCATTATCAGCGGCTGGTGTTGCAGCGCAATCAAAATAAGGAAAAGATGTGCCATTGCAGGAAGGCACGAATGGTTGTTGAAATACCTGCGTACCACAAACAGTAACTGCTGTTGTTGGCAAACTACCTCCGGGCCCGCCACATGGAGGTTGGGCACTTGCTGCAAAAGACAATAAAAAAAGTAAAAAAGTAAAAAAACGCATAGAGATGTTTTGGATCACTAAAATAACAAAAAAAGCGGAATTATTGCAGGGGAATTACCGAACGGTATGCCACTGATTCACTGATTTTTTTTTCTGACCTGTGATTATGTTGATAAAATGAGAACTATCATTATTTCATCTTCAGATCAATTGGAAAAATCATAGTATATCAAAAAAATATTTTAATAGCGATTCAAACAAAAAAACCAGCGAATCAGTGGCAATAAAAAATCACATTTTTTTTGCTACGATCTCTTTACCTGTTTTTGTAATGCCCACTAAACCATCTTTTGTTTTAGCTATGCACACAACTTCTTTATCAAATAATTTTTTGTCCTTTTCAGTAACAGGACCTAGAGAATCATAAATGGCTTCTGTCAGTTTTTTCCCTTGTGGAGAAACAAGGGCGCATTTATAGCTTTTTTCTTTTACGGCAATAATATAACCATCTTGCAACTGGATATCAAAATTACCAAGCTGGTATCCGTTAAAAGATATTCGCTCACCAGTTATGATATTGATCAACGTATTTTTTTTTGCTGAATCTATCGCTAAAATCATATCAAGATTACAATGCAAGGGAAACAATTTGTCCGTAGAAATCGCAATGATTGGTTTGCCGTCAAGATCAATTGCACCTGATAACAATTTCATAGAATCAGTTTCTGATCTTTTTGTATATAAAATAATATTTCCATCTTTTTGCCAATAAGAATTGAGATTGTTTGCAGGTAATAATTGGACGCCATCTGACTTGTAAACACCCACAAGTCTTGTTCTGTCGTTTGTTGCAAAAAGCAGCGCATCGCTATTCACTTTTATAAACTTACCAAAACCAGATTTAACCTGCGGGCTATATATAGAGTAATCCGGGGATAGGATTTGTTCTCCTTTAAAATTAAACATTCCCGAACCGGATAAATTACGCTTGTGAAAAAGATAGAACGCTCCAAAATTTTCTATTGTCATGCTGTCAAACGGTATAATAAAATGATTTGTTGTATCAACCACCGCTGCAATATCTTTTCTATAAACACGAAACTGATCATTATCAGTTGGCCTGATGTATAAATATTCGAAAGGGATTACGGGCTTGCCTGTTACTGTAATGATTCCATACCGCTCATTCCTGTAACAACATATATAATCATCTTTAATCCAGGCAATATAATCACTACCGGCTGCTAATATCCATTTCCCTTTTTTGTTTATCACTCCCTTTTGATCTTTTTTATTGTCGATAGAAATATAACCGACTTCTTTTTCATCTGCAGAATAACCTTGTGCTGAGAATAAATATTGTCCCCGTATGCTGTAGAAGATCAATGTAGAGTCTGCATTTTTTTTCTTCATCGCCAGCATATCATAAATGGGATTGCAGTATTCAAATATAAAAGGGAGAACTGTTTTGCTTTTATTGTTGATAAGTCCATACTTATTATTTTTCATCGCAATGAAAACCATTGTATCAACCGAATGAATTATATAATCAAATTCAAATGGTATTTGTATGTTGTTTTCTTTGCTTAAAAGCCCAAACTTATGAAACTTGTTTTGGCAAATATGTGGATTTTGTTGATGAACTGTTTTATTTCTTATGTGGAATGTATTAGAATCAGAAATGAACATATCCAAAATATCTTTCCTCTGAAGAGATGCTACATTGGGATAATCATAACTTCCGTTAGAAGCTACTGTCTTAAAATAATAATCGCGGTTTTTATCTTCACTTTCAACGTGTAGGGGCCTTATTACCTGGGCCACAGAAAAATTTGTGACTAATAACAAAATCAATGAGCCAATAGAAAAAAAACGCATTATTATTTCATTTAAATGCTCAACGCTTTTAATTAAATTTTCTAAAGCGGTCAGACAGGTTTGATTGCTTACATATGAAACTCCTCCGAAATAATTTTCCCATCTTTCACATTATACACACAAAGTTCTGTCATATTCATTCTCTCCTTCCCTTTCATGGTCATATCCATATTCAGTGTTAATGCAAATGAATTTGTTCCAATCAATGGTTCTGAAACAGAAAGGCTATGTATCGTCTCTGTCATTCCTTCAAACTTGCGGCCCTTCTCAAGAATGTTATCCAATCCTTTTGTTTCTTTTTCAAAAGCAGGCGTTGCATAAGGTTCAATACTAACGGCATCATTCGAAAACAATTCTTTTTGTGCTGTTTCAAAATCTCCTTTGCCGCAAAGTGTTGCGAGGCGGGCTGCAATTTCTTTTGTTGTCATGATTATAAATTTAGAAGGTGAAGTTAAAGCTTCTTATTTACCAATAAATTCTTAACTTATAAAAAATTACGCTCATGAAATATTTAAAATCCATCACATGCTGTTTTCTTTTTCTGCCTGCAATTTTATTTGCACAAACAGAAAAGATAGACCATGACGCCATGAACAAAATTCGCAAAGAAGGTTTGGAAAATTCTAAAATTATGGACATCGCTTTTCATTTAACGGATGCAAGCGGCCCAAGGCTTACTGGTTCACCTGGTTTTATGAGAGCAGCCAATTATGCAAAAGAACAACTTACCCAATGGGGATTGCTATACGCAAAGCTTGAACCATGGGGCGATTTTGGCAAGAGCTGGGAACTTGAAAAATCATATGTTGCCATGACGGCTCCCTGGTATAAATCGCTGGAAGCATATCCAAAAACATGGACGGGTGGAACGAATGGTTTAAAAAATGCAGAAGTATTATTGATCACTGCAAAAGATTCTACGGGCCTTGATGCTTATCGTGGAAAACTTGCAGGGAAAATTTTGATTGTTGACAGAACTGATTCTTATAAATTAAGTTTCAAACCTGATGCAACACGTTATACAGATGCAGAACTGGATTCAATGGCGAATATTAAATTACAACCCGAAGACACCGCTGCCCAAAGAAAAAGGCATGAACAAAACAGGAACCAGAATCGTACACAACAAATTTTATTGAGTACTTTAAAATCCCTTGCATCTGCAGAAGGTGCTGTCGCTATTTTTTCTACCAATCCACGCAATCATGATGGAACCATTTTTGTTCAACAGGCCGGCCCTTACAAAACGACTGATCCTGCCAATTTTTTAGACATTGCCTTGCAATGGGAAGATTATATGAGCATGGTACGTTTGCTAAAAAATAATATTCCCGTTAAAATGGACGTTGACGTACAAACGAAGTTTTTTAATGATGATACAAAAGGATATAATGTAATGGCAGAAATAAAAGGCACGGATAAAAATTTGAAAGACGAAGTCGTTATGCTCGGTGGCCATCTTGATTCATGGCATGCTGGCACAGGTGCAACGGATAACGGTGCTGGCTCAGCGATTATGCTGGAAGCAATACGAATTTTAAAATCCATCGCCATTCAACCAAAAAGAACCATTCGCATTGCATTGTGGAGCGGCGAAGAACAGGGATTGCTTGGATCAAGAGGTTATGTAAAGAAAACATTTGCAGATCCTGCCGACATGAAATTATTAACTGAGCACGAAAAATTATCTGTTTATTTTAATGTTGATAATGGAAGTGGAAAGATCCGTGGAATTTATTTGCAACAAAATGAAGCGGCCCGTTCTATTTCCCAGCTATGGTTCACTCCTTTTAATGACCTGGGTGCAAAAACAGTAACGATCAGCAATACCGGTGGAACAGATCATCAGTCATTCGATGCTGTTGGCTTACCAGGTTTTCAATTTATCCAGGATCCATTGGAATATGATACAAGAAATCACCACAGCAATATGGATGTGTATGATCATTTGCAGGAAGAAGATCTTAAACAGGCAGCTACTATTGTCGCAGCATTTGTTTATGATGCTGCAATGAGGGATGAAAAAATTCCGAGAAAGGAATTGCCGTTGCCGAAACCGAATCGGTAGATTTGTTCAATGCAAAGTTTCTAAATATGTATGATCTAAGATGTATGATGTAAGATTTTTTGTTCCCCGGCTGATGTTTTCACCATGAGTGTTTGGAAAATTTTAAATACTGTTTTAGAATAGAGGCTTTTATTGCGTAGTGGGATTGGAAGACGGATGATACGGATTGGGCGCCTGCCTGGCTGAAGCCATTCAGACAGGGATGATCACGGATTTATTTTTTTGTTCCAAAAAAAATCGGATATACAACAAATACTCTTGTTATAAATGCTATTAATGATTTATATACTTTGCATATCTGCAATATATGCGAAGCAAATATTAAATCCGTGTTTATCCGCCCAGTCCGTATCATCCGCGTTCCAATCATCGGCGTAGATAAAAATTTCAGAAGAGTTGTAGTGTTTTCACCAGCCGGGTTTTTAAATTCAGCATGCAGCATTCGTCACGCTACTGTGTGATAACTAAATTTCCCAATATTCGAAATTTTGTTCCCGTAGGAATAATAAGATGTGTTCCTTCTGTAATACTTTGTGGTACATTCAATACACATTCACCACCAGCAGTTGGAGATATTGTAATGGTCGCATCATATTGCAGCACAGGTGGAGGAATTAATTGATTGGCCCAGTTGGCAGGTACATTCCAGTTGCCATTACCGGTGAAAGTATAATTGCAATTATAACCGAGGCTGTCTATCTTCCCCCAAAGCAGATCATCAAAAGGAGAAAAGGCTAACGCAACACCATAAGCGCTTTCTCCGGTTCTTATCACAACCATATTCCTGCTGGGGACGACATAAATTTTCTGATCATTTTTTCCGAGTGCTGCAAACATATCGGCAGGTGCATTGGGAATAAGGCTTCCGTTAAAAACAAACTGTAATCCCGGCGACATGAAACTGCTTTTGCCATTCAGCCACCACAGGTAGCCGTAAGACTGGTTATATTGTTGCGATGTATTGACCATCGCTTTCCAATAAGTGGTATCGTGCAACAAGGTATCGCTTGCCCATACGCCTTTGTTCAATGCCATTAAGCCAAACCTCGCCATTGACCTTGTGTTGCTGTAATACACACCATTGTACCACAGCCCTGCCATTCCAATATGGTTGTTTACGTTTGCATTGGTATAAGCATTGTATGTCTGTCCACTTGCTGCACTAAGAACAGAACCCAACTGCTGGTATGCGCCAGTGTGATAGGCCCAGCGCTGGCCCGTATCTACCAGGTATTGAAGGCATGCCGCGGTAGCTGTTTCATTGTCACATGGTGAAGGAGGAGAATCATCCATTCCACTTGTCATGCAAAGTAAATTATGAATACTGATCATGCTTTCTTTTGCCAATGGTTCTGATGTCCATCCATTGCCAAGAAAATTTGAAACAGGATCGTTGATGTTCAGCAATCCATGTTCCTGTGCAATACCGGTAAGAACTGACGTAAGACTTTTGCCTGCCGATGCCCAATAATGAATGGAGTCTGCAGTGAATGTTCCAAAATATTTTTCCAGAACGATCTTTCCATCTTTTAAAATGATGAATGCTTTTGTGTTTGTTCCGGCTAAATAACTGTAAAGCGAATCTATGGAAGGCTGACACCAACCCAACGATGATGGCGACAATGTATCCCAAACGTTACCTGTTAACGGTGGAAAATATAATTGTGCTTTGCTTTGAATGGTTACAATAAGGAAGAATAAGAAAAGTGCTTTTTTCATTTGTCAGCCCGTTTTTAGCGGCCGTTCAGACTAAAGTAACCTTGAATGGTTAAAGGTATAGTAATTATTTTTTTTGAATATTAAGAAATTTACCAGGCGCTGACGAACTGCTAACTCCGACATTGAAACCGATATTCAAAATAGTCGCATAACTTATTAACGCCAGGTTTATTAATTTCATCAATATTAAGGACTACATTTATTATCATGTTCTATTCAAAACTAGACCTTTCCCCCGATTCAATTTTTACAGTAAAAAGTTCTTTTTTCCTCAACATGTTCATTGCTATATGCCTTTATTTTTTTGCGATAACCATTTTCGTATATTTTCCTAAAGATGATTTTATTCTTGGTGCTTTTGCGATCATACCTGCGATCATATTAACTGTAGTAGCCTTTCGCAGGAGAACGATTATGACCATCGATAAAACAGGTTTTTATTTTTTAAAAGATCTTGTAACAGACTGGGATCATTTTTACCACGCTCATCTTAAACAAGTAATTCCTGAAGGGAGCGATACCAATACAAGAGATTGCAATTTGTTGATCCTGGAATATTATAAAGGTTCAACAGGAGATTTATATAAAATGACCATTGGCCTTACCGTTACACAGGATAAATCGGAAGAGGCAATCCTTGCAGCCATTGACTACTTTTATGAACTTTCAAAACTAACACACAAAAAGCATGTCTGATGTAAGATGTCTGATGTAAGATTTCTTTAATTGAAGTTTGTACTTCTTTTCATAAATCAGACATCTTACATCAGACATCTTACATTTGGTTCACTCATCGCATACATAAATAGCGCCATCGCTAAATTGTTTTAGCAGTTTCATCTTTTTTACATTGGTAATAAAATCTTTTCCAACAAGATCAGTGTTGTCACCATCATCAAACCAAACTACATAGCAATGATGATCATTTACAAATTCATTGATACGATCCGGCAATTCTTTGTGTGGCAAAAATTTTCCTTCTCTTCGGGTAAAAAAATAAACAGCATCATTTGCATTAGAATAGATCGTATAATCTTTTTTAAATGGGATGGAATCTTTTTGAATGTACAATACCGTTTCTGAAAGTGTCCATTGATCTTCTGCATAACCTGGAATGCCTGCATCTTTAACGCCATCCCATGTTTCATAATCTGCTGCAAGCTGGCCATATTGAAAGCATGCAAAAATGATGATGCCTAAAACGATCATCCATTTCTTTTTCATTTTATTGCTGAAATAAATAATTGGTTTGCTACAACACCATAACAACGGAATAAACAATGGAGATAAAAACCGGCTGTTCAATTGTTCAAATCTTGAAATACTTGCAATCACAATGATGAACAATAAATAAATGATGGAAAAACACGCTGCTATATTTTCATAACTGCTCAAACGATGATCTTTCAAAAATTGTTTGATAAGCACAATTGATGGAATGGCTATTAGTAAAATAACAAGAACCCCTGTCCCATTATGATGTTCATGTAAAAACGGGAGCCAGTCATACAATACAACGCCGGCATCATGGCTGTTTGCACTTAATGAAGTAATGGATCTTTCCCGCAGGCCCGTGAATGAACTTCCAACTGAATGATTTCTTATAAGATTTATGATCAATAATACAGGGCTTATTGCAGCATATAAAATAATGTTTGTTGCTTTTTGGCGCAATGGGATCTTCATGTCAAGCAATAATAATATACCGCCCGTTCCAATAATGGTTACACCTGCATAACGTGTTACCGAAGCAATGGAGGCTATTATGGCTGCAGCGGCCAATGCTTTCCGTGAGTAGGATTGGAAATACGATCTCATTGCAATCATAAACAACAACAACCATAATATAAAAATGGTTTCCGACCATAACATAGAATAAACTTCCAGTAGCGCCGGGCTCAATACAATACAACTCAATATGGCGCACTTATACCATTTTGATTTAAAAGAAAAATATTCCATGATGCATCCCGATAAATAAATAATTACTGCGAACAGCCATGCATTTAAAATAGCTCCAAAAAATAACGGCTTTATCCCTGTAAGCCAGTAAATGCTATTCAGAAACAAAGGATAAAATAATGGGAACTCAACCATTGCCTGCTTTGTAAAATCTGCCAGCTTACCCGAGGAATGAAAATTTTCTACAGTTGTTATATAGGCGACGCCATCAGGTTCTATTCCGACTCCGCTGTGCCTTGTAAATAAAAAAATAATAGTGAAGCCGACAACAGCCGCAACAATACTTTCAATATTTTTTTTAAGAGATAAGAATGAAAACATGGGCGTTTCCTGGTTAAGTCAGCCGCAATTTAAATAAGAATCGGGGATAATTCTTTCCCATCTCAAATCCGGTTTATTTTTATATTACCCAACCCTTTACTGAAATTTTGTAGTTATTGGGAGATAAACACTCGCTAACTTGGACAATTCCTTTACGAAAACTAAAATATTCATTATGAGAAAGCTACTTTTCCTCCTCTTGCTAACGGTATCATTTTCCTATTCTTCCCGTTCGCAATACATAACAATACCAGATGCTGGCTTTCAAAGTTTTTTGCAGCAGCAATATCCATCCTGCTTCAATGGCGCCGGTTTAATGGATACGACCTGCAGTACGATCCTTAATGCAACTACATTAAACGTTTATACGAATGTTGCTGATTGGGAAGGCTTTCAGTATTTCAGGAACCTGCAAACTTTGTATATCGGTGGTATGATTACTACCTTACCCGACCTGCCTGCTACATTACTAAATCTGGACTTGTCTGGCGGTAGCTATAATATAACGAGTCTACCGACTCTCCCTGCGGGCCTGAAACGGCTCAACGTAAACAGTGCTTATCATTTGTTATCACTACCGGCAACATTGCCAGCAACATTGGTACAACTCGATTGTTCAAATTGTGATTTACTTACTGCTTTACCACCTTTACCTGCTACTCTTGTAAATCTTGATTGTTCAAGGAACAAACTAACAAGCCTGCCAACACTTCCTGCCTCGCTTGATACATTGGATTGTTCATTCAATGATTCACTGGCAGTTTTGCCTGCATTACCAAACGGCCTGGTATATCTTAATTGCCAGGTGTGTAATATTGGATCTATTGGAACAACCCTTCCACCATCATTGGTATACCTGGATTTCAATAATAACAAGGTGGCTTATTTGCCAGCATTGCCTGTTGGCTTAAAAACGCTCTATGGCGTTAGTAATTTAATTACTGCATTACCCTCGTCATTCCCAAATGGCCTGGAAACCATTTACATGAATAACAACCAGTTTTCCAATATTCCGGCTTTACCCCCCACTCTGGTAATGTTTGGTGTTGGTAATAATCATGTTAGTTCATTGCCGGCACTACCTAATAGCATTACTTATTTTGATTGCAGCGACAACTTACTTACAAACCTGCCGGTTTTGCCGACATCTTTGGAAAGTTTTTTTTGTGGAAGCAACTTACTAACAAGCCTACCCGCAATCCCTCCTCATGTAACCGATATGAGGTGCACTTTGAATCAACTGGTAAGCCTGCCCCAGTTACCAGATACCCTGAATAATTTATGGGTAGATAATAATCCTTTGGGTAGTTTACCAGCCTTACCTTCCCATTTGGAAAGCCTAAGTTGCGGACATACAAATATCGCCTTTCTTCCTGCTCTTCCACAATCATTGAATAACCTTACATGTAGCAACAATGCTAACCTGCACTGCCTGCCGGTACTGCCAAATGGTTTTATCACAATCGACATGGATAACAGGATCAATTGTATGCCCAATTCCCCATCAAATTATATATTTGATGTTCGGGATACCAGCGGATTTAATATCCTGACGTATTCTAGCGGTTATGGCCAACTTCATTTCCCACTTTGCAGCGCTGTTACAAATTCATACCACTGTGATGCATTTCCTCTGATGACAGGCCATGTCTATAACGATAATAATAATAATGGCGTGAAGGATGCCAATGAACCTTATCGGGCGAATGTTAAAGTAACATTGTCTGATGGCACATTTACAACTACTAACAATGCCGGTGAATATGCGATTGCTGCAGATAGCATTGGGAATTATTCACTGGCCCTTAATCCTCTCAATTATTATTCAGTTGTTCCTACATCTTATAATTATAATTTCAGCAACTACGATACACTTGTTACAAATAATTTTGCTTTACAGGCAAATGCAACAGCAGATAGCTTAACCATTTCTGTTACACCATTATCCTGGGCAGCAAGGATTGGTCATCCTATGCCATACATTATCCATTATGAAAATTCAGGAACGACAACACTTGCTCCAGTTATAAATTTCAATTACAACAATAGCCAGCTTGTTTATGATTCAAGTTCAAATGCAGCTGTAATAAGTAATACGAATAGCCTTCAGCTTAATGAAACCAATATGGTTTCTGGCGAAAGCAGGAGTTTCTTTGCTTATTTTACAGTAGCAGCAACGGCGGTATTGGGAGATACCGTTCGTGTTCATGCACATGCAGGTGCTGGTACTGCAACGGCTGTCGACAGTGCTGCCAACCAGGTAAGAGGGCCATTCGATCCCAATGATAAATCAGCAACACCTGCTCTTACTCCCGACCAGGTTGCCAATGGAGAATATATAAACTACAATATTCGTTTTCAAAATACAGGTAACGATACAGCCTTTAACGTGGTACTAACGGATACGTTGAGCAGCTATCTGAAAGCTTCAACACTGGAAGTTGTAAATGCTTCTCATACCTGTAAAACAACAGTTAAAGGAAAGGTTGTTTATTTTGAATTCTTAAATATCATGTTGCCAGATAGCAATGTGAATGAAATGAAGAGCCATGGTTTTGTAAGTTTCAAAATAAAACCTGAAAACACGGTTGCTGTTAACACAAGTATTCCAAACCAGGCAGCCATTTATTTTGATTATAACCTTCCTGTACTAACCAATACCGCTGTGACGGAAATACAGGACCTTATAGTTGTTCCGCTCAAACTACTTTCATTTAATGTAGAAAGACAAACGAAAACAACTGCTAATGCTTATTGGGCAACTGCCAACGAAGATCATGTACGGGATTTTGCCATAGAAGTAAGTACAAATGGAAGGGATTATTCTGCCATAGCTTCTGAAAATTCAAAAGGCAACCTGTATAATAACTATGCGAAAGTTGTTTCCGTTCCTACTGCCAGTATTGTTTATTATCGCCTGAAGATAACGGATATTGATGGCCGCTTTTTTTACGGGCCGGTGGTAATATTAAAAGCAAATGCTGAGTCAACTGGTTTCAGTTTCCAAAACAACCCGGTTAAAGACAAACTCATTGTTTCAGTAGAAGATCCTTCTTTAATAAACAGCATGGCAAGGATCATCAATACACAGGGATCAATAATTCAAAAGATCTATTTTAAAAATGATCCTGAAGTTATTAATATCAATAGTCTGCCAGCTGGTACTTATATGTTGGAAACAATAAAGGGAACCAAACAGTTTGTTGTTATAAAGTAAATTTTCTATTGTAAAGAATTAAAACGAATGACATTGGGCCACAACCCAATGTCATTTTAGCTATGGGAAATTGGTCATCGCATTTATGGAAGATAATTCCCGGAAAATATTTTACCGACTAAATACGTCGGAAACTAACGAAGAATTTTATAAAACAAAAGGAATAATTGCTTTTCTCGTAGAAGGATAATTACTGAATTTATCCTTATACCATTTATGGTGTGATATCGCACGTGGAATAAGATTGGCCGCTGTCCATATTAAAAAACAAAGTGCAGGAAGGTTCCAGCATAATATTGCAAAGCCCAGCCATTCTACCAATTCTCCAAAAAGATTTGGGCAACTGATATAATCGAACAACCATTTTTGGGGAATCATATAATGCGTCTCTCCCGGCTCACGAAGATGGATCAGTATATTATCTGCTTTCCAGTTAATGTGCATGCCTGTAAAAAATAAAGCGATCCCAACCAGGAAACGTGGATCACTGAGCCAATCTGAATCATAATTTGCGAAGTGAACAAAATAATACCCTATAGAAAATCCATTTACGATGTTGAAGAAGACTGCAGAGGCTACGATCATGAGTGGCATCTTTTTCCCCTTTGTATGCAGCCTGAATGGGAAAACAAATACACGGTTAAAATAGTGAAGACAAAATAAACTCAGCATGATCCATGATGCAACATCCAGCAAATAAATGAATGGAAGTACAAGCGTCAATAATACAACCAGCACAGGGATTTCCATAATAACCCAGGCGATGCGATTACTGATCATTGGCCCCCATTTTACAGAACTATGCCTGCCATATGGCGCAGTCACAAAAAGCAACAGGAAGAACACGATCACTGCTAAAATAATCCAGCTATATGAAAATACAAGGAACGAGTGCCAGGAGATATTATCTAAATTCATTAAGACAAAATGATAGTTGGTAATATTTAAACAAGATACTTATTTTGTAGCGATGGTTAAAACTAATTTGCATTAATTCTCAACAGGACTTATTTCTTTAAAAAAACAAATCTTAACTTTCACAACAGATGGGAAAAGCTTTTTATTTATTGGTGACAGGAATGTTTTTAGTCATTCATACCCTGAATGCCCAGGATGTTATCAATACAGATCGCCCCGATCAAAGCGATGGCACACACAATCTTAGGAAAGGACAATTGCAAATAGAAACGGGTTTGCAATACTCAAAGCTTGATGAATTCACAAGAGGTTTCGATAACCAGACATTGATCAGGTATGGCATAAACAAAGAATTTGAAATAAGATTGCTTAATCAATATTCAGTGGTAAGAGATAGCGGTTCTATATCCGGTATTCAACCACTTACTGTGAGTTTTAAAAATCAATTGTGGAAACAACATGGCATCTTACCGAAGGTGACCCTTGTATCTTATTTTCAGTTGCCTGTTACGATTAGCAAAGATTTTCGTGGAGATCATTTTGGATATTCATTTGTATTGGCTGGAAGAAATGAGCTTTCATCGAAAATGAAATTATATACCAATATCGGGATCAAACAGGATCAGCAATCAACAGATATCAGTTACCCAACTGCAGTTGAATTGAATTATGGTGCAACGGATAAACTAAGTGCCTTCATAGAATATTTTGGAAGTTATGCCACACACGTGAACGCTACCAATGGCATGGATGTAGGTTGTGTTTATGCAATTAAAAATAATTTTGCCATTGATATTGCAGTGGGTTCTTCAACATTTAAACTGGCGACAAACAGATTTATTTCTTTCGGCCTTTCTGCAAGGTTTCCAAAATAGTATTTGAGTTCTTTGCTTTTCTTTTTTGCTTTGCGTGAAATTGAAACCTCATTTTAAGCAAAGCAAAAAAGATTAATTCAAAAGAGACAAAGGGAATTTTTATATTCTCAGAAATATATGCTGCAACTCATTAACAATTTTACAACATACATTGATATAACATTGTTAACATAGTATATATCTTTGCATCGCATGAAAAAAATTGTGGCACTGGTATTATTACTTTCTCACATGAACACCTCGATGTTTCTTCCGCAGGTGGCCATGGAGGATGTATATGATGCAAACGGCCAGCAGTTAGATGATATTACCAGCGTGGTAGAATATATTCGTGTTACATTGGGTTATGATAAAACAGCAGATGATGAAAATGATGATAGCGGGCAAAATTTTCATGTAGTAAAAAATATTGAATATAGTTTTCAGCAGCAGGTAATCGTAATAGAAAGACAGGATCTCTCAGCAATAAAAAAGCGTACTTTCCCCGAATATAAAATACCAACTCACAGTTCACCCGTTTTTGATATACTCACGCCTCCACCAAACGTTGCCTGATAACGTTGTTCCTATTCAACAGCTTTAAAGTTTAAAATTAACTAAGGGATTCTTATGCTGCTAAGGCATATGGCATCCCGCTATTTTCAACTAATTATTTGATTCATGAAATACAAAGCCCTGAAGCATGTATGCTTCACCGGGTTAATAGTATTATGTACAACAGTTCCTGTACTGGCACAGGACACTGCACATATTACATTACCCGAAGCTGAAAAGCGATTTTTACAAAAGAACTTATCATTACTCGCAGAACAATACAATATAGAAATAACAAAAGCTCAGGTAATACAGGCAAGGTTATTCAACAACCCTACCCTTGCATTATCAGGAAACCTGTACGACCCTGATCAAAAGAAAGTTTTTAATGTTAGTAATAGTAATGGACAATATGATATTGCCCTCCAACAAATGATCCGGCTTGCCGGTAAACGCAATAAGGAAGTTAAACTGGCAGAAACAGCAACCAGGCTGAGTGAAAATAAATTTTCTGAATTGTTGCGGGCCCTGCGCTATTCTTTAAGAAGCAGTTTTTACAATTTATATTATTTGCAACAATCTATAAGCGCTTATGATAAACAGGTTCCTGCATTGGAGAAATTAAACAATGCATATTCAACATTGCAGGCAAAGGGAATTGTTAGCCTTAAAGATGCTGTTAGAATAAAATCACTGTTATATTCTTTAAAAGCAGAACAAGCTTCTTTGCAAAATCAATTGAATGATGAGCAGGCTTCATTTGAATTATTATTGCAGTCGAATAAAACATATTTTATTACTGATGCTGACAAGAGCGATTTGTCACCAGCTTCTTTAGATCAATTTACTTTGCAATCCCTGGTTGATACGGCTTATGCCAACCGCAGTGATTTGAAATTGAGTGAAAACTCCATGCTGTATAATCAACAAAATTATAATCTACAGAAAGCACTTGCCAGCCCTGATCTTACAGTAGGTGCTGAATTTGACAAACGGGGAAGCTTTGTAAACAATGCAAGTTTCATAACCGTTGCCATGGATCTTCCTTTCTTCAACCGCAACCAGGGAAATATAAAAGCTGCAAAAATAAATATTGCACAGGGGAAGATTATTGCTGATCAACAAAAACAATCTGTAGAAAATGATGTGCAGGCGGCCTGGTCAAAGGTTTTAAATACCGATAAGATGTTGCATTCTATTGATCCTGGTTTTGAAAACCAGTTTGAGCAATTACTCGATGGTGTTACAGATAATTTTCAAAAGAAAAACATAAGCCTTGTTGAGTTTACTGATTTCTATGAATCGTATAAGAACAATGTTCTTCAACTTAATCAATTAAAAAACGACAGGATGCAGGCGCTGGAATCTTTGCAGTTTGCCATTGGAAAAAACTTATTTAATAACTAATCCATCAACAATGAAAAATTTAAAAATATACATCAGTATTATTTTATTGCTGGCAACATTATATAGTTGCAAAGAAAAACCTGTAGAGCAGGCAGTCGATCCGAAATTTTGTTTAACAGATTCCATGCAAAAGCAGGCAACCATTGATACGGTGAAAAATGAAACTGTAAAAAATGTCATCACATTATCCGGGAAGATTGAAGCAGATGAAGATAAATGGGTAAAAGTATTCCCGGTAGTTGGCGGTGTAGTTACAGAAATGAAAGTTGACCTGGGCGATTATGTAACAAAAGGCCAGGTATTGGCTGTTATCCATAGCAGTGAGATTGCCGATTACCAGGGACAATTGGTTACGGCTACATCCAGTGTTAAGATCGCAGAAAAAAGTCTTTCTGCTACAAAAGAAATGGCTGCATCTGGTTTGGCTACAGAAAAAGATCTTACTGCTGCAGAAACAGATTTGGAAAAAGCAAAATCCGATCTTAAAAAGATGGAACAAACAAATGCGATCTATGGATCCAAAGGCGATGCAATACAAACGATCACTGCTCCTATTTCTGGTTATATCATTGAGAAAAATGTAACAGATAATATGCAATTCAAAGTAGATGGTTCCCTGCCTTTTTTTACAATTGCCAATCTTGAAGAAGTATGGGTAATGGCAAATGTTTTTGAAAGCGATATCGCAAAAATAAAAACAGGTTATGATGCAGATATCAAAGTGATCGCTTATAATGACCAGGTGTTTACAGGAAAAGTTGATAGAATATTTTCTATGCTTGATCCACAAAGCAGGGTTATGAAAGTGCGTATCAAAATTCCCAATAACAATAATTTATTGAAGCCAGAAATGTTTGCACAGATCAATATCAAATATGATGATGGTAAAGACCAAATGCCAATGATACCGGCACAGGCGATCATCTTCGATAAGAATAAGAGCTTCGTAATGGTTTATAAAGATAAATGCGATATCGAAACACGTGAAGTAGATGTACAGGAAACAATTGGTAATAATGCTTATATCAAAAGCGGGCTGCAGCCGGGCGAACGCATCATAAGCAAATACCAGTTGCTTGTGTATGATGCGTTGAATGATTAATTATTCCTGTTTCTTTTAAAACAAATCTTTATGAACAAATTTATTTCAGGTATTGTAACCTTTTCTTTGAAGAACAGGTTCTTTATCTTTTTTATGACGATACTTATTATAGTAGGCGGAATCTGGAGCTATATAAAAACACCACTGGAAGCTTTTCCAGATGTAACCAATACACAGATCATCATCGTAACGCAATGGAATGGACGAAGTGCCGAGGAAGTGGAACGGTTTGTAACAACTCCCATTGAAATAGCAATGAATTCTGTGCAAAAGAAATCAACGCTTCGTTCTATTTCCATGTTTGGACTTTCGGTAACGAAAATAATTTTTGATGATGATGTGGAAGATTTTTTTGCACGACAGCAAGTCAATAATCTTTTACATGGTGTAAGCCTGCCTGAAGGTGTTGAACCTGATGTACAACCACCCTATGGCCCTACGGGTGAAATATTTCGCTATACACTTCAATCAAAAGATAGAAACTCCATTGAGTTGAATACGATTCAAAACTGGGTCGTCGATCGGCAATTGAGAAGCATTCCAGGTGTTGCTGATCTTACTGTTTTTGGTGGTGCAGAAAGAACCTATGAAATAACAGCAGATCCTGTTATGCTGGCGAAATATGATATTACGCCCCTGGAAATTTATACGGCTGTTTCAAAAAGTAATATCAATGTTGGTGGTGATGTGATTGAAAAAAATGGCCAGGCTTATGTTGTGCGTGGTATCGGGCTGCTGGATAATATTCATGATATAGAAAATATTATTGTTGATAATATAAATGGGACACCCATACTTGTTAAGAATGTTGCTACCGTTTCTCCCAGCCATTTTCCCCGGGTAGGTCAAGCTGGCCTCGACAAAGACGATGATGTGGTAGAAGGAATTGTTGTGATGCGAAAAGGAGAAAATCCCCGCGAAGTTTTAGCAAAGGTAAAAGACAAAATAAAAGAACTCAATGAAAAAATATTACCATCAGATGTAAAGATGGTTACGTTTTATGATCGTGATAATCTTATGGATTTTTGTACAGAAACGATCAGCCATAATTTGATTGAAGGAATATTATTGGTAACACTCATCGTTTTTATATTCATGTTTGATTGGCGAACGACGGTCATTGTCTCTATTATTATTCCACTTGCTTTGTTATTTGCATTTATATGTTTGAAATTAAAAGGAATGACGGCCAATCTTTTGTCAATGGGCGCCATTGATTTTGGAATTATTATAGATGGAGCTGTTGTAATGGTAGAAGGATTGTTTGTTGTGCTGGCACTTCGGGCGCACGAGGTTGGCATGGAGAAATACAACAAGATGGCAAAGCTTAGCATCATTCGCAAAACAGGAAGTGGCCTTGCAAAAGCAATTTTCTTTTCAAAGATCATTATCATTACCAGCCTCATTCCCATTTTCGCTTTTGAGAAAGTAGAAGGAAAAATGTTTTCTCCTCTGGCATGGACACTTAGTTTTGCTTTGCTTGGTGCATTGATTTTTACGCTTACACTTGTGCCAGTGTTGACAAGTATCTTATTGCGAAAAGATGCAAGAGAAAGAAACAATCCCATTGTAAATTTTTTCAACAGGATCATTACAAATGGGTTGAACTTTACCATGCGAAATAAAAAGATCACGCTCATTGTTGCATTTACTATTTTAGGATTAAGTTTTTTTTCTTTCAAGTTTCTTGGCAGTGAATTTTTACCAGAATTAAACGAAGGTGCATTGTGGGTGGAAGCAAAATTGCCCATGAGTAGTTCGCTTACACAAACCGTTGCTTTTGTTGGTGAATTCAGGAAGATATTGAATTCATTTCCTGAAGTAAATGGCGTGTTGTCGCAAACAGGACGAAGCAATGATGGTACAGATCCTTCTGGTTTTTATTATATACAATGCCAGGTAAATCTTAAACCTGAAAAAGAATGGAAGCGACATATTACCAAAGATCAGTTGATTGATGAGATGGATACAAAACTTAAACAATATCCCGGTGTGGTTTATAATTATTCCCAACCAATTATTGATAATGTTGCGGAAGCAGTTGCTGGCATCAATGCTGATCTTGCTGTAAAAATATTCGGCAATGATCTTGATAAATTAGATCAAATGGCTGACAGTGTTTACAATATTCTCGGCACAGTAAATGGAATCAAAGATCTTGGTATCATGCGTAATATCGGGCAACCGGAATTAAGTATTGTTTTTGATGAACCGAAAATGGCGATGTATGGTGTTACAACTGCTGATGCAAATTCCGTTATTGAAATGGCGATCGGCGGAAAATCTGCATCAACATTTTACCAGCAGGAAAGAAAGTTTGATATACGCATTCGTTATCCCGAAAAATATCGAAATGATGAACATTCCATCAGCGAATTGCTTGTGCGAACGATGCATGGTTCTAAAATTCCATTAAAAGAAATTGCAGAAATTAAAACTGTGACCGGGCCTGCATTTATTTACCGGGATAAAAATACCAGGTTCATTGCGGTTAAATTTTCAATCAGGGAAAGAGATATGGGAAGTACAATTGCAGAAGCACAACAAAAAGTGAATAAACAAATTAATCTCGGCAAAGGATATAGCATTGAATGGGCAGGTGAATTTGAGAACCAGGTTCGGGCGCAGGCAAAACTATCGCAGGTAGTTCCGGTTGTATTGATCATGATATTTATTTTGTTGTTCATCAGTTTTGGAAATGGCGTGGATGCAGGCCTCGTATTATTAAATGTTCCTTTTGCGATCATGGGTGGCATTCTTGCGCTGCATGTAACCGGCACCGTATTTAGTATTTCGGCTGGTATCGGTTTTATTGCATTGTTTGGTATTTGTATTCAGAATGGCGTCATTCTTATTTCAGAATTTAAGCAGAACCTGCACAATAAAATCCCATTGATACAGGCTGTAAAAAATGGTGTGCAGGCAAGGATAAGGCCCGTTATCATGACTGCATTGATGGCAGCTATTGGCTTAATGCCAGCAGCATTGTCTACCGGTATTGGAAGTGAAACGCAAAAACCACTTGCTATTGTTGTGATTGGTGGCTTGATCAGCTCAACAATACTTACACTGCTTGTTTTTCCTTTGATCGTTGAAATTTTTTACAAGCGTTCACACAACAGGAAGAACAAGAAAGAACAAGTTTCTTTAATGTAATTTTTATGGCATGTTTTTATTAACTGGTTTAAAAAAAATAAAATGAAAAATACGTATGTAAAATTTTTAATCGCCACATGTATGATATTAAGTGTTAGCAGTTGTGTTGAAAGACGATATTATCGTGTTCATCGTGTTCATAGACCAGTTTATTATCAGCGTCGTCATCTTGCAGCTCCCGCGGGGGTGGAAATAAAAGTACGTGGATGACAGCATTAAAATAAACCCGGATGAAACGATCATCCGGGTTTTATAAAATTGCTAATGCTGTTATTTGATAAGTATTATAAAAGATACTTGTATGGTCATTGATAGGATTCACAGAGAAATCTTTATAATTGGCCGAAAATATTTTACTCACTCATTTTATTCCTTTACATTTAATCATAAATAATTTTTTATGAAAAAATATATACTATCAATCGCATGCCTTTTTTGTGGAATCGTTTTGCTTCAGTCGTGCAGCAAAGACAAACATGAATCCAAATATGTGAATCTTGATGAAAGCATCCAATCAGGCAGTACTTATTCTTTAAACCTGGGTGCTTATGCAGATAGATCTGCCGTTGCTTCTATTGCAACACAGGCGTCTGCTTATACTGTTAGCCAGCTTGATAAAGATGCAAGTTCAGGATGCAGCGTTTATCATTTTTCTACTGATTCAAAGACAAATAATAAACAAACAGTTGTTCTGAATTTAACTGCTAAAGGCAATGGCCCATGCAATCATGATGATAGTAAAACAGTTATTACGATAAATTTCTCGGTGAAATAATAATTGATCGTAAGCTTCAGTTATCAAAAAGAATATCGAACAAGGAACACGGAATATTGAATGTCGAAGGAGAAATCCCGATCAACTTCAATATTCCGTTTTTATTATTGTAAAGAGCTGGAAATAATTAAGAAACTAACTCATAACGCTGTACTCTAAACTCAAACTCTTTTCGTGGACGGTATTGGATTCGAACCAATGACCCCTACGATGTCAACGTAGTACTCTAACCAACTGAGCTAACTGTCCTTTTAGATCTGGGCTGCAATATATTTTTTTTATAGATCATTTTGAAATACTTTAAAGTATATTTGAAAAAATACCAAATATCATTTGGGATACTCACGCAACTACAATGTAAATCCTGTTCATTTTCTGCTTCATAAATAAGAAGACATGAAAACAGTTCGCAAGAAAAATATTTATTCATTTTTGATCATATTCCTGCTCAGCATAATCTGTGAGCAAAGTATTGCACAGTCAAATACCGACAGCACAGTTTATTATTTTGACAGGTATCTAAATTTCTGCCCATCCGATAAGATGACCTATATTGGTTTTGGTAAAAAAGAAAATGGGTTGGTTCATTTATCTGTGTTTACGGTTGGAGATGCAAGGCTTACGATGACAGGTTTTTATACTGATTCGACTTTGGCGGTACGGGAAGGAGAATTCAATAATTATGATATAACGGGCCACAAAATATCGTTCCTACATTATCACCGGGATACAATTTATGGTTATGCTGTTTGGCTAACAAATAATTATCTGTGTCGTGATTCCATATTTTATGAAAATGGCGTGGATGTGCGAAGTATTAGTTATGCTTATTCAAAAGGTAAAAAAAACAAAAAGATTATCAAAGATGCCAGGACAGGTACAAAAGAATTTACAACTTATTTTGACGAAAACGGAATAGAAATTTCACAAGAGATATACATAAAGGGATTGATTGCCAGCGAACCTTCATACCCCGGCGGCAAGGAAGCCTTTCGGGAATATTTGAGGATTAATTTGTGGGAAACATTTAGGGCACAACGTTATAGCCTTAGCAGTGGCATCAATACTTATAATCTTGTTTTCTGGCTAAATAAAAAAGGAGAAATTTATGATTTAAACGTTAACCAATTACAATCCAACGATCCAATTTATACAGGCATTCGCCAGGTTTTGGTAACTGCCCGAAAATGGAATATGAAAAATGAAGAACGGTTTGGGCCCGTATATTATTCATTTAGGGTTTTACACGGGTATGATATAGGTGATCTTAAGATTGTGTTCCCATAACTATTTCAAAAGCATTGAGCGGCAAAAGGGATTCGAACCCTCGGTAGCCGTCACGATTTTTCGAGATGCTTTACCAACTGAGCTACTGCCGCTTGTATCACCTGCTTATTAAGTTAATTTATTTTTTATTCTTTTATTGCTGAATATGTTTCTATAAAAAAGCCGGCACATTGTAAATGCACCGGCTTTTAATTCTTAATTATAAATTCATCATTCTTAATTCTTCACAATTCCTTCCACTTCATTGATCCATTGAACTTCTGAGTCATTTGTATTTGGATGTGCCTTGCGCACTTTTTCAAATTTCTTTTCTTTTGATTTCCCGATAATTGTTTGCAACCTGCTTTTTCTTTCATCATTTAATTTAGCAAGCTGTAGCTTTTTTTGATCTTCAGGTATCGCTGGATCTTCTTTGATCGTTTGTGCTTTTCCAAAAAATGTTTGATTGATATAATTTACCTGTTGCCCCTGGTAATCATTGAGTTTAGCCGTTTTATTGATTGTTTCTCTTTGCCTTTGTATAGTAAGTGATTTTGCTTGTTCCTTGCTCAGCATTTTTACATGTTCTTTATTGATGCTGTCAGTCTCCCTGTTTTTGGCTTCCTTCCAGGCCATACTTTCTGCCTGTTGCTTTACATAGGAAAGGCTATCATTTAATTTCCTTACAGAATCGATGCGGAACTGTGATATTACCATTGAATCTATTCGCATTTGCCTTGCAGTCTCAAGACTATCAAGCCTTGCCTGCATGATGACTTCTTTACTTATAATTGGTTTCTTTGATTTTTTTGTGTGGTTCTTCGTGGTTTGTGCTTCCGATGCAAGGAACGAAGTGAGGATACTGCAAAGGAAAAGTAGTTTTTTCATCGTTAACAATTTTGCTCCTCATTGTCAATTTTTATGCCACGGCAGATATTTCTTTAAATTAAATCAAAAAAATATCCACAATATAAATTATTGTGATTATGAGGACCTTTATAATTAGATATTAAATTAAGAATCGTTCTATACTGCAAAAGTATCTTTTTCTATCCTTTTTCCAGGTTTTATTACTTTATATAGCAATATGTCAAAATCATTGATCCTTGTCCAGTCTTTCACGCAGGATTGAGAGACTTTGCGCTATATTTTTCTGCATTCCATTTGTTTACAGCAAGAACCATTCAGTATTTTCTTCATTTATATTATTTGTATTCGTATACTTTTATGTTCAAATAACAGATATTAGGTAACAAATGAAAATCTCATCCGGTATTAAAATAAAATCACTGCTTCATTTATTTGAAATACTGCCCGAACATGAGCGGCTAATCGTTGACGTAATGCGGCAGATCATTCTTGAAAATTTACCTGCAAATGGCAAAGAAAAAATTTCTTTCAATGTGCCCTTCTTTTATGGCAATAAAGGAATATGCATTGTATGGCCATCTGCCATTTCACGTGGAGGGATAAAAGAGGGAGTGTTGCTGGGGTTCTGGTATGGCAACAGGTTGAAAGATGTAGATAATTATCTCACTCATGGAACCAACAAACAAATATTTTATAAGATTTTTAAAACAACAGAAGAAATTGATGAAGCTGCTATTGTAAAATTATTAAAGGAAGCTGGTCAATTGGATGATTTGAAGATTTGAAAATTTGAAAATGAAAAAGTTTCTAAATCTTTGTGCTTCAAATTTTACCTGGTTTTCATCATCACATTTTCAAATCTTCACATTTCCAAATCAATTTTGTCTAACTTTCCGCTTTATAAAAAGTATGAAAAATAAAAAATCATTTCTGGTTACTGTATTGCTGATTATTGCGGGTAGTTTTTTTTCTAAAGCGAGTGCCCAGGATACAAAACCGGATACTGTTAAAGCTGGTATCTATGTCACCAGTATTCATGATATTGATTTCAAGCAGAAAGAATACACAGTAACATTCTGGCTCTGGTTAAAATATAAAAATAAGGATTTTGATTTTTTACAAAACCTGGAGATACCGATGGCAAAAACTGTATCGAGATCTTTTTCCACGATTGATACGAGCGATGATAAAGTTTATCTTTTGATGAAAATACAATGTGTAATGAAAGATTCATGGAAGATAGAAAACTTTCCATTCGATCGCCAAAAGCTAATGCTTTCATTTGAAAATTCACAGTACGATTCCAAATCTTTGATCTTTGTAGCTGATACAGTAGGACAGCATTTTGATCCCAGGTTTACATTAAGAGGATGGACCATTGATAGTTTCAATATTAAAATTGCGAACAAGAAATATGAGACAGCATTTGGTGATGAAACAATAGCGAAACCCCATACAGAATACAGCGCTTTCAGGGTTAGCATTGGCATTACACGTGAAGCCATGGGCTTATTCTGGAAAATGTTTCTTGGAATGTATGTTGCATTCCTCATTGCTTATGTATGTTTTTATATACATGCAGATAATATTGATTCCCGTTTTGGTTTGAGTGTTGGTTCTTTATTTGCGGTGATCGGTAACAAATATATTATTGATTCTGCCTTACCGGAATCCAGCTCTTTTACCCTGGTGGATACACTTCACGGTATCACATTATTTTTCATTTTTGCTGTAATATCCTGTACAGCATTTTCTATAAAGCTTGTGAAGAAAGATAAAGTTAAACAAGCACATCGTTTTGATATGATCGCCGCACAGGTATTATTAGTGATCTATATTATTTTGAATATTTATTTTATTTCGGAAGCGAATTAAGATCATCTAAGATGTAAGATGTAAGATGTAAGATTGCAGGGTTCTGTGAAATCTTACATCTTAGATCTTACATTTATGAAACCAACTGAAAAAAAATCCGCTCCAGTTTCTCCCCCGCATCTTCACAAAGCCCTGGATGTACTTTTGAAGTTTGTAATACAGTACTCCGGGTTGCAGTGAGCCATCTAAAACGTTCAGCTATTGGAAGTTTACCAATCGGGCCTGAATCATTGCCGCCAACGCATATACGCTCAAATCCTTCGAGATAACTTCTTAGTTCAGCAATATCGAGGTCGCATGAAAATAATTTAAACCGTTCTTCATGCAATTTAAATTTTACCTGTAAAAATTGTTGTTTGCCACAATATAAGATCACCCCCACATTGAGGAATTCTTCCCGCTCAACCTGGGGCACAATGCGTACGACGGCATACTCAAATAAGTGTTGTTGCTGCATGTTGTGCTTCTTTTACAAATATTTCTGAATGAAGTACCCGGGATTTTAAAAATGATGCGTATGCTTCACGGTGTTTTTGTATGGAATCAAATGGTGAAGAAGTCTGTTCAAGCCATTCGCCTGGAATTAAATTTACAATAGATTCAATAATAGTACCGGTAAGCAATAAACGAAAAGCAATATTCACTTCTTCCAGTGCGGTTGCCTGTGGCAACAATACGTGATCCTTTACATGTGAGAAAGGTTGTTTGGCTTTTTCTGCCCAGTTATCCCATGAATGATGAAAGTATAAAGCAGCACCATGATCTATCAGCCATAATTCTTTGCGCCAAAGCAACATGTTGGTATTCCGGGAAGTGCGGTCAACGTTCATCAGCAGGCAATCGAGCCATACGATCTGTGAAGCGAGTTGTTGTTCAACTGTAGTAACTACAGGATCAAAAGTAGCAGCGCCTGAAAGATAATGCAGCGCCAGGTTTTTGCCAACGCTGGCTTTATTAAGATCCTGTATCTCTTTATCCGGTTCTGTTCTTCCAAATGCTTCATCAAGATCTGCAAATACAATTTCAGGCACACGTAAACCGAGTACCCGGGCAATTTCTCCGCCAATCAATTCAGCAATGAGCGCCTTTAATCCCTGCCCTGCTCCACGAAATTTCAGTACATATAAGAAACCATCGTCTGCTTCTGCAATGGCGGGCATAGAACCACCTTCACGTAAGGGCGTAAGGTAACGGGTGACGTTAACTGTTCTGATATTATCCATGTTAGTTGAAAGTTATGAGTATAAAGTTAAGAGTGTCGTTTCTTTATAATATAGAATTCGAATTATCAGTAACAAACTCATAACTCATAATTCTAAACTCTCAACTTAATTAAGGTCGACGATACCATTTCTTATAGCATAGATCACCAAACCGATTCTTGTTTTTACTTTTAGTTTTTCAAAAAGATTGTCACGGTAACCATCTACAGTGCGTGGGCTCACAAACATTTTATCAGAAATATCTTTATAAGTTAATTCAGTACAGGTAAGTTTTAAAAATGCAGTTTCACGTTCATTTAATTTCACAGCATGGGTTTCTCCATCGTCATCCATTTTATTAATGGCGCTGATCACTTTACCACTTACCAGTTCGGAGTAATAAAAACCTTTGTTCATGATTGCGTCAATGGCTGCCTGCAATTCTGATGGATCGCTGTCTTTTAAAATATATCCCTTTGCCCCGCTTTTAAGCATACGGATAATTGAATTTTCACTATCGTACATACTAAGTGCCAAAACCTTTATGTCGGGGAAATTTGTTTTCAGCCATTGCGTAGTTTCATAACCATCCTTTTCAGGCATGTTAATATCCATCAATACAATTTGTGGAAGAAGTTCCGGGGTAAGTTTCCCGATAAAATCATTGCCGTTACTGGCTTCAAATAATACATGGTGGCCGAGGTTTTTTACCAGCCCTGCAAGGCCGCTTCGAAGTAAAACGTGGTCATCTACTAAAACTAAGTTTGGCATTTGGGTTGTAAATTTTTGGCTTATTAGGGATTGAAATCAATATTAAAGTTAGGACTAAGAAATATCTTTTGATATTTTAATAATAATGGTAGTACCCTTATTTTCAGATGAATGTATGGAAAAATCTCCACCAATTAATGAAGCCCTGTTTTTCATACTCTTTAATCCAATGCCAGTTTCATCAGCGTTCATTTTTTCCAGGTTAAACCCAACGCCATCATCCCTGAGCGTTAATGTAAATGCTGATTCATCAAAATTAAATTCAACAAAGATGTTCTTTGCTTTGGAATGTTTGATCTCATTGTGAAGGGCTTCCTGCATGATTCGAAAGATTACCATTTGTGACTGGGGCGCCAGGTCAAAGCTTTCACCAACAACATTCATGTGCGTCTGGAACTGCCCGGTATTTTGTAAAATTTTCAACTCATGATCTACCGCTTTTTGCAAGCCGATCTCAGCGATCTTTTCGCCATGCATGCTTCGGGTAAGGTCGCGAAGATCATTGATGGCCTTGCTTACCAATTCCTTTGTGTTTAAGAGCTTTGTTTGATTTTCTTCATCTTCCAATTTATTGAATGTACCAAGATTTAATTTTGCAAGGCTTAATACCTGGCCGATATTATCATGGATCTCCTGGCTAACGTTCCTGAGTGTATGTTCCTGTATTTCTATTTCCGTTTTAAGTAGTTGCTCATTTAAGGCAGCAATTTTTAATTGATGGGTTTTTTGTTTTTGCTTAAACAGGAAATAGAAAAGCAATAAAAAAATGCCCAACACTATAAGAATAATAGCAAAGGTGTAAATCAGTATTGGGACCTCATTCTTTTCCATTGTAAATAATAATCTATTGAAATTAGTGAATAAAAAATAGTACTTATTATTTTTGCAACTAAAGAAGGATTTTTTGAAAATAAAGTTTCGCTCCTAGCCAAAAAATTAATTATCCCAAAAAAGGGCAATATTACCAGGAAATAAAAAAACAAAGCCATACTACATATAAAAAAAGGAAATGCAAACGGGCTGATTATTTCTTCGTCTTTTACTGATTGGTAAAACAACAATAAACAATTAATAATTACAAAAACACCCCCTATCAGAAGATAAATTGTGTGAACCTGTTTATAAAGTCCATTATAAAGATAATAGCAGGTGAAAAATAAAATAACAGAAATAAAATAGAAAGATTTAATAAAATAATTTATGAATTTATTTTTTGTTGAAAAAATAGTTTGAAACACAACAGCAAGAAAAGGAAACCGGAAATAATAATAAATGTTGTAGAAAATGATCGTATGCATTCGGGATTTTAAAAAATAACACACCACTTCATTGAAAAATGTTACGCATAAAAAAAATAAAAATAACTTATAAGCAATGTGGCTTGATTTCTTTGTAAAAATCAAGCCACATATTATAGAAAATGCGATTAATGAAATGTAAATGAAGTCAAACAAGTTATCAAATTTTACCAATCAAGTAATCCCAATCCATTTGCGCTATTCGGTGGTGGTACCAGTTGCGCTTCATTATAATAATTTTTCCCTGCCACAGTTGTACCATTAGTTGCATCCGGATATGAAGGTTTTGTACCTGGATCATCTATAATATCAAGATATGCAATTTCGGGACTACCATTTCTGTCTATATCAATTTTGTCCGTCCCGGTTGTTACAAGTACTAAGGTCAGCTTATTTTGATCAAATGTATTATCCGGATAACCGGGCTCTTCTGCATAAGCTCCAAAATAAACCCTGATACCGGTTATATCTTCCGATCCCGATCCGGCTGCTACTCCCAGCGCCTCTAACAAAACATCTTTCGAAAACCAAACCGCCTGCGTGTCGTTGGTTAAGATTTGTCCTTTGCTAAGTTTATTTTCCCTGTAATTGCTTGCCAGTTGCCTGGCATAATTTAAGCCAATTGGCTTTCCTGTTGTTGACATGATTTTTAGGATTTATTAGGTTGAGAAATATATTAGAATAATTATAATGCTAATATAGTTTTAAGATATTGCTATTAAAAATGTTTTACTATTAAAAGTAGTACTTAGCATCCTTTTTTCATTTTTTGGGTGTTTTCACCCTGGCGTTTAGGTGTTTTCACCTATTAAGTATTTTAGTAGTGAGCATTGCCGTTAGGTGTAAACGATTTTCTAATCCACTACAAATTCCTGTTTCAATAATGTTTGGATCTTATCATCCGTATCCAACCCCATCAGGAGTTGTAGAGGCGGGTAGCCTCCGATCCGGTATTTATTAATGCCTTGCCTGGAACTAATATATATTACATTTTAAAAATCGGTCGTAGGAAATATTTTGGTTGTAGTTATTGCACTGAAATTTTCTGCGGTTATTTTTTCCTGGATAGATTTCCCCGTAAGTGCATACACACTATCGGGTTGTTTGTTTTTAAAGTATGAGATTACTTTAAGCGATACAGAATCTAATTTTTTAGAAAGGACCTGCTATATTTGTCAGTAAGTATTGGCTGAAAAAAAGATGCCGGCTATAATAAAAAGATAGTGTTTTTCATAATGATCAGTTTAAAAGGAACAACACAAAAATCATGCTTTCTAACTTGTTTTGTCAAATAATAATATTTCTTAATAAAGCTGTAAACCCTTAACTTTAAGAGAAATAATTATTGATCATTTTTAAAAAGCACTATTATGGAAACGGTTTTTCCAGATAATCTTACCGGTGCCAATGACGCTCCACCCAATATTAATCGCCCCTTAAAATTTTTGACAGCATCTTCGGTGATCGGTGATAAGGTTTTAAACAATGAAGATGAAGATATGGGATCAATAAAAGATGTTATGCTGGATATCAGGAACGGCAAAATTGAATATTACATTATAGAATTCGGCGGCTTCCTTGGATTGGGTGAAAAATATTTTGCAATACCTTTCGATCTTTTAAAAGTAGATCCTGATCACAAGGTTTTTAGGTTCAATGAGAAAAAGGAAACATTGAAAAAAGCCCCGGGCTTTGATAAAGAACACTGGCCCGAAACAAACCATCATTCAAACTATGTTACTGATAGCTGGTCGTTTTGGAGTTGATTTGGCTTTGTAATTGATTCACCTTAATAATTTATTTCGGTTTTTCCAATAAGCAACGTTTATAATTAATTTTCAATAAACAACGTACAATATTCATTGCTCTATGAAATACAATTCGGATGAATATTGTACGTTGTTTATTAAAATTTTCCTCATAAGTTCAAATAATTGAAGACATCAAAATTATTTTTTAATTACCTTCTTTGATTCTCTTCATTTCACTTTCCAAACCGGTTTGCCTTTCATTTGAATTCTTCACCTGGCTACTTATAAAACGCCAGATGTGAAATGGATGATTTTTATCGAATCTACTCTATCATTACAAATTCATAAATCATATATATGACATTTTTGTTTTTTTCGGTCCAAAAGATTGATTAGGACATCCAGTACATTCTTAATAAATTCGTTCCTTATTTTTACCAAACCTGCTTCGGCAATAAAACTTGTAATCTTTTATGAAGTATCTATTAATGGCAACGCTTGCTTTATCCACGACATTTTCGTATGGACAGAGTAAAAAATTCACTTTTAAACTGGGGGCACAATATGAGCTTCCACGTAAATCTGAAGATCTTTCCTTCTTTGGAAATGATAAAGATGGTATAGTAAACCTTTCTTTGAAAAAAGAAGAACTTACTATTTTAAGATTCGATCCCAAATCACTTGCACAAACTATTGACAAGGTTATTCCTTTGCCGGATGCAACCAGGAACCTTAATAGTGAAACAGTGATTGATTTTGGACCCAAAAATTATTTCTGGTTGCACAGCGACTGGGATAAGGATGCTGGAAAAGAAATACTTTACTGTGATAAAGTTGATATTAACACAGGCCAGTTGGTTGATCCTAACCGTAAAATAATTGAGACAACAAAGATTGCCGGTGTTAATCACAACAATGGCTTCTTTAATATTAAAACAGTTCAGAAATATTCTTATGATTTTGATGCTGATCATAAAAAAGTGCTGGTAACATACAGGTTATGGCCGGAAGAAAAAAATGATAAAAAAAACTATGACAAATTAGGCTTCTGGATTTTTGATGAAAACATGCAAAAAATATGGGGCGGTGAATTTACCATGCCTTACACAGAACAGATCATGGATAATTCTGATTTCTCTATGGACTCAGAAGGAAATGGATACCTGCTTGCAAAAGTATATGAGAATGAAAAAAGAAAAGAAAAAGATAAAGAAACAGGCATGCCTGGATATCACTTTGAAGTATTGAAATTTACAAAAGACAGCAAGAAAATAACAAGTGCAACGGTTACTGTTGATGATAATTTTATCAAAGAAACAACCCTGATCGAAACTTCACTTCACGAAATGCTGATTGCATGTACTTACAGTAAGAAATCAAAAGGAAAAGGAACTGATGGAATATTTCTTGCGGAGATGGACAAAACTGGAAAAGTAGTTAAGTATAAAAATGGTTATTATGAATTTCCATTGGAAGAACTTACAAAATTTGAATCTGCAAGAGCAAAAAGAAGAATGGAAAAAAAGGATGATTATGAAGCTCCAAATATCAAAGTTAGAAGCGTAGATGTTCAACCTGATGGTAGTGTTTTCATTGCTTGTGAAGAATTTTATGTTGTAGAACATTACAACAGCAACCGTGGTGGTGGATTTGGAATGGGAGGATTGGGTATGACTTCTTCAAATTATACGTATCAGTTTTTTTATGAGGATATATTAGCTGCAAAAATTGCTGCAGACGGAAAATTTGAATGGTTACGTAAAATACCTAAAAAACAAAAGAGCACAGACAAGGATACCTACTTGAAAAAAGAGCCTTATGTGGGTACATTGGGTTTCAAACTGATCACAGATGAGAGTGGTTATTATTTCCTTTATCTTGATAATAAGAAGAACATGGATATGGCAGATGATGATGTTGCTAAATATCACGTAGATGGTTTTGGTGGCCAGGTTGTAGTTGCCAAACTTGACCCCAAAGGTGTTTTAACCAAAGAATTGTTATTCGATACAAGAGAAGAAGATGTAATGCTATTTCCATCTAGTTTTACTAAGATCAACAACACACAATTTATTGGCAGAGCAAGGTTGAAAAGAAATGTTTTCGAACCATTGTTGATTACTGTTAAATAAGGATTAGGATTAAATGATTAAAAAATAATTAGGATTAGTAAAAAAAGTCCCGGAAATAAATTCCGGGACTTTTTTATTATGGTTGCGTGATTTTTGAATGATTTGATTCAATGATTACTATGATTAAAATATAGCCAATTACTATCATCATTCAATCACACAAATCAACGGTCTCTTTTCTTTTTTCCAATAGCAGTTGCAATTTTTATCCCGGCAAAAAAATAACTGTCTCTTACACCGGAGTTGCCTCTTTTTTCGCCTTCTTCTAAAAAAGGCGTTTGTTTACGATAGGAAAGATCTGCAGCTTCATTTCCATTCGCCTCTTGCAGTGCTTTTAAATTTACATAAGTTTTACTTACGTCATCAAGGTAATCAGTAAACAGAATACGATATCCAAACTCAAAAGATATTTCCCAATCTTTTTTGTAATTATATTTAAAGCCTCCACCAACGGGAAAGCAAACCTGGTAAAGAGAATATTTTTTCCTGTTGGGATAACTGGCCAGTCCTTGGCCCTCTGTACCCAATGGTTGCAAGAAAGTTTTATGGCCATAGTCATCATAAGTATAGGGGTTGAAATGAAACACACCTACTCCACCAAAAATATAAGGATAGGAATAAAAAGTTTCGGGATCAAGCACATTTACCTCGGCACAAACATTCAATTCAATCACATTTGTCTTAAAATTCAGCCGGCGGCTCTGCAAACCTGGATCAGGATTATTCTTATCATTGGCGCCCAGCCTGGCGTAAGAAATGCCTCCCCGAATGTTCACAAAATCACCGGTATTGTATTTAATATTCAAGCCTATCATGGGCCCCAAACGCTTGGCAGAAACTTCTTTCTGTGTCAGATCTCCGTTGTAAGAGGAAGTTCCGGCAGTTACTTCGGCAAACCATTGCTGGGCACGGGCAGATGTACTAAAAAGAAATAAAAAAACAAACAGGTATGGCTTCATTCAAAAAATAAAATTACGTTTGGGAAATGTGGCTTTTATCATGAATCGTGTCAAGGCAAAAACACAGGATTGAAGGGATAAATTTAATTATTTTTATCAGAATCGTTTCTTTTTATTGATATTAGTTGATTTTTTAAATATTTCCTGTCGTTTTCAAAAGTTTATTCATCGAATAGAACATCTGCTTACCAAGCTGTTCCTGCTTATTTAATTATATTCACGTCTTAATTCAGGTAAATGAAAAAACTTATTCTCACTTTGCTGATACCCATGCTTATTGGTTCCTGCAACACTGATAAAAAAGAAACCACAAAAATTATTGATGATAACAAGGATCTCGGTACTTTATTAGAGCATTATTATAATGAACGCATGCAACGCTATCCTTTGGAAGCAACGGCCAATGGAGATTCGTCTTTTAATAATCTTTTGCCAGTTGATTTTACTGACGGTTATAGGGCGAAGTTGAAAGATTTTTTTACAAACTATAGTGCGGCTATTTCAAAATTTAACAGGAACCAATTAGATGATAACGATCAAAAAAGCTATGACATTTTTCAATATGAAATAAAAATGGCTCTGGATGGACTGGCAGTAGGTTATATGGGAAGTACTACACTTGCTGATAATAACTATATCCCCTTCGATCAGTTTAATGGCTTACCCTTATTAATGGGACAAATGGGGAGCGGCACGGGTAACCAACCGTTTAATACAGTAAAGGATTACGACAATTGGCTGCAAAGGGTGGCTGCATTTTCTGTTTGGACAGACAGCGCCATTGTTTACTTTAATAAAGGAATAGCTGCAAACTATACATTACCGAAAGCAATCGTGATCAAAATGATACCTCAAATGCAGGCATTGGTAACCGATAGTGCAACAAAAAGTTTGTTTTATGAACCTATAAAATTAATGCCTTCCACTTTTAGTGATGATGATAAAAAGAGGCTCAAGGTTGCTTATATAGAAATGATCAATAAAAAGATTGTACCATCTTATAAAAAACTGGCTGTTTACCTGGAAAAAGAATATCTCCCAAATGCAAGAACCACAACAGGCGTAAATGCATTGCCTGGCGGAGATAAATATTATGCTTACCAGGTCAAGTACTGGACAACTACAAACAAAACACCTGGTGAGATTTACAATACAGGCCTTTCAGAAGTTAAGCGCATACTTACTGAAATGGAAAAGATAAAAGATCAGGTTCAATTTAAAGGAGACTTAAATGCTTTCTTTGAATTTATGAAAACGGATAAACAATTCATGCCTTATAAATCGCGTGAAGAAGTGCTGAATGCTATTAGGAGTATCCAGGTGAGGATCGAACCAAATGTAAAAAAGATTTTTAATGTGCGGCCAAACACAAGATTTGAAATAAGAGAAACAGAAGCATTCAGGGAAGCAAGTGCAAGTGCTGAATATTATCCCGGCTTACCTGATAATTCAAGGCCCGGTATTTATTATGTCCCAATTGTTGATCCAACCAAATTCAATGTCACTGGAGGAATGGAAAGTACCTTCCTGCATGAAGCAATCCCCGGCCATCATTTCCAGATGTCATTACAATCTGAAAATGAAAAGTTACCAAAGTTTCGTCGTTTCATCTGGTATGGTGCTTACGGTGAAGGGTATGCGCTGTATTGCGAAAGCCTTGGTAAAGAACTAGGTTTGTACACAGATCCATATCAGCATATGGGCGCATTGGGTGATGAAATCCTGCGTGCCATTCGTCTTGTTGTAGATGTAGCCATGCATACAGGAAAGATGACCCGGGAAGAAGCAATAAAATACATGATGGACAATGAATCGATCAGTGAAGAAGGTGCAACAGCAGAGATAGAACGCTACATGGTATATCCCGGCCAGGCATTGAGTTATAAAACCGGTGCTTTGAAAATATGGGAACTCAGAAATAAATACAGCAAAATGCTGGGAGATAAATTCAGCCTTTCTGCTTTTCATGATGAATTTTTAAAAGATGGTTGCATGCCGCTGGAAGTGATCGAAAGATCTATGGATGAATGGGCAAAAAAACAATTGGATGCAAATCAATGATAAAATATGGATGCACCATTAATCGTAACACTTAAGCTGGATGATGAAACGCAACTTTTTTTCGATCGCTTAAGAAAGGAACATTTTCCAAAACACATTAATTACCTCGATGCGCATTGTACCTTGTTTCATAAACTTCCGGCTTCTGAAACCAGTGTACAACAACTATTGGCTGCAATAAGTAGGGTCTGCTGATTTTATATCAAATCGGTTACTGTCCTGTATTTTATAGAAATT
>JBDTLP010000004.1:0-80348 GCA_039934735.1 Ferruginibacter sp. | reverse complement strand
CGACGGGGGTCAGTTTCATTTGGCGGGAGGGGGTCAATTTGCGTGGATTTTCCACTATGGAAAGGAAAACCCGTTTGCCCTCACTGTGGCTCTGAAAGAGTTTACAGGCTTAGTAATGGCAAGCAATTTAAATGCGGCAATAAAAAGACCTGTGACAAGAAATTTACTTTCATGGTCGGTAGTATTTTTGAGAACACTAAAATCCCATTACAAAAATGGATAGCTGCTATCTATATTCTTACACAGCACAAAAAAGGTATAAGTAGCTTACAGCTTTCCAGGGATTTAGGTATTACTCAAAAGTCTGCTTGGTTTATGGCTCACCGTATTAGAAAAATGGTAACTAATAAAAAGAAGCCAGTACTGTCTAACAATGTTATGATTGATGAAACCTATGTGGGCGGAAAGGCAAAGAACAAAAGCAAGTTCAAACGCAAACAAATATTTGAAGGTCTTGCCACAAATGATAAAGCACCAGTTTTAGGGCTTTTAGAAGAAAATGGCGAAGCAATGCTTATTGTTATGAAAGATGCTACAATGGATAGCGTATTGCCTTTAATTGATATGCACGTTACAGACAACAGCGTTATAGTAACTGATAGTTCAAGTATCTACCTTACTCTAAAAGATAATGCAAAATACGGCGGTCACATTACAGTCAATCATACTGAAAGAGAATATGTAAATGGGGATTATACTACTAACCCCGTAGAATCTTTCTTTGCTTGCTTAAAGAGATCCATTTATGGAATTTATCACCAAGTTTCTGTTAAGCATCTACAACGCTATTGCGAAGAAACAATGTACCGTTATAATTCCCGTAGGCTTAATGTACCTGAAAGATTTGATAAATGCTTTAATGATATGACTGGACACATGCGCTATATAGATTTAATAGAAAAAGATGTAGCTTCGAATAATGGTAAAAAAGACAGAAAAAAAAGCAGTTAATAAAGTTGCAAAAAAGAAAAAAGCTATAATAGTCAAGCTGGATATGTCTTTTGATGAAGCTATAGATTTAGCATTACACACTCCTATTAAAAAGAAAACGGCAAAGAAATAATTTCACTCTGTACTATCCTCATAATAATCTGCATCATCGCCGTAATAGGGATCAGACCTGTGCGAATTGTTCTTGCCTAACAAAGAACCAATCAATAATGCTATGAGTGCTGCCAATACCACATAAGGCAAAAACTTTACCCATACCCATTTAAAGAATGACTTGAATTTCATGTTGCATTAATTCAATGGGAAAAAATTAAATAGTATTCCTAAATATCTACCTCCGTATCTGTTCTGGTAACTTCTACTCTCATAAATAGAAAAAACAAACCAGTTTTGAGTTCTCATTAATCCAGCATAAGTAGAATAACCTTTATAGTCTTTAAATCTTTTTACACCGGGATTGGTAATAATTAATATTAATAATAAGGTTAGTAAAGTATATCCTATTTTATTTTTTGAAGATTTGAGCCAACTTGAAAGTTTATACTTTGTGTTTTGATAACTCTCCCGCTTCTTCATTTTAAGGGACAATTCGGCTTGCTTAAAAAGTTCCCTATCCGTTATTTGTATCGCTTTTATTTCCTCATAATTTTCAGGCTTCTCAGGCATTGGTAAATCCCATAAATATACTCCCCAAATGACAAACCCAATACCCAAAAAAGTAATAGGCCATATATTAGGATGGTAATATTCCGATGGTATGTCTGCGAAAGCCATATAATTATGGAACGCAGTGTAGAAACATATAGCCGAAATGATGAAAAATATTATTCCAGCAATTCTATTCTGCTCTGTATTTGGTCTATAGGCTCTCGGATCTTTTAAAGAAGGACTAAATAGTATAATAAAAATTGCCAAAATAGGTGAAAGAAATAAACTTAATAATAGTGAGTAGCCAGTACCAACCCTTCGCTTACTCCCAATCCATGCCATTATAAGTGCTAACAAAAAAGAAACTACAAATAATAATAAATTTGACATCTTACAATTTATTTATCTACCGCAATCCCTTTAAGCATGTTATAAATAAAGATAGCGTGGGACATAAATCCATCATGTAGATATCGCTAACCTTTTTAGATGGGTAAATATACAAAAACTAAAATGCTATGAGTTTGGAAAACCCTTATTCGTATATTTATAGCATTATGACATATACATTTGATAATGCTAATAAGATTCTTGAAACTTACAAGTATTTAGAAGGTAAAGAATTGATTGAAGGGATGGTTATTACGGATATAGTGATAACACCTTCAAATGATAAACTTCTTCAATCATTTTTAACTCAGTTTGAATTTGAAAATGCGAAGAAATCTTTGAAATTAGCAGGATTTAATAAAGACAGTGTAAGGATAATTTTATTAAGTAAAGAAGATCCATTTATAGCAGGAGGGGCAATGTTAGAATTAGACGCTTATTTAACTGACAATAATATTGAGAAGGTCTATGATTCAGAAGGAGTTTTTATTGAGCCTAAATCAATATAGAATCCTATTTCATTTTTAGATTTTCCTGTTATAACCATTAACCCATTTGGCTTATCAAAGTATTTGGTTCTAATTTCGTTTATTTTCTTTTCAAATTCTGCACTAAGTAAATCCAATTTATTTTTAACTTCTATTGATAATTGGCTCTTTTTTTTACTTAAACTTTCACTTGAAGTAACTGCACCTTCATTTTCTTTTTTCGGATTATTTGTCATGTTTTAAAATTTTAAAAATGATGTATTATTTATTTTTATTTTATTAAGAATTATTTAAAAGTATATAAAGTTTAAGTTCATAAGGTGGGGTAATCAGGTATGTAGTTCACAATATATGGGCTTTGACATCTCACACTACCGTAGAAAAAAATAATTTTTTTAGTAAAATTGTAGGTTTTTTAAAAGAGGGAGAAGGTTAGGAGTATCCCCTACTAAAGAAATTGGATAAGACAAAAAGACAGTAAGTGATGTTTTCTATGTAGCTCTTATTAAACTTTATAAATGGTTTCCTAGCTTGAATATTAATTCTAAGTCCCCTTCTTTTTTCTATTGGAATTGTGTTTTTCTTTGATATTGTGGGTATCGGCTGTTTTACCTTTAAATCATTTTTTTCAATGTTCTATTGAAGTGGTAATCCACCAACCAATTATAAGCGATATGATAGAATATACTATAAATACCAAACTCCAATACTTATACCACACTTCCTTTAAGATTTGCCTATACCCTATTTCTCCCGGCGTTGTGATTTTTGCATAAATATCTTCCATAACAGTAAATATCTTCCATAACAGTAAAGATTGATTTGTTAAATAATGGTGAGTTTTGAGTTTCAGGTTTTAAGTGTGTTAAATTATCTAAAAGCAAGCTGTTCATTTTCAGGCTTTTCTGGTTTTCCATATCTTACAGGCTGAAAATTATTTATGAAAGTATTTCCTGGAATAATAAATAGGCTTGGTGTCGTAATTGCACTTTTTATTTTTATGGCATCATGCAGTGCGCCCAAGGATTTGGAATTTCGTGCGTTTAAAAATTTGGCTGTTGATAATATTGGCTTTTCCGGGGCCAATCTGAAGGTTGATGTTGTGTATTACAATCCCAATAATTTTGGCCTGGAACTAAACCGAACCGACCTTGACATCTATTTGGATAGTACTTTTCTCGGGCATTCATCACAAGAACTCCAGGTAAAAATACCACGCAGAGAAGAATTTTCTATCCCTTTAAAAATAGAACTTGACATGAAAAATCTCTTAAAAAACGGGATCATGAGCCTTTTAAATAAGCAGGTATTGGTAAAGGTTATAGGGAAAGTGAGGGTTGGAAAAGCAGGGGTTTATAAAACCTTCGATATGAATTACCAGACCTTGCAACAGTTTTCCTATTGAAGAAACGCATAAAAGCAACGTTTTTCAGCTTTTTTATATTTAATGTTTTGCCTCCACCCTAATTGTAGTCGGTACGATCCGTCAACAGCTCTGTTGAACGCCCGTGTTGTACGTTTTCAAAAAAACTTCTAGTGTTTAAGAGAATCCGCAGCAACAGTTTGAGCACCTATTTTTTTACACTCCCTTGGAAGTTTCATGTATGCTGTCTCTTCTGCAGTTACGTCATCAGCATCAAAACCAGCATTTGCAATATCTGTTTTAATTTCTTCAATGTTGGTACGATCGGTTATCCAGGCAACCGTTGTGGTTCTTTTTTTTGTGTCAACTACTACACTAATGATCCCTTGCTGATGACTTACGTATTTTTCAATACGTGCTTTACAAAGATCACAACTGGCATCCGGCGTTTTGATGACCGCTTTATCATTTACTTTTTGTTGGGCAAAAGAAGTAGCAACAAGGCACGCAATAGCCAAAACGGTTAATTGAAGATGCTTCATAAAGATGTATTTATTTAGTTTTTTAAATTATTCAATTCCTGTCCAGGTGGAAGGATGTGCACGCCAATTCAATAATGTGTTTAACTGGCGCTCATTCACGATCCCTTTATTTACTGCCAGGTTTATTAATATCTCATAGTTTGTAAGTGATGATAAACTTATTCCTGCGGCTTTAAATGCATCTGCTGATTCATTAAAACCATAATTGAAAATAGAAACCATACCGATCACTTCTACGCCTGCATGATTTAAAACATCACATACCTGCAAGCTGCTTTTGCCGGTAGAAATAAGGTCCTCTATGACCAGGACCTTTTGTCCTTTTTCATAAGCTCCTTCTATCTGGTTTCCCATTCCGTGCTCCTTGGGTTTTGGGCGTACATACATGTACGGTAGCTTTAACTGGTCGGCTGCCATCGCCCCCCATGCAATGCCCGCTGTAGCAACGCCAGCCAGGGCATCTGCATTGGGAAATTTTTCAAATATAACACTACAAAGTTCACTTTTAATAAAATCACGCACATAAGGAAATGACAATACCTTCCTGTTATCACAATATATCGGGCTTTTCCAGCCGCTTGCCCAGGTGTAAGGTTGTTCTACATTCAATTTTACTGCCTGCACCTGGAGTAGTTTTTCGGCTACTGCTGTTTCGTTGGTCATGGTGCAAAGATATCCAATTTGGAAATTGATCAATTTGGAAATTTGGAAATGATATACAGTCTTATCATAAGTTTTACAAATTACCATTTTACTTGCGATTCATTAGATTGTTCTTGTGTATTTAAGATAGCTTTACGTGGATAATGTTGAAATTTCAATATGGTGTATTTTCATTTTCAAATTTCCAAATTGATTAATTTACAAATTGCGATTTTATGCAAATAAAAATTTATTACGGGGAAAAGCCTTTGTATTTGTGTGATGAGATGGATGAATCATTAAAAGAACTCATGCATCATCCTGATGTTGTTTTTGTTGATGAATTATCTTCTCATGCGATCAATGCGATGATGCATGAAATTAAAAAAGAAAATTTTCATGCTGGTATTATAATGAGCCCTGATTTTGAAAAATTAAAAAAAGTTTTCTTTAAACACTTTACTGTGATTGAAGCAGCAGGTGGCATTGTACAAAATGAAGAAAAGGATATTCTTTTTATTTTCAGAAGAGGAAAATGGGATCTTCCAAAAGGGAAAATGGAGAAAAAAGAATCTGCTGCCAAATGCGCCGAACGTGAAATTGAAGAAGAAACTGGTATAAAAAATCTTACCCTAAAAAAATCAATTGCTGATACTTACCATATCTATGATGAATTTGGAAAACACATTTTAAAAGTAAGCCATTGGTTTTATTTTACCTGCAAGGGAAAACAAAATCCACAACCGCAAACGGAAGAAGATATTACGGAGATAAAATGGTTTAAGACGAAAGATATTAAGAAGCCGGTGGCGAATACGTATGCTACGATTAAAGATGTGCTTGCTACTTTTTTTGATACTCCCTGAATAATTTGGAAATTAGTCAATTTGGAAATTTGGAAATGAATGATGCTAAAATTATTTAGCCTATGACTGAATTTTCTTTAGTCTGAAAATAGTAGCCTGGTACAAATAATTGAATACCTTAATTTCCAAATTCACTCATTTCCAAATTTCCAAATTATCATTTTATGCAAGGGAATAAAAGCAGGAATTTAATCGTTGACCTTAGTTTTGATTTTGCTTTAAAAATTGTAAGCTATGTAGAATTATTAGAAAAGAATCGCAAGTACATTATCGCAAAACAATTATTGAAATCAGGAACCAGTATTGGAGCAAATGTTAGGGAAGCCCAAAATGCTGAAAGCAAAGCTGATTTTATTCATAAGTTTAAAATAGCTGCAAAAGAAGCCGATGAAACAGAATACTGGCTGCTAATCTGCAAAAATTCAACTGGATATGAAAACTGTGATCAACTCTTAGAAACATGCCAGGATATAATCAGGATCTTATCTAAAATAATTGCATCTTCAAAATCAACGCAATTGCCCAATCCACAATAGCCTCATTTCCAAATTTCCAAATTATCAAATTTCCAAATTACTGCTTTCGCTTTAAAACCGCTACCGTTAACCTACTCACACAAATTAACCTTCCATTATCATCATGAATTTTTATATCCCAAACATGGGTAGTAGCACCAATGTGTAATGGTGATGCGGTGGCAATAACAAATCCTTCTTTGGCACTGCGTAAATGATTGGCATTGATCTCCAGTCCCACGCAAATGTTTTTTGTAGAATCCATTACAAAATGGGAAGCAACACTTCCCGCAGTTTCTGCAAGTGCACAACTGGCGCCGCCGTGCAAAAGACCATAGGGTTGTTTTGTACGGTCATCGACAGGCATGGAAATTTTTAAATAGTCTGGACCGATCTCCACCCATTTCATACCCAGGAATTCGCCCATTGTATTGGGTGTTATTGAATTGATGTCGGCTAACTGCAGATCCTTATTAAACCAGATGGGCGTTTTCAAAAGCAATAATTATTTTTTATTAATTGTTTCATTTACAACCGGGGGTAAAAATTTGGAAACATCGCCCCCGTTTTTAAGTACATCACGTACAAGCGTAGATGCTACGGAAGTATATTGTGGCAGGCAGGTAAGAAAGATTGTTTCAATATTATCTGCGATACTCCTGTTCATATCTGCAATGGCTTTTTCATATTCAAAATCATTTACGTAACGGATACCTCTTAAAATAAAATTGGCTCCTACTAACTTACAACAATTCACGGTTAGCCCATCATACACCACTGCTTCTACTTTATCATTCAATTTGTAAATGTCATTCAACCATTGCAATCGCTGTTGTTCGCTGAACATGGGCTGCTTATTTACATTTCGGCCAATGCCAATGATCAGTTTATCAAACAACGGCAAGGCCCGGTCGATGATATCGGTATGACCCAGTGTTACGGGATCAAAGGTTCCGGGGAAGAGACAAATTCTTTTCATATCAATTGGATGATTTGATGATTTGATAATTTGATAATGAAAACAGCATACTAATTAACATTCTTAGCGTTATTAATGTAAAATGATCTTGTATTTTAATTTTCAAATCATCAAATTTTCAAATTATCAAATTACTTTTCTGCCAACAAATACAACACCGCCATCCTCACTGCTACTCCATTTTCTACCTGTTGCAAAATAATGGATTGTTTGCTGTCGGCAACATCGCTGTCAATTTCCACACCACGGTTTATAGGGCCAGGGTGCATGATGATAATTTCTTTGTTGATGCTCTCCAATAATTTTCTTGTAACGCCATAGGCAAGATTGTATTCTCTTAACGAGGAAAACAATACCTGGTTCTGACGTTCCAGTTGTATGCGGAGTACATTGGCAACATCGCACCATTGCAATGCTTTCTTTAGATTATATTCTACCTGTACATCAAAGGCTTCTTTGATATAAGTCGGTATCAATGTTGGCGGCCCGGCCAGCATTACTTCAGCTCCCATTTTTTTCAATAGCCAGATATTACTCAGCGCTACTCGTGAATGCATTATATCGCCAATGATCAATACTTTTTTACCATTGAGTGAACCAATATTTTCAATAATAGAAAATGCATCCAGCAATGCCTGTGTAGGATGTTCATTGATACCATCCCCTGCATTGATAATAGCGGTTCCGGGTAGGTGCTTTGATAAAAAGTGAGGAGCGCCGCTGGCACTATGGCGCATTACTACCATGTCCACTTTCATGCTAAGTATATTGTTTACTGTATCAAGTAAAGTCTCCCCTTTTGATACAGAAGAACCTGATGCTGCAAAGTTGATGGTATCGGCACTCAATCTTTTTTCAGCCAGCTCAAAAGATATCCTGGTACGGGTGGAGTTTTCGTAAAATAAATTCACAATCGTTACATCTCTTAATGAAGGGACTTTCTTTATCGGGCGCTGTAATACTTCCTTGAATTGTTGTGCCGTAGATAAAATAAGGGAAATGTCTTCTGTAGAAAGTTCTTTAATGCCCAGTAGATGGTTGGTGGATAGTTGCATTAAGAAGCGAAGCTAAATGAAAAAGGTGGAAATCAGAAATCAGAATTCAGCTATCAGAATTCAGCCATCAGCTAGTATTTATTTATTTGAAAGTTATTTTCTGATATCTGATTGCTGATACCTGATATCAAAATTAATAAAGAACGACCTCATTTCGATCCCACTCCACTTTTACCTTTTGCGACACGATCGAATCTATGGTTTTACCACAGTAATCAGGTTGGATGGGGAGTTCACGGTTAAACCTTCTGTCAACGAGTACACATAATTCCACTTTTTTGGGACGGCCAAAATCCTGCAGGGCATCCAAACCTGCCCGGATAGTTCGACCTGTATAAAGTACATCATCAATAAGGATCACATTTTTCCCTTCTATTGAAAACGGTATTTCTGTTTTAGTTGCTTTGTGTAATTCTTCCCGAATATCATCGCGGTAAAAAGTGATATCCAATATACCATAAGCAATCGTTTCATTTTTGCGTATGAGCCTGATTGCTTCAATCAACTTATCGCTGAATTTTACTCCCCGGGGCTGAATGCCGATGAAAACAAAATCTTCAAGGCTTTTATGATTTTCGGTAAGGTGATGGGCAAGGCGGAGTATGGTTAGTTCAAGCTGTTGTGAGGAAAGTAGGATCTGCATAATTAATTAACCAATTTGGAAATTTGGAAATTTGGTAATGTGAAGATAATCAATTTGGAAATTAGCCAATTTGGAAATTTGGAAATGAAACAAACTTCAGTTTAAAGCATTTCTTATATCAACAACCATAAAAAAGCCTCGCTAGATAACGAGGCTTAAAATTACTTTACCCAATTCAAATTGGCACATTTCCAAATTTCCAAATTGAATAATTTCCAAATTATTTAATTGTTTTTAGTTCTTCCTGTAATTTGGTTAATTCTTCCCATTTGCCGGCAGCTGCTAATTTAGCCTGCTTTGGCCAAGTTGCAGGATTGATCACTGTGAATTTACTTCCTGCAGCATCAAGAATCAATTGTAATTTTTTGATTGTTGCCTTTCCAAGATCTTTGAATGTTTTAATATTTTCTTTTGAAAGCAAGGCCTCTACCTTCTTATTAATGCCTTCGATCTTTGTTAGATCATCAGCAATAACTGCTGCTACTTCTTTTACTTTCTTAACTGCTTTTGGTTTTGTAGCAATCACTTTTTCTACAACTAATTTCTCAGCAACTTCCGGAACATTTATTACGCAATTTTCTACTGAATAATTATTTGAAAATATTTTTTCGTTGTGATCATTTACCCATCTGCCATCGTTTAACAGGTAACGATATTCATATGTTTTGCCGGGCGTTAATGCTAATTCTGCTACCATAGAGCCATCTTCCTGTTTTTGCAGGTAAATACCTTCTTCAGGGTTCCAGTTATTAAACTCACCAACCAATACACCTGAAGCCGCATCAGCAACGAATTCTGCAGGTAATTTAAACGATACTTTCTTTGTCATAATATATTTTTCTAATTTATAAAATTTGTGTCTTCGCCCTTAATACCGGTAATCCTGAAACGTAACCCAAAGCCTGTCCACATCTTATTAACACCTTACATGAGTTTTAAATTAATATTTCCTGGAAAAAGTTTACATAATTTGTATTGCATTCTAACTACTATTTGCATTTATAACCAGTTACAATCCATTATAATCAATGCTGTTTAGGATGGCTGCTTACCCTGCGCTTACCATAAATCACATGTTCCTGTAAGGAAAATTCTTTTTGAGAAATGTAGTTATATTTTTTCGGATAGCTGATGGTAAAATCATCTGTATCTATTTTGGTTGCGAGCAAATGCCAGTCTAAATACTGATCGTATATTTCTAAAATAACGCCCGGTAAATTATTATAACGGTCAGGCCCGAAAGGGAGTGGTATTTCTTTTGTATAAAAAGCAAGTGTACTGTCATTATCTCCGCTTATTGTCAAAGCTGCAAAACATGTAAACCCGTTAATTATTTTTGTTTGATCCAACAATACCCAGTTTACCACTTTTGTGGAATCGTAAACCAAATAGTTATCCTGAACGTCATGCTTTGTGAAGACGGATTCTATTATCCCTTTTCTTTTATTAAAATACATTGAATGATCAAGCATTTGCTGCCCATATATTTTTTTGCGAAACCTATTTTCATTCTTTTGTAAAGAAAAAAAATAAGATATACTATCATTAAAAACCAGGCGACTATCATCCTCAATAAAAACCGGATTACCAAAATGAGAAAGAAAACCAAGGTCAGTTAAATAATTGCCTTTGTAGGTGATAAGATAGCTTTTTTGTGCATTTGCTGATATGCATAAGAAAAAAGCGGACAGAAGAATGAGTATCTTCATAAGACAATTTGAAAATTTGGAAATTTGAAGATTTGGAGATGATAGAACTTTTGGATCAAATGTTCTTCACATTTTCAAATTTCCAAATCTTCAAATCTTCAAATTAAATTATTTTTCTTTCATAAACGGATAGCCAAAATCCGTCGGTGAATTAAATGTTTCTTTGATCGTGCGTGCGCTTAACCAGCGATAGAGATTTAAAATAGAGCCTGCTTTATCATTGGTTCCACTTCCTCTTGCACCACCAAAAGGTTGTTGCCCAACAACAGCACCTGTAGGTTTATCATTGATATAAAAATTACCGGCACTGTTACGTAATTTATTTGTAGCAAGTTCTACTGCAAAACGATCCTGTGCAATTACAGCTCCTGTTAATGCATAAGGAGAAGTACTATCAACCAATCTTAATGTTTCTTCAAATTTATTTTCATCGTATATATATACCGTTAGTATGGGGCCGAATAATTCTTCGCACATCGTAACATACTTAGGATCGGTTGCTTCAATAATAGTTGGCTCAATGAAATAACCATCTGTTTTATCACACTTACCTCCTACCCATATTTTAGCGCCGCTATCTCTTTTTCTTGCAGCTTTGATATATCCTTCCAGTTTATTAAAACTTTTTTCGTCGATCACTGCATTGATGAAATTGGTAAAGTCTTCTACTGATCCCATTTTCATCGATTTGATTGCATCTACCAGTTTCTTTTTTACTTCAACAGCCAGGTTAGATGGAATGTAAGCCCTTGATGCAGCAGAACATTTTTGTCCCTGGTATTCAAATGCACCTCTAGCCAATGCAGTAACAAGTACATCAGGATCTGCAGATTTATGTGCGATCACAAAATCCTTTCCACCTGTTTCGCCAACGATGCGAGGATAAGAGCGGTACATGCTCATATTTTTTCCGATCGTTTGCCACATATTATTAAACACACCAGTACTACCGGTGAAGTGTATACCAGCAAAATCGGGATGATTAAAAATAACTTCTCCAATGGTAGGACCATCAATGAAAACAAGGTTGATAACACCATCAGGTAAACCTGCTTCTTTCAAAATGCGCATGAACATTTGTGCGCTGTACACCTGTGTATTGGCGCATTTCCAAACCACCACGTTTCCACACATAGCAGCACTTGTAGGAAGGTTACCACCAATGGCAGTAAAATTAAAAGGAGTTAATGCAAATACGAATCCCTCCAATGGACGATACTCAAGACGGTTGTTCATCCCCGGGCCGCTGATTGGTTGCTGGCGATAAATATCACTTAAGAAGTGAACATTAAAACGTAAGAAATCTATTAACTCACACGCTGCGTCTATTTCTGCCTGGTAAGCATTTTTACTTTGCCCAAGCATGGTAGTACCGTTGATGTATGGACGATATTTTCCTGCCAGCAGATCTGCCGCTTTCAAAAATATATTTGCCCGGTTTTCCCAACTCATGTTGGCCCATTTGTCTTTTACTTTTAATGCAGCGTTGATGGCTTTAGTTACATGCTTTGCTTCACCAACATGAAACTGCCCCAACAAATGTTTACGCTCATGCGGCGGACGAAGTTCTACTGTTTTCCCTGTGCGGACTTCTTCATTACCAATGTACATTGGCACATCAATCTTATTCGCTTTAAGTTCCTTCAAAGCTGCTTTTAAAGCAATCTTTTCAGGACTGTTGGGTGCATAACTTAATACTGGCTCGTTCACCGGCATTGGGTAGTAAAAATCTCCGTATTGCATAGCTGTAAATTTTTATTATTAAAAGTCTATTTGATTTGAAAATTTGGTGATTTGAAGATTTGAAAATTAAAATACAATATCGCATTTGTAATTGTCTCATCTTCAAATTTTCAAATCTTCAAATTGATTATGCATTTTCTTTCTCACTCATCAAATACGCCTTTATAAATCCATCCAATTCTCCATCCATCACCGGCCCTATGTTTCCAACTTCATAATCTGTTCTATGATCCTTGATCATTTTATAAGGATGAAAAACATAAGAACGTATCTGGCTTCCCCATTCTATTTTTTTCTTTTTGCTGTTGGCAGCATCTTTTATTTCATTGCGCCGTTGTAATTCCATTTCATACAAACGGCTTTTAAGCATTTGCATGGCGAGTTCACGATTTCCGAGCTGACTTCTATCTTGCTGGCAAACTACCACGATACCAGTAGGAATATGTGTGAGCTGCACTTTTGTTTCTACTTTATTTACGTTTTGTCCGCCTGCACCACCACTTCGGGATGTTTCCATTTTTACATCGGCAGGATTTATTTCAATGTTGATGGTGTCATCAACCAATGGATATACATTCACGGAAACAAAAGAAGTATGCCTTCTTGCATTACTATCAAACGGGGATATACGCACCAAACGATGTACGCCACTTTCAGATTTTAGAAAACCATAAGCAAATGCACCTTCGAATTTATAAGTAGCCGTTTTTATACCAGCGCCATCGCCCCATTGCCAATCCATTTCGGTAACTGCCCAGCCTTGCTTTTCTCCGTACATTCTAAACATACGGGCAAGCATTTCTGCCCAGTCCTGGCTTTCCGTTCCACCAGCGCCACTGTTTATTTGCAGCATCGCAGGCAGTTCATCTTCGGGTTCATTGAGTGTGCTTTTAAATTCAGCTTCTTCAATCTTATTGATTGCATCCGTATGTGCCTCTTTTACTTCTTCTTCGGTAGTATCGCCCCCTTTCCAGAAATCAAATAGCACGGCGAAATCCTCCACGGCTGTATCTACAGCATGAAAAAGATTTATCCAGTATTCGTTTACTTTTATTTCTTTAAGAATAGAAGTTGCCCGGGCATTGTCATCCCAAAAGCCCGGTGAAAGTGAAAGTTGTTTATCGTTTGCTATTTTAGCTTCTCTGTTAGCGACGTCAAAGAAACCTCCCCAAAACCAGCACACGGTCTCTCATACTCTTTAATTGTTCTGTTGTCATGCCGCGAAATTAAAGAAAGATTTGGAAATTCATCAATTTGGAAATTTGGAAATGAGACAATTTGGAAATGAACGTCGAATTGTTTCGAAAATGTTGATTATAGGATTAGGTAGAATAAGCGCATAGCCTTTACTAGCTTTGGTTAGCACTTTAAATTCGTTGCTTTCGCCTCCACAGCCGGCGGGCTGCGTACCTGCACCGTCGCTCCTTTCCGCCGTTTGAAAAAATATGCTGCGCATTTTTTCAATTCCGACTTCGTCGGAACCCGACGGAAAGATGCGCCTTATGCAGGTACTGATTGAATCCCAAACTCTTTTACATTCGAAACTTAAGCCGGAAAAGAGTTTGCGCTTATTCTACCTAATCCTATGTTGATTATTTGCAGAGTCGCATTTCCAAATTTCCAAATCGGCTAATTTCCAAATTGATTAAGCTAAATTTGCATAATATTTTTCAAGTCACCGATCAATTGTAATTATGGATGACTTTATAGCCGCCCGCTCTCAAATGGCCCTTTCTCTTGGGTTTCATATTATTTTTTCCTGTATTGGAATGGTGATGCCTTTTTTTATGGCGATTTCGCATTTTTTCTGGTTGAAGACGGGTGATGTTGTTTATAAAGAAGTAACAAAAGCCTGGAGTAAGGGTGTTGCTATATTTTTTGCAACCGGTGCTGTATCAGGCACGGTACTTTCATTTGAACTTGGTTTATTATGGCCCGAATTCATGAAACATGCGGGGCCCATTTTTGGAATGCCGTTTTCATTAGAAGGAACGGCTTTCTTTATTGAAGCCATTGCGCTTGGATTTTTTCTTTATGGATGGAATAAATTCAATAAATGGTTTCATTGGTTTACCGGGGTAGTCGTTGGTGTTAGTGGATTATTATCCGGCATATTGGTGGTTGCAGCCAATTCATGGATGAATAATCCAACAGGTTTTGATTTCGTTAATGGACAATATATAAATATAGATCCTATAAAAGCCATGTTCAACGCATCATGGTTTCAGCAGGCCTTACACATGTGCATAGCCGCTTTTGCATCAACAGGTTTTGCAGTTGCCGGCATACATGCCATGATGATCTTAAAAAAGAAAAACGTTCTATTTCATACAAGAGCATTTAGAATTTCCGCTGCATTTGCCTGTGTAGCTTCGTTATTTCAGCCGCTGAGTGGAGATATTTCTGCAAAAAATGTTGCAAAGTATCAGCCGGCAAAACTGGCTGCTATGGAAGCGGTTTTTCATACACAAAAGGCAGCGCCATTATTGATTGGAGGAATTCCCGATACAAAAAATAAGACTGTATCCTATGCCATTGAGATTCCTGGTTTTTTAAGTTTTATGGCTTATGGAGATTTTAAACATGAGGTACAGGGCCTGGATAAAATACCGGAAGCAGATCAGCCACCCGTTGCCGTTGTGCACTATGCATTTCAAATAATGGTGGGATTGGGCATGATCATGTTATTTATTGCCGTGCTTTTTTTAATTGGATCAATAAGAAAAAAACAATGGATAAAAAGTAACTGGATCCTGCGCTTATTTGTACTATCAACACCAATAGGATTTATTGCACTGGAAGCGGGTTGGACCGTAACAGAAGTAGGCAGGCAGCCATGGATCATTCAATCTGTGATGCGTGTAAAAGATGCTGTGACACCTATGCCAGGAATTGTTTATTCATTTTATATTTTCTCAGCGTTGTATATTTCATTGGCATTTGTTGTGTGTTTTTTATTATACAGGCAGATTAAATCAATTTGATGATTTGATGATTAAATACAACTGTTAAATTTATAGATGTTTCAATAGTTAGGTTAAAGTTTAGAAATATGATTTTCAATTACCAAATTATCAAATCATCAAATTGACTAATTGATTTATGCTTTACGTAGTAATGATATTTTTATGGGCTTCTATCTTGTTATATCTTTTGCTTGGGGGAGCTGATTTTGGCGCAGGTATTCTTGAATTTTTTACAAGAAATAAAAACAGGAAAAAAACACGGGAGAAACTTTACAAAGCAATTGGACCTGTATGGGAAGCCAATCATATGTGGCTCATCATTATGATCGTTATCTTATTTGTGGGTTTCCCCGTTATTTATACAACCGTTGCTACATATTTACACATCCCGTTAGTGATCATGCTTTTTGGAATCATTGCTCGGGGAACTGCATTTACTTTTTTACATTATGATGCAGTAAAGGATAATATGCAAAAAGTTTATGAAAAGGTATTTATTTACTCCACATTTATAACACCATTGTTTCTTGGCATCATCGCCGCAAGTGTTGTTTCAGGAACCATTGATCCTTCAGCAAACAATTTTGTAGATGCCTATATTTTTAGCTGGCTCCATTTTTTTTCTGTTACGGTTGGAATATTTACGGTCACAATATGCGGTTATCTCGCTGCTATTTTCATCATTGGTGAAACAGACAATGAGCAAGACAGTAAAAGATTTATAAGAAAAGCGAAACAAATGATTGCCATGGTTGCATGCTGCGGAATACTGGTTTTCATTGCTGCCTGGTTTGAAAACATTGCATTAACTGACTGGCTATTCGGAAACGCTATTGGAATTATATGCATTTCATCTGCCTTAATATCACTATTGTTACTTTGGTATTTTTTAAAAAAAGAAAAGAAAACTGTTATAAGGTTTCTGGCTGGCTTCCAGGTTGCGATGATACTAATTGCAATCACATGGTCTCATTATCCTGATATCATTGTATTAAAAGGAGGAAAATATCTTTCATTGCTTGATGATGCCGGACATGAAAAAACAATCTATGCTTTGGGAATTGCGCTGTTACTTGGAAGTGTTTTTATTTTACCTTTCCTGGCTTACCTGCTATATAGTTTTCACAATAAAAAAAGTGTTGAATAATAAGTTGCTTTCAACTTTGGCAAAGTCCGGTAATTATTTTAAAGACGAATGATTGGCTAGAATTTGACAAAATCCGATGCTGATTGCTGACTGCTGAAATCTGATTTTTAAACGATCAGTGGAGAAATATCAATACTATTCAAATACCTGTCAAGTTGTGAAAGGGCAGTAAAAGCACGGGTGCCGCAAAAGGTTCCATCTGATTTTGAAATTACTTCTACGTAAAAAGAATTCACCTGGAATAGTTGGAACTCGTAGTATTTATTGTATGTCGATGCGACTAGGGAGCCTGCTTTCTCGAGTATGAAAGCACGTTTCTCTTCAGTAAGGGTGTTGTACTGGTTAAGGGTCATGGTAATTTTGGTTGGTCTTGATAATTAGGTTTGTAAACATAGGTGGATTGATTTGATAAATAAATACTCAAAATGGAGTAGCCATTAAAGTTTTATCTAATTCATGGATATTGATATTTCAGCAGTGGTATGAAATATAACGGCGACAAATATATTATAAGGCTTTCAAAAGCGAAAGGGTGTTTTCACGGTATTTTTTGTAGTCGTTTATAAGGCTGTATTATATAAATGAAAAATGTTACGCATTCTTGCATAACATTTTTGGTATAAGCTGTGAATTACTTTAAAAAAAACTATTTTTTTACTGCAAAATTCATTAATGAATATTAGTTGTTTCGAATTGCTTTTTCATCAACAAGCTGCTAACTATTTTATACAACGAAGCCAAAATAAAAATTCCTCCCAACACAGCAACAATAGACGAGCCTGCGGGAAAATCATATTTATAAGAAACATTCAATCCCAAAAATCCTGCAAGTATGCTGATAAGAATTGAAATGACAAAAACTGCAGTATTGTTTTTTGTAAGCATAATAGCTGATACTGCAGGAATGATAAGGTAAGAAAAAACTGGAATTACGCCATTTATTTTCACAGCATATACAATCGCGAGCCCAATAGAAATATAAAATAAAAAATTCCAGAGATTGAATATCCCAATTAAATGATTTTCTCCATGCTCGAATGATTTTGTCAGCGCAAAAAACTTTTTACCAAAGATTACCTGCACGGCAAGTATAGCTCCGAATACAATTCCAGTTATTGTGATCTGTTCCCAGCTAACAGACAACAGGTTTCCAAATAACACTTCCTGTATGTCTGAATCACCATGTGGTGTTTTTGAAATAAGCAATACAGTTAGTGCAGATGTAAATGCATATAATATTCCAATGATGGCTTCCTGTTTTAAGCGTTTATCACGGATGTTGATGAATGACATTAATAATGCACCTGATAAAGTAAAAATAAGTGGGATCGAAGACATACCTGTTCCAATAAATGCAGCAAATGCAACCCCTAAAGATGAAATTTGCCCTAATGCAAGATCAACAAATACGATCCCCCTTCCTACTACATGCACACCGAGATAAGATAATACAATACCAGTGATAGCTGCTGCAACAAAGGCCTGGACCATGAAGGGCAATTGGAACATGTCGAACATGAGTTAAGAGTTAAGAGTTAGGAGTTTAGAGTTATTTAAGTGCGGTAATTAATTGGTTAATGTTATAGTCGAAGAGATCGAAATAATTTTTTACAGAATCAAATGCGCCGGTAGAAGTCGCAAGTGTCAATTCTTTTACCCCGGTTTGTTTTGCTACCACATCTGATGATGAAGTGGTAAAATAAGGAGATGAAATAATTACTTTTACATTATCTGCTTTAATTTCTTTGATCACTTTTACCAATTGGGATGGTGATGGCGGTATACCTGGTTTAGGTTCCATAAAATCTACAATCTGTAATCCAAACCTGGTTTCAAAATAAACCCACTCATTGTGATACGCAATGATCTTAGAACCTTTAAAAGGAGCCATTTTTACTTGCCATTCTTTCATCTTATCATCAATCTTTCCAAAGAAAATTTGCAGGTTGGCTTCATAGAATGCTTTATTGGAAGGATCAATTCTATCTAATCCATTGGTAATATTTCTTGCTATTACTTTTCCATTCAATGGATCAAGCCAATAGTGCGGGTTACCATAAATATGTATATCACCTTCTCCCCTGTTGATGGCCGAAGGAACCTGGTATAACGTAACACCTAAAGAAGCATCTACATATCCCTGTGAGCCTTTTTGTATTTTATTATTTCTTGAACTGGAAAGTAATTGCGGTGACCAGCCTGTTTCAAGATCAAGCCCTACCGTTACAAACATATCAGCGTTTGACAGACTGATAATATAACTTGGTTTTGGATCAACAAAATGTGGATTCTGGTAACCGGTAGCGATAGACGAAACAGAAACCTTGTTGCCGCCGATCATCTCGGCAATACTTTTCATATCGGTAGTGGTAGTCACTACTTTTATATTTCCTGCAGTTGCAGAAAAAAACATTCCAGCCAAAACAACGAATAAGATTGATTTTATTTTCATACTTCTTTTTTTGAATTCAGAATTATGAATTTAGAATAATGAATTGTTTCCCTGGATCGCGACGCCATTCATAATTCTAAATTCTTAATTCATAATTATTAATTATTAATACTGATGCGCCCCATGTGCCCCAATTACAAATATCCAACGTAACCACACCTGTGTATAGGATGACCTGATATTTTCATCCGTAAACTTTCCTTCTACTTCTATCTTCTGAAATTCAGTAGCCAGCCAGCCTGCTGTTAAAGAACCAGCCTGTTCAACAATGCTTTTATCATAAGGTTTTTGAGCATAGTCATACCTGCCGGTGAGGAACCAACGCTTTGCAACCTGGTATTCAAACATGGAATATAATCCAAAAGAATTGTGTGCACCTGTTTGGTATTTTGCATTGCTGTAAAAAAATTCATTCTGCCATGTTATCGAACGGTATGTATTTAATTTAAGGGGCTTCCATTTATAAGTAAGATCAACTGTTCCAATATTTGTTGTGGCAAGAGAATCATTGGGGCCTGTGATTCCTGTCACGCCTAACTCGAGTGTCGCATTATCATTAAGTGTAAAGAAATTCTTTAAATGAGAAAGATATACAAAACGGTTCGTTTCTCCACGATTAAAAGAAGGTGATTCTGTTTTTCCCGATGTCGCCTGGAATATAAGTTCCTGGTAAACTTTTTTTGTTGGCAGCAACCAGCTCAAGGAGGCACCTTCATCATTTAAGCCTTCTTCCCCAAAATAATTTACATAAGCATTAGGAAGATCAATAAAAGGAAGCGCATGTGCGTGAACGGTATTCACCCTTCCAACTGCTTCTTTAAATTTTCCAGCTTTCAATTGTAATTTATAAGGGAGCGCAAGTGTGGTGAGATAACCTTCTTCAACAGCAACGCCATATTTTTTTGTTTCAGGATCTCTTGAGAAGGAAACAAAAAAATCTGCACGTACATAAGGATCAACAACGGACTGGAATGAAACTTCGGTTTCATTTAAGTACGCATCAAAATTTTTCTTTCCACTGCTTATATATGAAGTCCCAAAATCACCAATCACACCAATATCAGGATTGGCAGTTGCCGCAGAACGTGGTTGTTCAACAACAGGTGGGGCTGTGGCCTGCATCTGGCTCTCAATCTGTTTGAGTAATAATGAATCATTGAATGTACTGTCTGCAGCTATTTGCGCATTCGCCTGCTTACTTATGAAAATAAATAATACCAATAATGATTTAATGAGAATTGATTTATACATCAGGTGTGGTTGTTGAGCCGTTTTTTTTCAATTTTTGTTAAATAAAAAATTCAATTGTTAAAAATGGACATTGTAAGAAAGCAAAGATATCAACTTTTACAACTATGTTGCAAATAAAAAATCCTTTGAAATTCAGATTCAACGCTATTTTTTGCCTATTCCCCGAAATAAATAAAAAAAAATAGCAGGCTGGAAATAAAAAAAAGAAAAAATCCAAAAAGAGAGCATGATTGTTTATTGAAAGAAATTTGTAATTTGCAACATCGTTACAATTAATGTGATAAAGAAAATTTACATAAATAAAATAATTGCTGTTTTACTGGTCTGCACATTTGCAATCAGCGTTACCCCTGTTATTGTATTGCATGATATTGCAGCGAATCACAAAGATGTTAGTAGTGGCACAACAAAAGAACAAGGTGATCATTATTCGAAATACAGGATCAATTGTCATTGTGTAGATTTTGTTGCCGAGTCGCCATTTATCAATGACTTTATTGTTTATGATCCTGGTATCACAAACAAAATTGTTGCACATAAATGTTTCTATGATAAAACATTTTCTCCTCAACATCAATTTCTAAAGCCACAACGCGGCCCCCCATCCTACTCATAATTTTTTCTGCATTTTTATTTCTCTTCAACAATGATTTGAAGCGGTTTCTCATTCTATATTTTTTCATCAATCTGTGATGGCTTTATCAACTTTGGCAAAGTCCTGTAATAATCTACTTTTTGTAAGTCCTTACCGGACTTTGCCAAAGTTGCATTGAGACGTAAAGCATGACTATTAAAATCTATTCTCATGTCAATAATAAAATATTTATCTATACTATTTTTTATCCTGGCCTGTAATTCACTTTCTGCACAAAATATTTTAAAAGGAAAAGTAATTTCATCCAAAACTGATTTACCAATAGAATCTGCCAGTGTTTATATCAGTGACCTGAAATTAGGTACACTCACAGATTCGTCCGGCAATTATGTTTTCAAAAAATTACCAGCAGGAACTTTCCTTGTTGAAACAGGATCAATAGGCTACAAAACGATCACAAGAAATATCAATTTCTTCAATACAACAACAGGCAATTTTGCATTAGCAGAAAACATTACAGAAGGAACTGAAGTTGTAGTAACAGGATTATCAAAAGCAACACAAATACGCAGGAGCCCTATTCCAATTGTTTCAATCAGCAATGCTTACTTAAGAATGAATATAAATACAAATATCATTGATGCGATCTCAAAAGTGCCAGGCATTACTGCTGTAACTACCGGGCCCAATGTATCCAAGCCATACATAAGAGGTTTGGGTTTTAACAGGATACTTACTTTATATGATGGTGTAAGACAGGAAGGGCAACAATGGGGTGATGAACATGGTATTGAAGTTGACCAATATGGTATTAATAGAATCGAAGTTGTAAAGGGCCCTGCAAGTTTAAGTTATGGTTCCGATGCACTTGCGGGCGTAGTGAATTTAATTCCTACACAACCTGCTTCCGAAGGAAAAATAGTTGGAGAAATATCAACTGAGTATCATACCAACAATGGGATGACAGGAACAACGGCCATGCTTAGTGGCACAAAAAACGGATTTGAATGGATGGGCAGGCTTTCCAATAAACAAGCTACTAATTATCAAAATAACATTGATGGACGTGTTTATGGAACGGCATTTAAAGAAAGGGATGCAACGTTGTATCTTGGTTTACATCGCAACTGGGGATTTTCTCATGTAAGTTTTTCTGTCTTTGACGACAAACAAAAAATTCCTGATGGCAGCAGGGATTCTGCCACCGGAAAATTCACCAAACAAATTACAGAGGATGATATTTTTCGTCCTATTGTTTCTGATGGAGAATTAAGATCGTATGCTATTAACGGCACTTACCAACACATCAGGCATTTAAGATTATACAGCAACAATAGTTTTATCATTGGTAATGGAAGACTAACGCTTAACCTTGCCTGGCAAAATAGCCATAGACAGGAATTTGCTCATCCTGAATTTCTTGATGTACCGGGCCTTGATCTTAATTTGAATACCTACAACTATGATGTAAAATATTTTTTAAAAGAAATACATGGATGGAATTTATCTTTTGGTGTCAATGGGATGTATCAAAAAAACAATGTATTAAAAGGAACAGATTTTATTATCCCTTCTTATCAACAGTTTGATGCAGGCCCATTTTTTTATATTAAAAAAACCATTGCTAAAATTGATATATCAGGTGGTGTAAGATATGATACCCGTTCATTCAGCAGTGATCCTTTATATACAAAGACAGACGCATCAACGGGTTTTGCGATTCCTGTAAGTGATACTACTGGTGCTGATCATGTATTTTCTAAAATAAAAACAACCTTCAATGGTTTTTCCGGAAGTATTGGGCTGACTTATAATGCTACTGATAAACTATCATTCAAATTAAATGCAGCACGGGGTTACAGGGCTCCAAATGTTTCCGAGATATCTGCAAACGGTGTGCATCCAGGAACAAATACCTATCAAATTGGAAAACCCGATTTCAAAGCTGAATTCAGCAACCAGGCAGATCTGGGTTTCGTGTATGCATCAACGTATATCGTGATCAACACGAGCCTGTTTGTAAATAATATTGAAAATTATATTTACAACAAAAAATTAGTAACCAGCACCGGTACCGACTCAGTGATTGTTGCCGGCAACCAGACTTTTAAATTTCAACAAGGAAAAGCAAAGTTATATGGTGGTGAAATGAATATCGATCTTCATCCAATCAAACGCATCCATTTTGAAAACAGCATTTCTTTGGTGTATGGTTTGAACAAAAGTAAGGGCCAGGATAAATCATCCAATGACAGCACAAAATACCTGCCTTTCATTCCTCCTTTCCATGGCGTTTCTGAATTGAGGTATGATTTTGCAAACAAAGAACATCATATCGCAAATGGTTTTATAAAAGCACAACTGGTTTATTATGCAGCTCAAAACAAAGTGTATTTAGCTGACAACACAGAAACCCCTACTCCAGGTTATACATTATTCAACATGGGTATTGGCAGTGGTTTTACCAATAAAAAAGGAAAGCCGATTTTCAATGTATCTGTAATGGCAAATAATCTATTTGATGTTTCCTACTATGATCATTTGAGCAGGCTGAAATATTTTACTGATCCTGCAAGCAGTGTTCCTAATAGAGGCATTCATAATATGGGGAGAAATATTTCATTTAAGATAGGAATTCCATTATAGGTTTAAATCGTTTAAGTCGTTTAATAGGTTTAAGAAGTCATAGGGCTATTACACGACTTAAACCTTAAACGACTTAAACGCATTAAACCTTAAACTTTAAAAAGTTATTAAATGCGACCAAAACCAACTATACCACCAGAGGACTTATCGGGATTAAAATTTTACCAGTTTGTAAGTTTATATAAACAGACAAAAGATTTTGATGTGATCATCATTGGGGGAAGCTATGCTGGCCTGTCTGCAGCAATGACGCTTGGACGTGCACTGAGAACGGTACTCATTGTGGATAGCGGAAAATCATTTAATGCAGATACTGTTCATGCACATAATTTTATTACACAGGATGGTGAAGTAGTATCATCGATCGCAACAAAAGCAAAGGAACAGGTATTAAAATACAGGAAAGTAAAATTTTTAAAAGATAAAGTTGAAGCCGTAATAAAAGAAAAAGGGAAATTCATTGTGCAAACAAAACGCAATGAAAAGTTTACTGCAAAAAAAGTATTATTTGCAACTGGTGTTGTTGATATGATGCCTGCCATTCCCGGTTTTGCAGATTGCTGGGGTATTTCTGTTTTGCATTGTCCTTATTGCAATGGCTATGAAGTTGCCGATACAGATATTGGCATCATTGCCAATGCTGACATTGCTTATGAATTAATAAAATTATTGTATAACTGGAGTAAACATTTGTTTCTTTTTACCAATGGGCCTGCTAGTTTTTCGCAGGACCAAAAAAATAAGCTCAAACAAAAAAATATTGTAATTATTGAAACGGAGATCGCTGAACTTGATCACAAAAAGGGGCAGGTAAAAAATATCATTTTAAAGAATGGCATTTCTCATCCTGTGAATGCCATATTCTGCAAGCTTGCGTTTTTACAGGCAACAGATATTCCACAGAAACAATTGGGATGTGAATTAACGGGCGAAGGATTTATAAAAACAGATATGTTTCAAAAGACGTCTGTGCATGGTGTTTATTCTGCAGGTGATAATGCAATTAAGTCAAGAGCTATTTCTGTATCAGCGGCTACAGGCTCTATTGCGGGAATGTATATGAATAGGGAGATGATTGAAGAGAGTTTTTGAGTTCGGTGTTTGGTGTTTGTGTTTGGTGTTTGGCGTTTGGTGTTTGGTGTTTGGTGTTTGGCGTTTGGCGTTTGGTGTTTGGTGTTTGGTGTTTGTGTTTAGTGTTTATGAATGGGAGTTTTCATTTAATTGTCTGAACTGTGATTAGAATGATTTTATAATGGATTATGATTTTAGAATTCTTAATTATGGTTTTCATTTAATCACACGAATCACAGTTCAGACAAAAACTTGACAATTACTTATCCTCCCGCCCCAGGTGTTGGATGAATTCCATTTGCAAACAGGCAAAGAATACTTATGTCCTGTGTAATAGATTGTTCATTTCCTTTACCATCAAACACAGTTAGTTTCACTGTATAATATCCATGCATGTTATAAGACATAGTTGGTTCTTTGTCCTGTGTTTTTGTCGCGTTACCAAATTCCCAAACACAACTTGTTGCACCTGTTGAAAGATTTTGAAATGTGATTGGCTGATGTTCAAAAATATTTATTGGATCCTGCACGGTATAGGAAAATTTTGCGGTCAATGGCGCAGGTGCAGCGGTTGTAGGCGAAGCTACCGGATCTGAAGCTGGTTTTATATCCTGCGTATTTTTTTTGCAGGAAGCTAACAAGAACATCGATGCAGATAAGATGATAAAAATTTTTCTCATTTAATTTGGTTTATTGGTGATTGATTGCTTTATAGCTGTATTTGAAAATCTTATTCGTTAGTGAGTACATAGGCATGTATTGCTGCAGTTGGCAAGTGAACTACCGGTGTATTATGGGCATTCTTACCCCTGCATAAAATGGTATATGCCTGGGAAGAAGTTGCTACATCACCCAGTTTATTCTTCACCGTTAGAGAGATGCTGTATGTTCCTCCGCAAGGAACGAATGAAATATCATTGGGTATTTTTTGGGTAGATGTTATTCCATTTCCAAAATCCCATAGATAAGTGTCCCCATTTTGTGACGTGTTTTCAAAATCAGTAATGTTACCTTCCAGTATCATTCCAGGTGAAACAAGATTTGATATCCGGAAAGAAGCCGTTGGTTTCACATCTGCTGCTGCTGTTGTTGTTTTAACAGCGTCCGAAGATTGAGATGCAACATCATTGCCTTTTTTACAGCTACTTACTAAAAAACAAATAAGTAAAGAAGCGATTGCTATTTTTTTCATAATTTATAATTTTCCGAAAGGTCTAAAAATTATAAAATAGTTGCATGTTAATATTAACGATCGCTGTGTTAATATTTAGGATGTTTGGTATATTAGTGGAGTAAAATTGCTCTATGATAAAATATCAAAAAAGATAACTGCGGCAATTGGAAAAGAAATTAAAATTTATCTCCGAAGGCTGAATAAAATATTTTAAATATGAGAAAACGAATATTTTATTTTATAACGATCTTTTTATTTTTCTATACCAACAATATTGTTTTATCATGTACAGAATCCAATACGAATAAAAAAAACAACACGAATTCTATTGGAGAATTTGTTCCAGTTATCACTGCAACAACAAAAGACGGGAACAAAACAACTACAATGTCAACCGATACAAATGAATTGAAAAAATATTTAGCCTTCAACTATTTTAAGCCGGAGCAAGTAAAATTTCATCTCACTTATATTGACAATTCAGTATCCAATGATCGCTTAAGCGTTCCTGGCCCTTCTGATTTTTACCTTGAAGCCATTTTATATTTTGATACAATTACATTCAAAGCGATCACAACATCCTATATGAAACAAGATTGGGTTGCTCCAAAATACAACAAAGAAGAATTTAATTTTAGCTGGATGGATGCAATTATTAAACAAGAATTACTACATTCAGATTCCAATTATCATGGGCATGTTGATCTTTTCTTCACTATGCTTAACAATAGAAATTGCCATATTTGGATGTTGAATAGAAAATTATTGATTCATTGGCATACCTGATAATGTGCCAGGCAAAACTTTTTACATAATAAATTTTTGCTTTTGTGGGCAAAATGAAAAAAATCCTTTATAAAAAGTATCATTCTTCGTTGAAAAGAACAAAAGGAAACATGCCAGAAAAATATCCGCAAATCACAGACAGAATACAATCAACATTTATTGACACGATCCTGATGATAGTAATGATGTTCGTGTTTGCCCTATCCTTGACAGGTTTGAAAGGTACCTGATTTAAGAGTTTAAAGGTTTAGAAGACCATCTGCATTTGCACCCCAAAACTCCTAAAATTATTCCAGTAAATATTGATACATTTACTTAACTAGATATTTATCCACCAAAACTGTTATATGAAACAATTCAACAAACCATTTTTTATTTTTTTATTTGTGATCGCTACTGGTCTTTCTTCCATGGCGCAGCATCGTTTTTTTGCAGATGCCAAAGAAAGTGAAATAAATAGCCGCAATCATAAACGTACAATCGTTCCACAACTATATAGAACAGTTGCTGTAAATACGGACGAGTTAAAAACTTTCTTATGGTCACTACCTCATGAAAAAAATGTTATTGACAGGAAACTTGCACCCGTTATGGAATTGCCTATGCCGGATGGCAGTTCAGCCAGGTTCAGGGTTTGGGAAAGCAGTATCCAGGAACCAGGCCTTGAAGCCAAATTCCCGGAGATAAAAACTTTTTTAGGGCAAGGTATCGATGACCCGTATGCGACAATTCGTTTTGACTATACCGATTTTGGTTTTCATGCACAGGTATTAACCGTTAATGGTAATTTTTACATGGATCCTTATGCAAGAGGAGATATAAATAATTATATCAGTTATTATGCACGTGATAATAAAAAAGAAGATCCATGGGTTTGCCAGGTAAAAGAAAACCTTGGTGCAAAAGCACCCGATGGTACAAACGTGGTACCTGTTGGCCCATGCAGGGGTACCCAGCTAAATACCTATCGCCTTGCACTTGCCTGCACAGGAGAATATGCTGTAGCCGTTGGAGGAACTACAGCCGCATTATTACACAGCGCCATTGTTACTACGGTTAACCGTGTGGTTGGTGTATATGAACAAGAGCTCACGGTAAGAATGATCCTCATCGCCAACAATAACATTATTGAATTCTTAAATGCTGGTACAGATCCATTCAATGGAAATAATGATGCAAACACATTGATCAACGAAAGCGAAACAGTGATCAGTAATGCAATCGGAAATGCAAACTTTGATATTGGCCATACTTTTAGTACGGGTGGCGGTGGCCTTGCGGGACTTGGAGTTGTATGTGTGAATGGACAAAAAGCAAGTGGCATAACGGGTAGCCCTAACCCTGTTGGAGATGGTTATGATATCGATTATGTGGCGCATGAAATGGGCCACCAGTTTGGAGGTGATCATTCCTTTAATAGTAGTGCAAGCAATTGTGGTGGCGGAAACAGGAATGGACCAACAGCTTATGAAGTAGGAAGCGGTACTACCATTATGGCTTATGCCGGCATTTGTGGCACAGATGATATACAGCCTCACAGTGATCCTACTTTTCATTCAGTTAGTTTTGATGAGATCAGTGTATATCTTAATAATGGTGCTACCTGTGGTGTTATCACAGCAACTGGAAATACGTTACCGCAGATCACATCTATGTCAAATAATAGTGTAAGCATTCCTGTGAATACGCCATTTACATTAACAGCAACTGCTACTGACGCTGATGGGGATGCGCTTACTTATTGCTGGGAAGACTGGAACCTTGGGCCTTCCACAACATGGAACGGAGGTACTGCAAATACAACTTCACCCCTTTTTAAAGCTAGGGTTCCTAAAACAACCGGTAGCAGAACTTTCCCGGATCCTGCACGCATAGCCGCTAATTATTTGCCTGCTGTACCTCCTGCTGTAATGGGAGGCTTTAAGGGTGAAACACTTCCTACCACAGCAAGGACCATGAAATTCAGGCTAACGGTAAGGGACAATCGTGCAGGTGGCGGTGGTATCGTTACCGGTGGAAACGGGTGCCAAACAGGTTATACCGGCATTTATTCAGTAACAACAGTTGGTACAAGTCCATTTGCTGTTACGGTTCCAAATGGTGGCGAATCATATGCAGGAGGATCAACACAAACAGTTACCTGGAACGTGGTTGGCACAGATGTGGCACCAGTTAATGTTGCCAATGTAATGATATCCTTATCAACAGATGGAGGTTTGACTTTCCCAACTGTAATTAGTGCAAGCACTCCGAATGATGGTTCAGAGGCATTGACAATACCAGCAACGCCTTCAACAACTGCAAGAATAAAAGTAGAAGCGATTGGTAATATTTTCTTCGATATTTCAAATGCAAACTTTACCATTACACCACCCCCTGCAGGTTATTCATTTACTGCTCCTTCAGCAGTATCTGCTGCCTGTGGTGGAGTTGGATCTATAGGAACCAATTTAAATACTTCCTCTTTTGGCGGATTTGTTACACCCATTGATCTTACCGCTATAGGAAATCCGGGAGGTACAACGGTAACGTTTAGCAGCAATCCTGTTACACCAGGAAACGCTACAAATGTTTTGATAAACAATATCAATACACTTTCGCCTGGTACTTATAACATAACTATTAATGGGATTGCAGGCGCCATCACACAATCAACGACACTTTCTTTCACTATATTACCTGGTACGCCTCCATCAATTACCACACAGCCTGCTGCAGCATCTGTTTGCGCTGGTGATAATGCGGTTTTCAATGTTGTTTCGCCAGATGCAGGTATTTCCTATCAATGGCAGGTAAGTGTTGCAAGCGGGCCATTTACTGATATAGCTGGCGCTACTGCTGCCACCTATTCTTTTGCAACGGCACAGGTTAATAGCGGTAACCAATACCATGTAATTGTTACTTACCAGTGTGGCACAATAACCAGTAATGATGTAAGCCTTACTGTAAATACTGCTGCAAATATTACTACGCAGCCTGCATCGTTTACTGTTTGTGAAAATGACAGCCATACTTTCGGCGTTGTAGCTACGGGTACGGGTGTCAGTTACCAATGGCAGGTAAGTGTTGCAAGTGGGCCATTCACCAACATTCCTGCTGCAACAAACGCTACACTAGATCTGGCAAACATTACAAATGCCATGAATGGTAATCAATACCAGGTAATCATATCAAGTACAGGATCGGCATGCCCTGCCCCGGGTGTATCGGATAATGTAACGTTAACGGTTAATCCTTTACCGGTTGTTACAGCTACAGCTGATGCAGTCAGTGTTTGTACAGGCAGTGCTGTAAACCTTAGTGCGACTGGTGCGGATAGTTATACCTGGGCTCCGGGAACAGGTTTAAATAACGCCAATGTAACGGTTCATCCCGAAGTAACAGTTGCTGCTCCGGGTTCTCCTAATCCGATTGTTTATACTGTTACTGGTAATTCATTGGGATGTATAGCAACAGCTTCTGTAACGGTAACGGCTAACCCATTACCAGTAGTAACATTAAATACGGTACCGACAAATGCGTACACAACCCTACTTCCATATCAAACCCTGTTGCTAAAAGCTACCGTAACACCGGCTGGCAGTTTTTTTTATACCTGGACAAGGAATGGTGCTGCCATTGCAAATACTACAGATTCTTTAAGAGTGGGCGTAACAGATGATGGTGTGTATAATGTTACCGTTGCTGATATTACCGGAACCTGCGGCAGTGCGTCGAATGATATTACTATCCTGGATTCTCTTAATGGCAAATTCTACATTTATCCGAATCCAAACCAGGGACAATTCGTGATAAAATTCAGAAATCCAAACCTCGTTGGAAATGTAACTTGTTTTGACAGCAAGGGTGCAAGGGTTTATGCCCAAATTAATATTACAGACAGGGCACCTTACCAGGTGATCGATGTAAATCTTGGTGGAGCATCTTCGGGTGTTTATATTCTTACAATATATGATAAGGCTGGGGTGAGATTGGCTACAGAAAGAGTTATTGTACGACGTTAAGAGTTGTGAGTTATGAATTATGAATTAAAAACTCCTGCTACTAATGCAGGAGTTTTTAATTTGCGGCAAAGACAGTCAGTATAAGCTTACCAGGCTTATGAACGGTTTCCGCAAAGACCTAACAGGTTTTTAAAACATGTTAGGTCTTTCAAAATTTAAAAAGCTTTCCATTCCGCATACCCGAACCATGCCGGCGGATTATATCCTTTTCTCCATTTAACCTGCATCGAATGATCATCGAAACATTCAATGGCAATGCCAGTAAGAATAATACTACCGGGCGATGCAATAACCGATTGATTAAATATTGTTGAAGATAGCATTTCACCGTGACCGATACTAAAACTATTGACTGCGGTTGTTGTTTTCATATCTTCAATGGAAACTGCCAGGGATCTTATTGTAAGTTTTATAATGGAATTTCCTTTTGGAATGGACATCAGTTCTGAAGGAATCAATTCGCTGATCTTAATTTCAATATTATTATTATCCCTGTTGATGCTGATATGATCATTCCATTTACCTGTTGACATTTTTTCGGGATTGATATTGAATGCTGAAAGTAATTGCACAAACTCTGATGGCCTGCTATGAATGTCTGTACTTCTGAGCCAGGTCAAAAATGTACCTGATATGCGGGAATGTCGCGTGCCATCATTTAACCTGCAGATATCTGCCATCGAATGCCTGATGATCTTTGATAATTGTGAACCTATGGAAAAGTTGGAGCTGCTTTTTTTTGTATTTTTTGTTTGATGAACTTTAGCCGCTTTTGACCTGCTGCATTGCGTGCCGTTCCTATTGTACATAATCACGGACCCTATTGGGCCAGACATATGGTTTTGATGTATTGCCATCTTATTGGATTTATAATATTAAAATTTCTGTGAGTAATCAGTCATAGGAGTGATAGCGGTATGACATATACCAAACATTGATCAAGTCCGACTCAAGTCCGACATAAATCGGACTTGAGTCGGACTTGATCAATGTCATTCCAATGTCAAATATAGCGCAGACTTATAAGAGGAGTTTATAGTATATTGATGAAATTGTTGTAAAGTATACCCTACATTATCAGATACAAGTTCCAGTGAATATCCAATCCACATCCTTGTTGCTTCCAGGCTGCATTCTTGTTGCTTTCTTGCTGCAACGAAGGATGAAAATAATTTCAATTGTCAAAAATGTTCATTTCCTATCATTTCCGCCGGCTTTGATTAAAAACAGAGAAGGATTTTATGTTTGTTTTTGCTGCTATTGAAATTCTGAATAATTGCTGAAGTCAGTCGCAACAATTTGTTAGTGCTATCGCCCGGCCTTCAACCAACGGCACAAACCGGAAAAAGGGTAGCGTCCCGGACTGAATTTTTATTATACTTGGTCTTCTAAACCCGCCTGCTCTTCTGTTGCAGAAGGTTTTGATTTACCATGGCCGCAAACTCTGTAGGTATTTATATATCCCGAGGTAGTTGATTTTGTGAATAGTGAAATCATACCAGATGAATTAATAAATTGCAACATTATTTTAAATCCCTAATTGATAGATAAAGTGATCAACGAAATTTCAATAAAGAAGATTGGTACCGAAGAACTGGATACCTTACAATCAATCAGCAGAAATACCTTTTACAATGCTTTTGCAAAAGACAATACCGAAGCCAACATGAACATGTACATGGACAATGCCTTTAGTAAAGAAAGCCTGCTGGAAGAATTAAGCAATCCCGAATCGCAGTTTTATTTTGCACTATTGAATGATGAGGTAGTAGGATATTTAAAACTTAATAGTGGCAGTGCGCAAGGCGATCTCCTTGATGAAAATGGTTTAGAGATATCAAGAATATATATCGAAGAAAAATACCAGGGCCGTCAAATCGGGAAAAAATTAATTGATAAAACATTGGAAATAGCAAAGCAAAAAAAGGTTGATTTTATTTGGCTTGGTGTATGGGAGAAAAATGACGGGGCTATCAGGTTCTATGAAAGAAATGGTTTTGTAAAATTTTCGACGCATCATTTTATGTTGGGTGATGATCAGCAGACTGACATTCTAATGAAATTTATAATTAAGTAATTGAGCAATACTTATTCAATAATATAAGGTTGTAGTTATTCGCAACACAGTAAATATCTCACGAAATAAATGCCATTCCGGTTTTTATAAAATAAGGGCTAGTCCGATTTATCCCTTTGTTAAAGTAAAATCTTAAACAGCGATCTCACCTGGCATTCTTTAGCGCCATAATATTTTTCAAACATCTACTCAACGGTACAATTGTATTAATAGGCTGAAAAAGGTAATTCTCATTTTTCCCTTTCTCAAAATAAAGTAGCAAGGATTTTTTTATAAAAAAACGGTCTGCTATAGACTTTACAATAAATGACTCAACTTATTAAAAAAAGGTGTTTCCCTCGTTTTTTTTGGGTTAAAAAAACTCATAAACTAAAAATAGAAAATGAATATTTGGTTAGCAAATAACAAACTGTCAAAATGTTTTTAATAAAGCAACTCTGTATCTTATTAATCATCAAAAGCAAAAAAAACTTTTTACATTCTTGGCATTCGCAAAGAAGCCCATAATCAAAATTCTTACCCGGAAACAAATTCAAAAAAAATTATTAATGCTCCAAAAAAAATATTATGTACAAACTTTTTAATCGAAGCAAGTTATTTATCCTTGCATTTTTTTGTGTATTGTCTTCAATGGGAGCTTTTTCACAGATATCACCTGTTGTTGAACAGTACGGATTTTCCGTTCAAATGTCAGCTAGTTTACCATCTGTAAAAAGTGAACAGTCATTTAAATACATTGTAAATTTTACTATTCCGCCAACAACCAGTTTTGAATATATGACGGTAATGATTGATCCGAATTTGTATATAGATGATGTTATCGGACCTAATACGGGAAGTTATGCAGGCAATGTTCCTACTTTCAACTGGACCCACACGGGAGGCTTTGTAGGATTAACATTCGGCGCATTATACTCTTATATTGATGGACCAATCGGAGGATCGTTTGAAATAAATGTGCACCTGCCGGCTGATAAAGCATGTGGCGGGCAATCACTTTCGGCAACTGTACAGTTATTTGGAAGTCATGGAGGCATAAATATAACAACAGCACCAATTACCACCCCGGTTGTTGTTGATAATCCCTGGCATTTACAAAAATTTCCAACCAGCTTAGTGTACCTTGGCGGTACCTGCCCCTACGGCACATTATCTGAAACAGTAAATTTTAAAGTAAGAATTGTAAAAACGCATCCAACTAATATAGGTGCTGAAACACTTACGAGTATTACCCTGGCAGATTTATTTCCCCCAGGTTCACTGATCAATACCAGCAGTTATGTTCCTTCAGCGAACATGGCGGGAACATCAATTACGCCAACCGGTATAATTAATTTCCCAAGCGGATTTTTTTTGGACCCTAATAATCATGTCCCATATGATGCCAGCTTCGATCTTACATTTCCTCCAATGGCGGTTGGAGACTGTGACAATAATGCTGTTCAACTTACAGGAGTGAACCCCTGTGGCAATACCGAAACGCTCAATGCTACGGTGGGTGTACAAAAACTGAATAATAATCCGATTGGAAATTTAGTCAAACAAGTATTTCCTAATGGCAATCTGCCCGGTTGTACCGGAATTTACAGGATAAAAGTATCAAATACAGGAGGAAGTAATTTGATATATACTTTAAACGATCCTTTCCCTTCGGATTTATCGCTTGTAAATTTAATTTCTTCACCATCAGGTACGTCAGTGTCACATACTCTCTTGAATTATACAATCACTTCAACTTCTACGGGTCTTGTTCCCGGTGGTGTAGATGTGTACGATTTTAGTTACCAGATAAGTACCTCTACTACCAGTTCAACAATTTCGAATACCGTAACTGCCATAGCCGGTTTCACTGGTTCTTATACTGCTAACATATACATGCTTCCAACAGCTGCTACCGCATGTTTGCAAAAAACGATATGTTCATATAACCCCAGTGGATATTCAATCGGGCAGCATGTTCGATTTAGAATAAGAGTACAAAATATTGGCGGAAGCCAAATTGTAACACCGACCATAATTGATAATATCGACCTTAATAACCTCCAGTATGTAGCGGGCAGTGAGACATACTATACAACGGACAATGCAGCACCCTTAACAACCTGCATTTTGCCGGGTGCAACATGGCCTTTTACAGTTCATCCTTGGACTATTACGGGTAGTAGTTATTCAGCCGGATTATTGACCTACAATTTGCCTAATATCCCCCCTGGGCAATGTACAAGTGTACGCACGCCTGTTTGTGGGTCTGCTTACTACCTTCCCGCCTATTATGTGGAATTTGATGTGGTCATCATTAATGAAGCAGGTATCGGCAATGTAAGGAACATAGCAGAAATTGCAGGATCAAACATTACAACCACGACAGCAAGCACTACTTTCCTCGTAAATCACCCGGTAAATTATACCATCCGGAAAGAGGTAAGCCGGGATGGGATTGTTTATCAGCCTTCAGTCGGCGTTGCAGCGGGTACTTCCGTTTATTACAGGTTAAGGGAACTTAACTATGGCGCCAGCTTAATCGATCCTGTCATTGTAGATCTTTTGCCAAGAAATAATGGTTCTGCTGATGAATACATTTTAAATCATACGACAAGATCAAGCAATACTGATGTGAGATTCAATTCTTTTATCAATTCTAATATTGGCTCGTATAATCAATTCTATGATTTTACAGCAGGATCGAAGATCTATACTACCCCGGAACTGGATATTACAAGCGGCGGCTTAATACCAAGCTGGAATGCAACTCCTTTTCTTGGTGCGCCAAACTTTAAAACAGAATTTCATACCCCTTTTAATGTATTACCTAACCTGGAATATATTTTTAAAGCAACGGTTAGCCCATCTGCAAGACAAAAAGATGGGGCATGTAATACTTATGCATTGAGAGGCTCAATAAAATACCTACAAAATTATGTACCAGATGTAAGACACCTTATTCCTTTGGAATCAAACCCTGCATGTATAGAAGTCAAGAGCGACTCCTGTGCCTGCACACCATATGCATTTGTAGTACCGGATACTGTGTGTTTAGGTTTTAATGCTCATTTTGAAGTGAGTGACTCGTGCGCCGGGGCCAATACATATACCTGGAATTTTGGAGATGGTACGGCTCCTGTTACGGGAATAAGCGTGAACCACACTTACGCTTCAGCAGGAATTTATGGAGTTACAGTAACATGGCATGGACCATGTGGTGAGGGCGGAAGAGAATTCCAAATACTGATTCAGGATTGCCGATGCGATCTAAAAGTATCATGGATAATTACCCGAACTGGTTTACATGTATTCGCAGACGGTTCCTCAACTACCAGTTCTTATCCAATCTTTATGTACGTTTGGGATTTTGGGGACGGTACAGCTCCAACACCCGGTATAACTGCTACACACGATTATACAACAGCAGGATCTTATGTTGTTACTTTAACCGTATATACAATGGACACAAAAGGAAATTTATGCAGGTGTACAGGAAAATGTTCCGCTGAAATTTTAGTAAATGAAAGCGATGGGCAAAACAGATGTACTCCCAGGGGAGGAGAAATTGGAAATGAAGGAAGCATTCCCTTAAAGCTTTCGAATTCTATTACAATGACTGCAACTCCGAATCCTTTCCGTGACAAGGTTACAGTGAACTTCAAACAGGAAAATAAAGAAACAAAGATTAAGTCGTATACTTTAGAATTTATTAGCGATGCCGGTATCACCCTGCAGAAAAAACAATTAAACAGCCTTGATAAAGCCGTTGATTTTAATACCAGCAATTATACCGCAGGTATTTATTTCGTGCTTCTTAAAGACAACAACGGGCAAATGCAAAATGTAAAAGTGATAAAGCTTGATTGACGATGGCATAAAATAAAATAAGCGTATTTTAAATTAAAGCTTCTACATTAAATTGTGGAAGCTTTTAATTTAAACCGATATATCCTTACCGAATATGATGTTTAAACACACATTTATGTTATAATTCATACCGAAAAATAAAATTACTTTTTTTTGGCGCCTCGGTCTTTTTTTTTAAATTATAATTTATATTTACAGTTAATTAAATCAATCAAAACAAAATTGCAATGAAAAAAACTTTACTATTTACATTCTTGCTTGCATTGTTTACTACACTTGGTTTTTCACAAACAGCCAAATATTGGTCTGCAACTACTGAAAGCCGCAATAGTATTCCAGTGTACAAAGCCGTTAAGAGGCTTTCATTTCCTAAAGAGTTCAAATTATTTACTTTAAACATTGAGCCTTTAAGACAGGAATTATTTACTGTTGTTAATAATGCTTCAAGGCATTCTACTATCATCAGTTTACCTAATACTGATGGAAATATGGAGCAATTTGAAGTATTTGAAGCTTCAAATTTTGAGCCTGCCTTACAGGCAGAATATCCGCAAATCAGGGCTTTTTCGGGAAAGGGTATTACTGACCGTTACGCCACTTTAAAATTAAGTATCTCTCCTGCGGGCATTCAAACAATGGTTTTCAGAACCAATAAAGCTGAATTCATTGAAAGATATTCAGAAGATCATACAGTGTATGCTGTGTTCACTTCTCAAAGAAATCCGGGTCAATTACCATGGGCTTGTACTACTGACGACCATGCATTTGACAATGATGTACATGCAAAAATCACTAACTCAAATTTTACAAACAGTTCGGCCGGACAATTAAAAGTAATGCGTCTTGCCCAGTCTTGTAATGGAGAATATGCTAACTATTTCGGAGCTACCAGTGTTAGCCAGATTGCACTGGTTTATGCCGGTATCAATGCCACTATTACCCGTTGTAATGGATGTTACGAAAAAGATCTAGGTGTTCATCTTAATGTTATTGCAGGTAATGATCCTGTTATCTTTTTTAATGCTGCAACCGATCCTTATACTACCTGGAACAACACGACGTCTCCAGCTAACGGTATCAATGACTGGAATGGTCAATTACTGACTACTCTAAAGGCTTTAATCGGGGATGCAAATTTTGACATTGGGCATATGTTTGGAAAATCTGGCGGTGGTGGCAATGCCGGATGTATCGGTTGTGTTTGTGGCAATGGTACCACCCCAGGTACTTATAAAGGTGCAGGTATCACTTCACCTGCTGATAATATACCAGAAGGAGATAATTTTGATATAGATTATGTAGTGCACGAAGTAGGACACCAAATGGGTGGAAACCATACTTTTTCATTTGGATATGAAGGTGGAACAAGTGCCCAAAAAGAAGTAGGTTCAGGCATTACTATTATGGGATATGCCGGAATTACTAATCAGAATGATTCTTCGCATTCAATTCCCTATTATCATGAAGCAACTATCCGGCAGATACAGACTAATTTAGCTACAAAAACCTGCCCGGTAACAACTGATATTACCGCAGTCAATGCAACGCCAGTCGTTGCTGCAGTAGGCAATTATACTATCCCGATCAGTACACCATTTGCATTAACAGGTTCTGCTACTGATGCCAACCCAGGTGATGCATTGACTTACCAATGGGAACAAAATGATGATATGGGGTCAACGCAAACAGCTGGTGCTTCTGCTGCATCTGCTACAAAAGCGACAGGCCCTAACTGGCTATCTTTTAATCCTACCGCATCTGGAACAAGATATCTTCCAAGATTAACTTCGATACTTAATGGTGCTTTATTCACAAATGCTTTGGCAGGTGGTACTCCAAACCTTAAAGTTGAATATTTAAGCTCCGTAAACAGAACATTGAATTTCAGGTGTACAGTTAGAGATAATTCTCCTTATGTTTCTACCGCACCGGTATCTGTTGGTCAAACTGCATTTACTGATATGGTAGTTACTGTTACTAATACTTCAGGACCATTTGCAGTAACTGTACCAAATACAAACGTATCATGGCAGGCTGGTTCTACTCAAACAATTACCTGGGCCGTAGCTAATACTACTCTGGCTCCTGTTAGTTGTGCCAATGTAAAAATCTCTCTTTCAATTGATGGAGGATATACATGGCCAATCGTATTGGTAGCTAATACACCTAATGATGGTACTGAAACTGTAACCATACCTAATAACGTTACAACTACTGCAAGGGTAGTTATTGAATCTGTAGGAAATATCTTCTTTGATATTTCTAATACAAATTTCACGATCACTCCTCCTGCAACTGGCTTCTCATTTAATAGCGTTGCTCCAATAACAGTTGCATGCGGTGGCGCAGCTTCTTCTACTGCTACATTAGCTACTACTGCAAGCGGTGGATTCGTTACTCCTATAGATTTGACAGCTACAGGTAATCCTGCAGGTACAACAGTTACTTTTAGCACAACTCCAATTGCTCCAGGCAGCAGTGCAGATGTAACTTTGACTGGTACAAATACACTTGCTCCGGGAACTTACAATGTTGTTGTAACTGGTACTGCTGGTGCTATTTCACAAAACAGTACTATTTCATTTACTGTACAACCAGGAACGCCTCCTTCAATTACTACTCAACCTGCTGCGGCTTCAGTTTGTTCAGGAACAGCTGCGACTTTCACAGTTGCTTCACCAACTGCTGGTGTTACTTACCAATGGCAGGTAAATAGTGGAACTGGTTTTTCTGATATTGCCGGTGCTACTTCAGCTACCTATACATTTACAACTACACAGGGTGATGATGGTAACCTTTATCATGTAATCATCACTTACCTATGTGGTACAACAACCAGTACTGATGTAAGCCTTACTGTAAATACTGCTGCAAATATCACCACACAACCAGCTGACTTTACTGCATGTGAAAACGATAGCCATACATTTACAGTTGTTGCTTCAGGCACAGGCCTTAATTATCAATGGCAGGTTAGCACAGATGGCGGTACTACATTTACAAATATTGCTGGTGAAACAAATGCAACGCTTACGCTTGCTACAGTTACTCCTGCAATGGATGGTAATCAATACCATGTAATAATTTCAAGCGCAACTTCTCCTTGTACTGCTGCAGGAAGTTCAAATGCAGTTACATTAACAGTAAATCCTTTACCGGTTCTTACTGCAACTGCTAATCCTGTTGCTGTATGTACTGGCAACCCTTCTACATTAAATGCAACCGGTGCTGCTAGTTATAGCTGGACGGCTTCATTTGGAACAATAACAAGTGGCGCTAATTCTGCTACCCCTATTGTAACTCCTGAAGTTAATCCAGGTACTCCAAGTGTTCCTAATCCAATTGTATATACAGTTACAGGTACTTCACTTGGCTGTTCAAGCACAGCAACAGTAACGGTAACGGCTAATCCATTGCCAGTTGTTACAATAACTGCAGATGCTGCTACAACTATCCTTCCTTACCAGACTGTAACACTTACAGCTGCTGTTACGCCTGCAGGTTCATTCACATACACATGGGATCGTGATGGTGTTGTTGTTCCAAACAATAATACAAATACGATAACAGTAGGTATCACTGAGCTGGGAGATTATGGTGTATTCGTTTCTGATGCTACAGGAACTTGTGGAAGCAATTCAAACAGGATCACTGTTGTGGATTCTATAAACGGAAAATTCTACATCTATCCTAATCCTAATACTGGTCAATTCGTAATTCAAGTTAGGGTTCCAAACCTTATTGGAAATGTAACTTGTTTTGATAGCAAAGGAGCAAGGGTTTATGCACAGATTAACGTTACTGACAGGGCTCAATACCAGGTTATTGATGTTAACCTTGGTGGTGCATCTTCAGGTGTTTATGTTCTTGCAATATATGATAAGGCTGGTGTAAGACTGGCTACTGAAAGAGTTGTCGTGAGACACTAAGAATTTAGAATTATGAATTCAGAATTATAAATTAAAAAAAACTCCCGCACTAATGCGGGAGTTTTTTTTTCTAGTTGATCGCGTTGAGAGGGATGATAGGTTAATAAATTCCGGCTGCTTTTTGCCAGCATTAACTGTATTAACTTTATTAACCCTGGCAACTTTATCATCACAATCAACGCTATCACCATTATCAACTTTCCACAATGATACAACTCATACTAGGCTACATAGCATCCGTTCTACTCGCCATCTCATTAATGGTAAATAATGATCTTAAATTCAGGTGGCTCAATACTCTTGGTTGCCTGGCATTTATTGTTTATGGTGTATTAATACATGCATTGCCCGTTATCCTTACAAATACTTTATTGCTATTGATCAATGGTTTTTACCTGGTAAAGATTTACCGGGCAAATGAAAATTTTGACTTGCTTGAATTTGAACCAGGCACTACGCTCGTAAATAGGTTTTTATCTTTTTATTATACTGATATCAATGTTTACTTTCCTGGTTTTAAAGAAATAAAAACCGATGATAATATACGTTTTGTTGTTTTAAGAGATATTGTGATCGCCAATATATTTGCTGCTACCCTACTGGAAGATGGTACAGCTGTTGTAAATATAAATTATACAGTAGCTAAATACAGGGATTTTAAGGTTGGTAAATTTATTTTTGAAAAAGAGAAAACGTATCTTATTTTAAAAGGGGTGAAGCGATTAAAATATTCACAGGTAATCAATAAAAAACATCAGCGTTTTTTAATTGTGATGGGTTTTAAGAAAGTAGTTAAACATGGAGATGAATGCTTTGTAAAAAGCCTGGACTAATATCCCTTTTTTTAACATTGAGTATTGCACGTTGAAGCTTGAACATTTATTAAGAAACTTTGCTCATCAGAAAGTCCATAGGAAATGTTCAAGTTTCAACGTACAATATTCAATGTTCAACTAAAAAAGCCCTCCATTTAAGGAAGGCCTATGAATATTAAGATGCTTATATTTTTGATGATTATTTAAAATCAGCGACAACAGAGATCTTTGGTTCTTTTGCAACTTTACCAGCTGCGATTGCACCACCTGTTACTTTATAATCTTCTAGCTTAATTGAGAACTCAGCAATAGCACTAATTGCTTTATCTTTTATTGTTATAGTGGCATTGGTTTTAACTGGTTTTGTTTCGCCATGCAAAGTAAGGTCTCCTGTAACTTCTGCAGTATAAGTACCATCTTTATCAAAATTAATTGCAGACAGGTTTGTAATTGTTCCTTTGAAAGTAGCGGTCGCAAACTTATCAGAATTCATCCATTGTTCGCCATTAAAATGTTCCTGCATCATTGGATTTCCAAAAGAAAAATTCTTGATGATCGTTTCAAAAGCGATTGTTCCTTTTTTGGTATCCAAAGAAGCAACAGTTGTTTTGTTCCCGGCTTTTGGTAAAGCATCTTTTTCAGTAGTAGCATCAAAATTAATGGTCGCTGAAGTTGTTGTTTTCTTTTGTGCAAATAAAGCACCTGTTGAAAAAGCCAGTGCAAATACAAGAATTGTTTTTTTCATTTTAGTTGTTTTTTATTTTATTTATTTATTTACAATACATCTTTTGAATGTTATATATTCTGTTTCAAGAATAGAACTATAAGCACCACCACTACACGAACCTTTAATTGAAACTGTTTGACCAGGCTTTATCTTTTTGGCTTCTTCCTGGTTTTCTTTTTGAAATGCAAATATAACGTAGGAACCTGTTGAGGGTTCCGACATTTTTATATTCGTGGTTGTGTCGGCTGCCTCTACATCAGAAACTATGCCATTCACAATAATAATCTTTTCCGAATATTTTACATTTGCCAGGCTATCCCCCTTCTCAAATTCATGTATAAAATCAATTGCTTTTACTGTATAGTCGGCTTTTCTTTCTGATGTATTGGTAAATTTTTCATTAAATATATACCACACTGCTATTGAACCAACGATTAAAAGAATAACCCCTGCAATCAATATTTTTTTCAACCAGCTATACGATCCACCAAAATTTAAAGCCATGATTATTTATAAATATTTACTTTAATAAAATATCGAATGCAAATATATAATGTTTAAACATTGAAAATACAGGTTTTAAAAATAATTTACATATATATTGTTAATAAATTGGTTTAGGTGTTTAAAGGTTTAGACGTTTAGAATTTCTTATGAGTACCTTTGATATTACAATATTTACATACAATTATATGAAAACGATGTATAGGATGAACTTAAGAATTATAATTAGCTTTTTTACAATTGTCCTATTTACTTCATTAAAGGCACAGCAGCAGGACAGTACCATTTATCCCATCGTAATACAATTCAATAGTATTGGTACCGGTGTTCCGGGCGATTCTGCATTACGCAGCTATATAACTTCATTTAAAAAGAAAAATAAAGTAAAGAAGATCAAGGCCTTTCATATTGGGCCAATGGGGAGAGAAGGCGAATACTGGCTTTGTTTTTCATTGAAAGAACTAACGCCTAAACAAGCTTCCGTATTTAAGAAAGAGATCAAACTCATTGCAGAAAAACCTACGGAACGTGGCTTAACAGTATTTGTAGAAAATATGGCCATTGGTAAAGATCAAATATCGGGACGAAGAACAATCAGCCAGGTAATTTTATAATATCAATCCTCATCACTTAGTATTTCTATTGCTTTTTCATCTGTAATGCTCACAGATGGAACGCCATTATAATTAGTAACCTTTCCTGTTACACAAATTGTTTTACCCGCCAGGAACTTTTCTGGCTGGTAACTAAAATTGGATGTATTGTCCTTAAATATAGAAATACTAAATACCTGGTTGGGAAATTTCTTATCAAGGTTAATAAAGATATTTCCCTTTGATGAAAGCTTTGTACTAACTACGGTACCACATACTTTAATGTTCTCGTTCTTCCCCATATAAAGTTTTGCCTGCACTGTATTAAATGTATTACGTGGAAGGCTATCCGCTCTTAAAGGAAGTACATCTCCCAATTCTCGTTCTCCTACCCATTTATTAATATCGAAACTACTTTCCAATTTATTCTCCTCCTCATCCGGCAATGATGCAAAAAAATCAATGCCCGTAATTGCTTCAACACTATCAATGGTACAGGCATAGTTAAATACGGGATATTCACATTCTTTATTTGGCATCAGGAAACCTATTGCACGATGATTGGTAAGATCAAGTGCTACTTTAAAATATTGTTCTGGTATACTTACTTTATTCACACCTCTTTCAATTTTTTTTAGTCCTGGTTTCAATACAGGTCCCGTCACCACATATACCTGTGTATTATTTCTTACAACATATTGCCTTACCACATCTTCCAGTTCTGCCCAGCGGCCACGATTAAGCTGTGCAACCTGCGGCGACATGTTGGAATAAAGAAAGCTTTCAGACAAAGCTCTTTTTGAATACCTGAAATCAGCAGATGGCGCCATATGCCCCCTGTCATAACCAAATGCATCATACTTGAACGTACTATCGGGTTGGTATATACGCAAAAAATAATCTGCTTCTGTTGCAGAACCTGTCTTAATTTTTTCATCTGGCCTGAAATCATTGGAACGGCCCTCATTGCCTCTTACTACATCAGGTAAAATAATATGCGCCACCCATTTTGGCTGTTCATACTGTTCTGCATACACAAGTGCATAAGCAAGGTGGTACACAACTTCTTCACCGGCATTTAGTTTGGGCAATCCTGATTTATCCAGATCCTCACGTATCTTCAGAAATTTCAGGTCCTCGATTTTCAATAAGAGGCTATCTTTCTTTTTATTCAGCTGATCCACTTCTGTTTCTGCTTTGTTTATTTGTTGCGAAACATTTTGTGCCACAGAAAAAAAAGGAAAAAAAAGGAAGAGGAATAAAAAACGCATACAATTTTTTTATTAGTAAGTGCCAGACTTTAAGGATATTAAAAATAGCTATTTAGCCTGACAATAACTTCATTTATTTCTTTCTTCACCATCATCGGTTTCACGCAAAGCAAATAAGAAAAGTACAAAAGCAATTTAGATTGAAAACTAAAAGAAATTGCCACTGATTCACAGATTTTTTGTGTTCTATAATTGAACATTGATCGTTGAATATTGAAGATTAAAATTAAAAACTTCCATCCTAAAAAAGCTTACTAAAATTAAAAAGCTGCACCAATCGGCACAGCTCTTTTAATGTCATACTTGTATTAAGAAGCTATTTAAATATCTTTCCGAAAAAATCTTTCATATCCTTCCATGAAGCCGTATCTGCTGCTGAGTTATATGCAATAGGAAGATTAAAAATAAGCCCATTTTTTGTAGCATCAGGATTTGTAAAAGCATGTGTTGCACCAGCATAAGATTTAAATGTGTAAACAGCTCCAATAGAATCCATTTGCTTCTTAAATGAAGCAACTTCTTCTGGCTTTACAAACTGGTCATCGGCACCATGACAGATAAGCATCGGTGCTTTCAATAAATTTTTATCTGCAGGAACAACCATTAAATTACCATGAAAACTAACAACTCCTTTTAAGTTCTCTCCCAATTTTGCCACGTTGACAACCTGGGCACCACCAAAACAATAACCAATTGCGGCAACCTGGTTTGTATCAGCTACGGCGTAGGTTTTGATCTTTGCAAGAGCTGCATCAAAACGTGATTTGCCAATTTTCGGATCCTGATAAAATGGTCCGGAGAGTTTCATAGCTACGCCCGGGCTGTCAGCTATCTGCCCATTCCCGTACATATCCACGGCTATGGCTAAATAACCCAGTTCTGCCAATTGTCTAGCTCGTGATTTTGCATATTCATTAAGCCCCCACCATTCAGGCACAACCAATACGATTGGTCGTTTTTTATCTGACCCAGTATCATAAGCTGCAAAGCCGATCATGTTTACACTGTCAACAGAGTAGTTAACCTGTTCTTCTTTAATGCCGGGTGTTTGCATTTTTTTATCTTTTGTTTCCTTGTTGTCAGAACCAGCATTGCATGCAGCAAATAAAATTGCGCTACTAAATAAAATACTAAAAAACTTTTTATGTTTCATGATTGATATTTTTATAAAATTAAGATAAACACGAATTTGTTGCACGAATTACACGAATTTAAATTCCCAAAAATTACAACTCTAAACTCCTCATGTCAACATATCAAAAATATCCCTGTACTCATTCCAGAAGTTATCCAACTTAATGATCCTGTTTTTAAAGAATGTTATTATTTTCGGCCAGTCATGCTCGTTATGAATATTTACATTTGCTAAGTTAGCATAAATACGGGCAATGGGATTTCCGTTTTCGTCCACAGCATTTAACTGCCATTCCCATTTTTCTGCAAGTATTTCTTCCAATGCCTTTTTAAACGTTTTGAAATGGTTGAAGTATAGTTCCTGCATCGCAATATCATTATGAGATATCTCTATTGCGATGGATGCAGTTTCTTCAGTAGCATCCATTTTAAAGTTAATAAATTTAATGCCTGTTCTGTAATTAATCCAGTTAGTTTTTTCTCCTGTAGAAGATGGAATGGGCGACATATATTTGCCAAAACTGATCCAGAATTTTTGCCTTAATGCCGATGCTTCCTGTTGTGTGTACATAACTATTAATAATTTACTTGTGAAAAATCAGGGCGTTCAATTAATACAGCGTTGTATTTTGATTTTAAATTGGTAGTAATAACTATTTTCCATCTCGACATTTCGGCCGTACTTAATTTTGGGAAATAAAATCCTCTTAATTCCAACGTCCCGAGAACAAGGTTTTCATTCCTTGTACGAACACCAGCGCCAAATGCTCCATAGTTATCCGTTCTGTTATTGGGATTAATGATGGGTTTTAAAAAAGATACCTGGGCAAAAAGAAATGGTGCAAATCTAAACCCAAGAAACTTATGCAGGTTAAAGAAAACAGATTCTAGTTTAAATGTTATCCTGGAATTAAATTCAAGAATATTAAGCGAATCTGATCTAAAATATGGTATTCCAAAATCATTTGTCAATTTTATGGGCTCATTCAATTGTTGTTTAAATAAACGGGTATAAGAAGCAGAAATAAAATTCCTATTAAACCATTCCTTGCTTATTTTATGCAGTTTTGTAAAATGATTCACACTTAATAAAAGACTGATATCTTCCCATTGATCTGCACTTCGATAAGCACCTATCCTTGCAATGTATGAACTAAAGAATCCCTTTTTTGAATAACTGCTTGCGTCAAATTCTGCCCCATAGTAACCACGCATACGATTTTGAATATTTGTCCATCCTGCAGTGATGCTTGCATTTATACCAATCGGCACATCTTCATTCCTTCCAAAACCATAAATAAAATTGGTTACGTAGAAATTTTGTTTATATAATGTATAAGAAAATAGTGCTCCATTGCGATTGGCAAAATTGTAATTGAAACTATCTTTAAATATAGCAGGTACTTTGTAAAAATAATTATAAAATGCACGTGCAGAAACAAAATGCCGGAGTCGTTTTTCTGAATCCGTCTTTCTTTTTCTTTTCCACCCAATATTATAACCACCCCACAAATCAACATTGTCGTACCTATATTGAGAAGTATATTGATACTCTGGCAAAGAATCCAGGTAAGCATCTACTGATTCGTTGTGAGATAGATATAAGGCTCCTGTCCAATCGGTATAACGATTGATCAAAGGTTTTTCAAATTGAACATAATAATTTCTCTCTTCATAACGGTCACTAAGAACCGCATTTCTAAAAGTTTTATATCCAACAGTTCCGGAAATAAAAGAACCAAAGAGATTACGTTCTGTGAAATCAATACCAGAAGCAGTATTTGGTTTACGATACCTGTCATAAAAACCACTTAAGGACAATCTTGCACCAGTACCCATAACATTTTCTTCCCTAATGCCGGCTTTGGTCCTTTTTGTTCCATTGGTACTTAAATTTCCTCCAATTGAGAAAACGTCTTTCGTCAAAACAATCACATCAACGGAATCACTGGACATGACCGATTGATATACTACGATTGCGGCATCTCTTAAATAAGGCAGGTTCCGCAAAAAACGTTCGTTATCAGAAACAAGCAAGGGTAAAAAGACATCGCCTTCTTTAAAAAATAAATTTCTTTTTATTGTGGCACCACGGCTGGTTTTGTGAAACCTGTTAGCGATTCTTATTGCAAGGTTCTTCCTGATCTCAGTTGTGTCATTAAGATTTTGATTGAACCCAACCGGGACCACTTCTATAAACCGAATAATCTTTCCATTGTATTTTTTAAATGGATCTTCAGATTTTATTGGAGGCGCAGATGTTGGTGAACTCCTTGCTATACTCCTTCCCAATTTCCCCAATATACCTTTCTTCTTTGCCAGGAAAAAAGTATCCGCTTTTTCTCCCTGTTGAGCATAAGCAACAGAAGAAATATTAATTACTATAAAAATTAAAATTAGATTTTTATACATCAGCAAAAATTACTTCCCGGCTTTTTTCAAAATTATTCAAATTACCAAATACTATTTCCTGTTTTACAATCATTATTCCAACACACCCAGGTACCCAATTAAAATTTTATACCATTCACAAAGACTATTGGTATTAATTCAAAATGTAATAATACAATTTATCATTTTAAGATACCACTTAACCATGATAGTTACCAAATAACTACATATTCTTTTTCTACGAAATTACTACTTACTATATTTGCGCCGCAATTCAGTTCTACTGCGATAGAAACCAGTTTATAAACTCCTGTTTGCTCTAAAATCTTATCAAGACCTGGTCTCAGCCTGACTTTATAGAAGGTAATTATAAAATAATATAAAAAAATTTATGAAAGCGAATAACGTGGGTGTAATTGACCCAATCAACAAAAATGAAATAGAAGAAACAATTAAGGAAATAAATTCTACATATTTACAAGAGAAAGTTGCAAGGAAACAGCCATTTTGTGCCATTGATCTTTGGAGAATGCAGAAGAAGCATCGCACGTTGGGAAGTTCTACAAGGTGGTAACGCTGTTTTTCTTTTTTAAAAGATGTAGTTTCTACTGAAGACTAATGTCAATATTCGACGTACAATATTCAATGTTCAATAGAGGCAATTATCCAACGAATATTGAATATCGCACCTTGGGTATTGAATAAGTCATGGGGCAATCTTACGATTTAATAAAAACCTTTTATTGTATTATTCTTCTTTTTTACCCATGGCAGCATTTTTCATTCTTTGCGCAGTTTCATGGCCGAGATATTTTTCTATCCGGTGTTCGATCAAATAGATAAGTGGGGTAAGAAGAATTGCCACAGTAAATTTATATGCGTAGTTAACCATACAAATAGCAAGTACTTTTTGAAAGCTCCAGTCTTTTCCGATCTTAAATGCAATGAACAATACAATAAAGCTATCTACAAGTTGTGATACGATTGTAGAACCTGTTGCTCTTAACCATACCTTTTTTTCACCAGTTACTTTTTTTATTTTATGAAATACAGTTACGTCTACAACCTGGCTTACAAGGAATGCGATCAGGCTCCCGGCAATGATCCACATTCCCTGACCAAAAATAGAATTAAAAGCTTTTGACATATCAGGAACGCCATCATTTACACCGGTTCCATACCAGAAATCTGCAGGAGGAACAGACATCGCCATATAAAACATCAGGAAAGCATATAAGATCAATGCAACAGCTATATAAGATATACGTCTAACTGCTTTGGGGCCATAATATTCATTTACAATATCTGTCATAATGAATTCAAGTGGCCATAGCAATACCCCACAGGTAAGACTAAGCGCTAAACCACTTTCTCCAAACAAAGAAAAGTTAAGCGGATGAGCTCCAAATAATTTCTCGAGTGAAAATATTTTATTACCTATACATTCTGCGATTAATGCATTGGCAATAAAAAAAGCTGTAAAAATTACAAACAGTTTTGTTGGCTTGTCTTTTAAAATAGCTTGTACCATATTATTGAGGCATTATAAAAAGATAATAAAATTGTATTGGAAATAAAATAAGACTGGTCATTACCAGCCACCTTGGAATAATATTGATTTTTTTCTTTCTCACCCAGTAAATGCAAAGGATTAAAAAAATGAGGTTTAAAATAATAGCAGCAACGTATCCTAAAATAGCAATGGTTCCAATCAAAGGCTGAAAGGTCAATGAGCCATCAAAAACTTTATCTACCTGTTTGGCTCTTTTTAAAAAATGTAATACAACAACAATAATGAAACAAAAATTACAGATAAAAACTATTTTGGAAAAAAAACGCATTTAGGAGGATTTGATAATAGAACTAAATTAATGCATCTTGGGGAGACCAGCAATCAGATTTCAGAAATCAGTTAACAGCTAATAGCTATTAGCTATCTGATCCCAAATAGTATTTTAAATTATAGGAACTCACCAATAATTCTTAATTTTTTTTCCCCGTAAGCATTGGCACAAAAGAAAAATTAGTAAAGGCTTCTTCGCTCGTGCTGCCATCTGCATTTTTTGTTATTCGTAACATGCGCTGGAATTCACCCTCATCTACTGGCACGATCATTTTGCCACCTGGTTTTAACTGTTCCATTAATTTTGGCGGAATAAAAGGCGCTGCTGCAGTAATGATCACTTTATCGAATGCTGCATAGGTTGGCAATCCTTCAAACCCATCACCATAAAAGAATTTAAGATTGGGGTATTTCGATTTGAAAATATACTGCTTCGTATTTTCAAAAAGTTTTTTCTGTCGTTCAATGGTAAAAACCTTTGCGCCCATTTCTGCCAATACGGTTGCCTGGTAAATACTACCTGTTCCAATTTCAAGGATCTTTTCCTGCGGTTTTACTTGTAATAACTGGGACTGGTATGCGACGGTGTAGGGTTGCGAAATTGTTTGTCCTTCTGCAATGGGAAATGCCCGGTCTTCGTATGCAATATTATCGAGTGCTGTATCTAAAAAAAAATGTCTTGGAATATTGTTCATCGCTTCAAGCACGGCTTCATCGGTAATTCCTTTTTCACGCAATATGTCCATTAATTTTTTCCGAAGGCCCTTATGCCTGTAAGTATCTTCAAATTTTCTCATAGTTGCAATTCGCCGGTTGGTTTGGATATGCAATATATCCAAAGTTGACTGAACCATTGATTAGTTTGCATAAATGATTTCGTGATTTCAAAAATTCATTATTGACACATAATAAAACTGAGCTTGTTGAAAGCGGTTTAATTTTTAACCCGACTTCAACAAACCCAGCCTGGCAATCATTTTTTATTTCAATCCCATCTCTTTCTCAATCCTTGTAATTTTTTCGTCAAGTTCCTTTTCAACTTTATCAAAATCAGTCGTATTTTTTAGTGGCGCATTTACGCTGAAATAAAATTTTATTTTTGGTTCTGTTCCACTTGGCCTTGCAGAAATTTTAGTTCCATCTCCCAATACAAATTGCAATACATCACTTTTTGGAAGTTCTATTTTCCAGGTTTCTGCATTAATCAGATTTCTGCCAACCTGTAATTTATAATCGATCACTTCTTTTACCTGTACGCCATCAATTGTTTTTGGCGGATTCGTGCGGTATTGTTCCATCATTGCACCGATCTCTGCTGCACCATTCATTCCTTTTTTGGTGATGCTTACAAGGCTCTCTTTATAAAAGCCATATTGTACATACAGATCGAGTAATTTATCGAACAAACTTCTGCCTTTATTTTTTTCATAAGCAGCCATTTCGCAAATGATCGTTACAGCACTCACTGCATCTTTATCCCGGATTTTATCGCCGATCATCAGCCCAAAACTTTCTTCACCACCAATGATATAATTTTCTGTTCCTTCTTTTTCTTTTATCAATGATGATATCCATTTAAAACCAGTGAGTACATTGTAACAATTCACGCCATTCGCTTTTGCAATGGTATCGATCATATCGGTTGTTACAATTGTTTTGATCACCATATCATTGGGCTTTGCAATGCCTTTTGCCTTTCTTGCTTCGATCATGTAATTAAAAGCAAGCATGGCTGTTTGATTTCCATTCATCAATATCCATTCACCTTTATTATTTTTTACACCGATACCTACCCTATCTGCATCAGGATCTGTTCCCAATAAAATATCTGCATTCAATGCTTCTGCCTGTTTAAGGCCAATGCTCATTGTTTCTTTCTCTTCGGGATTTGGATAAATTACTGAAGGGAAATTTCCATCAGGGGTGCTTTGTTCTTTTACGATATGAACATTGTCGAAACCAATGCGGCTAAGCGCTGCCGGTACTAACATAATTCCTGTACCATGAATGGGTGTATAAACAATTTTAAGATCATGCTGCGCTTTGCATACATCTGGATAAACGCTCAATCCCTGAACCATGTCTAAATACTTTTCATCTACTTCTTTGCCGATGATTGTAATATTTTTTCCGCCACCTGTCCATTTCACATCATCTACAGATGCAATTTTTTCTACTTCAGCAATTACATTCTTATCATGTGGGGGAACCATTTGTGCACCATCATCCCAATAAGCTTTATAACCATTGTATTCTTTTGGATTGTGACTGGCTGTACATACCACACCACCCTTGCATTTAAAATACCTGATCGCAAAACTCAATTCAGGTGTAGGACGCAATGCTTCAAATAAATAAACCTGTATTCCATTGGCTGCAAAAACATTGGCAGTGATATCTGCAAACTCCGGGCTGTTGTTCCGGCAATCATGTGCAATTGCAACACTCACATCATAGCCAAAACATTTTTTTAGATAATTGGCATAACCCTGTGTCGCCATTCCAACGGTATATTTATTCATCCTGTTGGTGCCGATGCCCATGATGCCGCGAAGCCCGCCGGTTCCAAATTCAAGGTTCTTATAAAAAGCATCCGCAAGGTCATCGGGATTTTCAGTCTGTAATTTTTTGATTCCTTCTTTTGTGGCTTCATCATAATTACCGTTCAGCCATTTGTCTATTTTTTCCTGTATGTTCTTTTCCATAATCTTTTTTTAAGGTCTTCAAAAATATATCATTCATGCTTCATGTAAATGAATAAAAGAAAAAAAATCAGCAATCTGCCTGTCGTGTTATCAATAACAAAAAAAAAGTCCCATTATCATGATGATAATGGGACTTTTTTAATTAATTAGCTATCTATAATTTATTATTTACTGATCATCAGCTTGCTCACTGTTTTTTCTCCATTAATAATACAGTTTACCATGTAAATACCATTGGCAAATTTGCCCGTTAGGTTAAGATCGATGATTCCATTGCTGCATGGTTGATTGCTTTGATAAACCATTTGTCCAAATTGATTTACAATTTCAATCTTCGCTGTTGCTGTTATTTTAGAAACAACAGGAACCGTGATCCTGAAATGTCCATTAGATGGATTTGGATATACATTACCTGCTTGTTCAGTTGCAATTTCTGTCGCAGGTAAACCATTTTTACAAACAATGGAAAGTGGTAATGATACAACAGTTCCGACGGTACATGCATTCACGGCTTTTACTCTCACCAATCCTCCAGTGCTACCAAAATTCACCTGCACATTTGTTGCAGCTGTTGCTAATGTGGTTCCTGTAGATGTTGTTGTTCCATCATTAATATGAGCTCCTGTTGGCGCATACCATATATAAGATGTTGCACTGGTGACTGAAGCAATTGAATATGCAACAGCTTGTTGATTTGCACAAATGCCTGAGATACCAGAGATAGTTCCCGGCGTACCAGCCTTCGCATCTACAATAAGATTTCTTGGAGTAGAAGTACCGCATGAATTGCTGGCAGTAACAGATATTTTACCGCTGATATAAGAAGTTGTAAAATCGCTGGTGATTTCACTCGTTCCCTGTCCCCCAACAATTGAAACGCCTCCTGTATTCCATGACCAGTTGTAGGTATTTGATCCTTCCTGGATGACTGAATATAAAATACCAGTCATGTTACATATCCCGGTAGTTGGCCCACTAATAGCAACAGGTGAAGAAGGAGCTGCTTTGCGATTGATCTTTCTTGCTCTTGCTATGCTGCTTCCGCAGTTATTGTTAGCCGTTACCCTCAATGAATCTCCTGTAAATCCGGCATTGTAGGCTACAATTACAAGTACAGTGCCTTGTCCACCGATAATATCAGCACCAGGTGGTGCTGTCCATGTATAATATGTTGCAGCAGCTACAGCTGGAATTGTATAGGTCCTTGTATCACCCGGGCAAACAGAAGTTCCATCACTTGTTGTAGCAATTGATCCCGGTATAGACGGAAGAGGACAAGCTGAACCTACATTGGTTTGATGCGTACTTGTATTCGTACATCCGTTGGCGTTGGTATAAGTATAAGTGATCGTATAAGGGCCGCCAGCACCTGCTATCGAAGGATCAAATATATTTCCTGAAATGCCGGGACCACTGAATGTTCCACCTGCAGGGTCACCGGTAAGTGTAGCCGCAGGGGCATTTGTTGCATAAATATTTGCGAGGCCACTGAATGATACAGAAGGCAATGGATTTGATGTAACAACAACTGCAGCAGATGTGGCTGAACAGCCGTTGGCATTGGTAACTATTACTGTATAACTTCCCGAAACACTGGCAACAAAAGAAGATGAAGTTGCCCCGGTAATATTTACAGTTCCAATCTGCCATTGATAACTGAGACCCGTACCTGTATTTGCATTTAGTGTAACATTGCTGTTGCCACAAAAAGTTGTAGGGCCGGATGCAGTGATCTGTGCAACAGGCAATGGATTTACTGTTATGGCAATAATATTACTTGTCACTACACCTGGACTTATACATGCGCCGGCATTTGGATTAACGGTCATATCGCATCGGATTTCATCTCCATTATTAAACAATGAATATGTAAAAGAAGTTAATCCTAATTGTGAACCACCTGAAATTGAAACACCATTCTTCATCCAATTAATTGCAGGAGGAGTTCCTCCGTTTACAGGCGTAGCGGTAAATGTAACCGATGTACCTGCGCAAATAGTATTACCTGGATTAGCGCTGATCGTTACAGAAGGAGTAAGATTAGCTGTTGCCGTTACTGCAATATGATTGGACGTTGCACTTCCACAACCATTTGTTGTTGTTGTAAAATAATCACCTGTTGATGTTGCAGTTAATGTAGCAGTTGTGCCTCCGCCAACACTCCATGTACCACTGGTGGTATTACCACTTAATAATACACTCCCACCGCTGCAGAATGTTGTTGCTCCTCCTGCTAAAATTATTGATGCAGTTGGCAATGGATTTACGGTAATAATAATTGCCGAAGATGTAGCTGAACATGCTGTAGCATTGGTAACTACAACTGTATGACTTCCCGAAGCACTGGTAACAAAAAAAGAAGATGTTGCTCCTGCAATATTAACTCCACCGATTTGCCATTGATAGCTAAGGCCTGTACCTGTATTTGCATTTAGTAAGACGCTTCCACCGTCACAAAAAGTTGTTGAACCTGCAGCGGTGATCGTTGCTGCAGGCGCTGTGCATCCTGATGTTACGTTGGTTTGTTGCGAACTTGAGACCGTACAGAACATAAACTGATCAGAATATGTATATGTAATTGTATAAGGCCCCCCAACGCCTGCTATTGAAGGTTCAAATGTGTTGCCCGTAATACCTGGGCCACTAAAAGTACCACCGGCTGGATCGCCAACAAGTGTAACTGTTGGGGCATTGGATGCGTAATTGCTTGCAAGGCCAGTAAAAGTAGTAGTAGTGGCCGTTACTGTAAATATCGCCGAAATAGGGCCATCACAGCCAGAAAGCGTATGCGTTCTCCATTGATAATTTCCCGGAACTGAGATTCCAATAGAATTGGTGAAAACATTTCCTATCTGATTTCCATTTAAAAACCAAGTACCGGCCAATGTTCCACTTCCGGTCAACATACTAATATGACCGGGGCATACAGTATGACTTCCGGTAATTTCTCCCTGAGGAGCAAAAACACCTGTAACAGTTAAAATATTCGATTCTTTTATACAGCCTACAGAAGTTGCTACTACCAGGCTAAAGTTTCCGGGATCTTGTGTGGTGTAAGTTGCTGCAGTTGCACCATTAATTTCCACGCCATTTTGTTTCCATTGATAAGCAAGGCCAGTACCAGTTGCGCTTGATGTGATGGTCAAAAATCCCGGTACGCAAAAAGTATTTGGACCAGCTGGACCGGCACCTGAACCTGTGATCGATACTGTGGGAAGCCCACTTATATTGAGTTCTGGCCCATCGTTACTGGTAACAACAGGTGACGAACTTACAACACGAATATGATATCCTATTCCTGGAAGAGTAGATAACGGAATGGTTGCATTAAAAGAACTGGATGTGACAGATGCAATTGAACCAATAGTGACTGGGTTTGCAAAAGAGCCTGTTGCGTCCGAAAGCTGAACTGTAAATACATTTCCTGCATTTGCATCATCATTAACTAAAAACTGAACAAGAATATCTGAGCCGGCACAAACATCCTGTTGGGGATTTGGTGCAAGAGAAATGGAAGTTAACGAAGTTGGCGAACCTGCAAAACTGTTACAAGCAATCAATAAAAACAAAAGCGTTGAAAAGTAATGGCTAATTCGTTTCATACAGAAAGTTTGAATTAATTAATAAAATAATAAGATGGTACAGTAAGTAAGAGGAAGATTTTTTAACAGGATAGCTTCAAACATCAAATATATATTATTCGTACATGAGTAAGCGTATTTACAACTATTTTTGTTTTTATGAACCAGGCACCTGATCTTTATTCAACTTCATTGGCGTGGCACTCTTGTGCATATAAAACTATATTCAGCTTTTTCATTGCAAGTTTTATATTTTTAAATGGTTTTGCACAGGATACTTCAATAAACAAGGAAATAAAAAACAGGCGAGAGTTTGCTCTTATTTTACAAAATGACGGAAGAGAAGTAACAACGCCTTTACTAACTAACTTCTATCCTTATAATAAAAAGAAAGTAAAACTTATCGCCGCCGCAAATGTTGTTGGCTATAGCGGTTTCATGGTTGGTCTTTATGCCGCCTGGTATAAAAATTATCCGCAAAGTAAATTTCATACGTTCAATGATTTTCCTGAATGGAAACAGATCGATAAAATGGGTCACGCATACAGCGCATACGCGGAAGGGAAAGCCAGCATGGAACTTTGGCGGTGGACGGGTATTAGTAGAAAAGAACGTATCTGGATCGGCGGCCTTAGTGGTGCTGTTTACCAAACTGTGATTGAAGTTCTTGATGGATTTAGCAGTGAATGGGGCTGGAGCTGGGGAGACATTGGTGCTAACCTGGTTGGAAGCGCTTTATTGGTCTCACAGGAACTTGCCTGGGATGAACAACGAATCCAATTTAAATGGTCGTTTCACCGAAAACGTTATGATGACCCAAGTTTAAATGCAAGGAGCGATGAAATTTTCGGCAAATCAAATCCTGAGCGTTTTTTAAAAGATTACAATGGACAAACCTATTGGCTGAGTACCAATTTAAGATCTTTTTTTCCTCATTCAAAAATACCGCAATGGCTCAATGTTTCTATTGGAACAGGTGCGGAAGGAATGTTTGGTGCTACTGAAAATATTGGTAAAGACAAAGATGGCAATATAGAATTTAACCGGACTGACATTAAACGGTATCGTCAATGGTACATTGCGCCCGATATAGATCTTACAAAGATAAAAACAAATAAAAAAGCAATCAGGATGGCATTGATGATATTGAACATCTTAAAATTTCCGACACCGTCTCTTGAATATTCAAAAGGTGGGGTGAAGTTTAATTGGATACATTTTTAAACATGTAAGATGTATGATGTATGATTTTAAAACGCCCACATATCATACATCATACATCTTACATCCTATATCATACATTTATCGAAGCCACGCTCCCATCACCTCTCCATCCTCTACTTCCACAATAATATTTTCCATTAACGTGGTAGAAACAGATAACCCAACATAATCAACCGCAATCGGGAATTTTTTATGGGTGCGTTCTACCAATGCAAGCGTTTGTATTTGTTGTGGAATTTGTTGCAGCAATGGTTTCAATGCATACAACATGGTGCGGCCGCTGTTTGCAACATCATCTATCAATAAAACTGTTTTATTATTAAAATCAATTTGACTACTTAATTTTATTTCTCCCGGTTTTTTTTTATCAAGCCAAAGTTCCATCAGGATAATATTGCCTTTAAAAACATCCTGCAAATAATCTTTTATTTTTTTTGCAATAAAAATACCATTCTCCTTTATGCCGATAAGAATGATCTCTTTTATTTCGTGGTTTCTTTCTGCAACTTCTAATGCCATACGGCGAAGTTTTTTATCGGCTGTTTCTTTATCTAAAATCATGTTGTTATTTTTTTGTCATTCATGTTTCGGCCGGTAAGGACATCGACCGGGGTCCTGACTTTGGCAAAGTCCAGTAAGAATATTCTATTTAAAAAAATTACCGGACTTTGCCAAAGTTGTAAAGGGTTCTGAAAGCTGCAAAATTATTCAATCTATAATATTAAATCCTAAATACTTTAACTTGCCATCATAATTCAGCAATATGCATTACTTACAACAGGCTGCTTTTGTATTACTGGCGGGCTTTTCGGTTTGGTTATTCGGCAAAAACATTTTGCAGATCAGGCGCAATATTTTATTGGGAAAAGATGAAGACCTTAAGGATAATCCCGGCCTTCGCTGGAAAAACCTGCTGCTGCTTGCATTTGGACAAAAGAAAATGTTTCGCAATCCCACTGTTGCGGTGATGCATTTTATCATCTACGCAGGTTTTATCATCATCAATATTGAAGTACTTGAGATCGGGCTCGATGGTTTACTTGGTACACACAGGTTATTCCTGGGACCGCTTGGTGGCTTCTATCATTTTGTAATCAACTTTTTTGAGTGGCTTGCTATTGGGGTCATAACAGTTTGTGTTATTTTTTTAGTAAGAAGAAATATATTAAAACTAAAACGTTTCATCAGTAAAGACCTTGATGGCTGGCCGAGAAGCGATGCCAATTATATATTGATCACAGAGATCATTTTGATGACCTTGTTTCTTACTATGAACGCAACCGACAGGGCTATTCAATTACAAGGAGGAAATCAACATTATCGTGAAACGGGCAACTTTGTTTTTTCCGGAATGATCGCTCCCCTCTTTCAACATTTTTCCCTGGCACAATTGGTTGCGATAGAAAGGACCTGCTGGTGGATCCACATCACAGGCATCTTTGCATTTTTAAATTACCTGCCTTATAGTAAACACCTTCACATCTTACTTGCTTTTCCCAATGCTTATTATGGCAGACTGGAACCCCTTGGCAAAATGGATAATATGGAAAATGTGCAGAATGAAGTAAAATATATGATGCAGCCAGAACTTGCTCCTACAGGTGAATCTGCTCCGATGAAATTCGGCGCCAAAGATGTATTTGACCTGAGCTGGAAAAATTTACTGGATGCTTATAGTTGTACAGAATGTGGAAGGTGTTCTGCTGCTTGTCCCGCAAATATTACAGGAAAATTATTGAGTCCAAGAAAAATAATGATGGATACCCGTGACAGGCTGAATGAAGTTGGAAAGATTATAAATAAGAATGGTTCATTTAAAGATGATGGTAAAACATTGTTGAATAATTATATTACCGTAGAAGAACTTCGTGCGTGTACTACCTGTAACGCCTGTGTGCAGGAATGCCCGGTTAGTATCAGTCCGCTGGATATTATCCTCGAACTTCGCCGCAGCCTCATCATGGAAGACAGCAATGCTCCACAGGAATGGAACGGCATGTTCAGCAATATTGAAAATAATTTTGCCCCATGGAAATTAAGCCCAGGTGACAGGGATAAGTGGGCGCAGGAAATGGAAAGCTAATTTGGTAATCTGATAATTTGGAGATTTGGTAATTATATCCCTAAAAATTGAAGACTTATATTTATTAGATGGCCTTCTAATTTTCAAATCATCAAATTATCAAATCATCAAATCATTTTTTAAAGAATTTGATTTATATTTAACCCTCATCATCCTCAAAAAATAATATCATGACCACAGTAATTGTTCCAGTAGATTTTTCGGAGACCTCATTGAATGCTGCCAGGTATGCAACCAATATGCTTTCATCATGTGAGGCTTCAACCGTTATTTTATACCATGGTTATTCAAAAGCGTCTGAAGAAAGTGAAATTGCTGACCGGCTTGAATTGCTACAAGCTGAACTATCCAAATCGAGTAAAGTTAAAATTGAATTACTATCATGCCACGATAGTGATTTTATTGAAGGACTTGAAAAAACAGCCCGCCACAGAAATGCCAACCTTGTTGTAATGGGTATAAAAGGAAAGTCTGCCATGTCACATGCTTTCTTTGGAAGCAATACTTTAAAAATGACCCAAAACAAAGTATGCCCTGTTTTAGTGGTACCCGAACATGCAAAGTTTTCCAAAATGGACAATGTAATGCTTGCATCTGATTTTAAAGATACCTACAATACAACCCCATCAGCTCCTATAAAAGCATTCTTAGACCTTCATAAACCAAAATTGCATGTAGTAAATGTTGATAAAGATCATTATGTATCGCTTACAGAAAAATATGAAGCAGAAAAACAAAGCATGAAAAAACTATTGGAAGAATACAATCCTGAGTTTTATTTTATGCGCATCTATAATGTAGATGAAGCATTGGATATGTTTGCGAATGACAGGGATATTGATGTTATCATTGCAATTAAAAAACATCATTCGTTCATGCAGAATTTATTCCATAATAACAGGACAAAAAGATTGTCTTATCACAGTAAGACGCCTATTTTGGTGATTCATGAATAATTCCAATTAGATGATTTGGTAATTTGATGATTTGATAATAAAAACTTTTAAGTTATTTACCCGTTATCAAATCATCAAATTCCCAAATCACCAAATTATTCTTTCTTCTCATTAATATGCTTCAGCTTATCTACAGCATCTTTATGTGCTAATATTTTCCACAGTTGAATAATAGCAGTGAGTGCGAAAATGCCACCAATCACCCAGTTAAGATATTGCTGGCTTCCTGAGATTTTTTCCACGATCAGTTTTCCCCCAAAAATAAAAACGCAATTACCCGCCAATGTGCCAAGGCCAATGCCAATGATGTAACTGTTGTATTGTATGTTTACAGGCTCCAGTATTTTTTTTGTAAATAACACAGTGCTCCATCCAAACCAAAATGGAATTTGTACAGGATTAATAGCACACATGCCCATGCCCAATAAAAACCTGTTTACATTTACCTGGTCCCAGATATGAACTTGTTTTTCTCCTGTGCTATGATATGCCGCATAAAAACTTCCTATTGCTAAAATAACAATGATGAAAAATGTGATCCATTCCATGATCTTCATCAGTCGCACTTGTTTTTGTATCCAGCTAATTCCCACAAGGGAGATCCTTACATAGATCATCTCCACCAATAAAGAACCAAATGAAAAAAGGATGGCGTTGCGAAATCCTTCTGCGATACCTATCTGCATCGCAGCCACATTTAGGGTACCCAATGGAAGCGAGCCAAGAAAGCTGATCATTAATCCCCATAAAAAAATGCGAATGAGTTTGGGCATGAAGCAAAGATAAGATGATAGAAGTAACTACTTCGCCAAAACGCTGATCGTAAGTTTCAATTCATCAGCCAGTGAAATGCTGTTGCTTCCTACTTCAAAATCCCTGCGATTGATTGTTATATCGTCGGAGACAAATAAATAACCTCCATCTTTTTCTACAGCGGTAAATTGAAATGTAACTGGCTTTGTTGTTTTTTTAATGGTGAGATTACCTGTAAACTGATAACGGCCTGCTTTTGTGGTTCCCTGTATTTTAGTACTTACCAGGTGAATGGCAGGATATTTTTTTACGTCAAAGTATTCTTCCTTTTTAAGATGGCCATCCCGTGAATCATTATCGGTATTTATTGTAGACGAATTGACAGACACATCAAATGAAGCGTTCGATGGATTTTTGGAATCAAATTTTATAGTACCCTTTAAGCCGGAAAAATCTCCACCGGTTTTTATTCCAAAATTTTTAATAACAAAGTGGATATTGCTTCCGGCATCGGAAGGATATATTTCTTTTTGCGCTTTTAAAATAAAAAAACAACTTAATAAAAATGCCACTAACAACAACCTTTTCCTTTTCATAACGTAGTTTATTTAGTATAAACGTTTTAATTAGCATAAACGTTGCAAACTATTCGCAACAATTATTCCATCATATAATAAAGACTAAATTTACAGGGGTTAAAATTATGATAAGGTCATCTACAATACAATTACTGCGATTTCACTTTTCTTTCTTCTTAATGCCTGTATATTGGCTATCACTTAGTCAAACAGCCGACATTATTACAAGTGATGCTGTAATTATATTTGTAATACTGCACCTGCTTGTTTATCCTGCCAGCAATGGTTACAACAGTTATATGGACAAGGACACGGGCCCGATTGGTGGTATTAAAAACCCTAAACAACCAACAAAGCAATTGTTTTATACATCTGTTATTCTTGATATAGTTGCCCTGGTTGTGAGCTTATTTATCAGCATTTACTTTTTTATAGGTGTTTTTGCATTCATCGCTGCATCGCTTGCTTATAGTTTTCGTGGAATACGTTTAAAAAAATATCCCATATTGGGATATTTAACTGTAATCATATTCCAGGGAGGCCTTGTTTTCTTTTTAGTGATGCATGGAAGCAGTGCAGACAAAACACTCCACGTTCCATGGATTGGCATGGTTGCTGCCGCCCTGCTTGTGGGGGGATTTTATCCACTCACTCAAATTTACCAGCATATGGAGGATAAAGCAGATGGCGTTACTACACTCAGTTGTAAACTAGGTTATAGGGGCACATTTGTTTTTACTGCTATCGTATATGCGATGTCGATGGGTATGATTGGAACTTATCTCGGACTCGGCTTTGAGTTTAACCAATTCCTCATCATTCAAATCTTCCTGCTTCCTGTACTCGTATATTTTCTGTGGTGGTTTTATAAAGTGTATCACAATATCAATGAAGCAAATTTTAAAAACACGATGCGTATGAATATGATCGGTTCTGTTTTTACAAATGCTTCATTTATCTATTTATTTCTAACAAATAAGTTTTGAGCAAAATAATTTCAATAGCAACAAGTGTTCCGCAGTATAAATATGAACAGGATGAATTATTCATTTTTGCAGATAAATTATTTTCTGCCAATGATGAAGCAACAAGGAAGTTGAAATTTTTATATCGGCAAAGCGGCATCAGCAATCGCTATTCAGTTGTTCCTGACTTTAATGTTCCTCCTTCACAACGTATTTTTTTTCCTGCCTCTAATGACCTGGAACCTTTTCCCAATGTTGAAAAAAGAATGCAGTTGTATAATGATTATGCTGCTATATTATCTGTAGAAGCAATTCAAGATTGCATTAAGAACAGGATCAATAAAAATGATATCACCCATTTAATAACGGTAAGCTGTACGGGCATCAGCGCACCGGGCCTTGATTTGCAGGTAATGGAACTGATGGAACTCCCACATAATATCATCAGAACCTCTGTGAATTTTATGGGTTGTTATGCCGCAGTGCATGCATTAAAACTGGCAGATGCATTTTGTAAAAGCAGTGGAGGTGCCAATGTAGTGATTGTATGTACAGAATTATGTACACTTCACTTTCAGAAAACAATATCGATTGACAACATGACTGCATCCTTGTTATTTGGAGATGGTTGTGCCGCTGTATTGATGCAGGATGATAACAGTAAAGAAAAAGGCATTCGTTTAAAGCGTTTTTTTTCAGATGTTTCTTTCAAAGGAAAAAATGAAATGGCATGGGAAATTTCTTCCAGAGGTTTTTTAATGACATTGACTGGTTATGTTCCTGCGCTCATAAAAGAAGATTTCAAGGGACTGGTTACAAAAGCACTTGAATCTGCTAAAGAAAATATTGAAGACATTACACACTGGTGTATTCATCCGGGTGGAAAACAAATATTGCAAAGTGTTTGTTCAAGCCTGGATATTGTTCCTGAAAATTTAAAATATGCTTATGAAATATTGAATGATTATGGCAATATGAGTTCTGCCACCATTCTATTTGTATTAAAGAAAATATTGGATGAATTCAACGGCAAGACCGTACAAGATTCATCATTAATATTTGGTGCTGCATTTGGTCCCGGCCTTACCATGGAAACATTTACTGCCACTTATGCTTAATTTAAAAGTTCGCTCATATCAGAAAGAATTGCTGGATAAGGATCATATTCCTTTCGACGATATAAAACAAAATATGAAGGAACTGAATACGGTAAACAAACTTTTAGGCGGACATAAAATTACGATTGATGGTTTAAAAGAAATTATCGGTAATAAAAGTGAGACCATATCTGTTTGTGAAATCGGTTGTGGCGGTGGTGATAATTTACATGCAATTACTACGTGGTGCAATAAAAATAATATCAATGCAAATTTTATTGGTATTGACATTAAAGTTTCCTGCATTGAATTTGCATCAAAACAATATCCAGCATTGCCTGCAACGTGGATAACGAGTGATTATGCAAAGGCTGATCTGTCTGCCAATAAACCTTCGATTATTTTTTCCTCATTGTTCTGTCATCATTTTACAGAAAATGAATTGGTAAGTATGATTAAGTGGATGAAAAAAAACAGCAGCAAAGGATTTTTTATCAATGATCTTCAGCGTCATCCGCTGGCATATTTTTTTATTAAATGGCTCACCCGTATTTTTTCTAAATCGTATCTTGTAAAGAATGATGCGCCACTTTCTGTTGCACGTGGTTTTAAAAAAAATGAATGGGAAATAATTTTTAAAACTGCAGAAATCACCAATTATACGATACAATGGAAATGGGCATTCAGGTATTTAATTGTTTGCAAAAATGAATCATGAAAATTTTTATGATTGTGCCATTATCGGTGGTGGGCTTGGCGGCCTAACGCTCGCTATTACACTTTCCAAAAAAGGATATCGAATTGTTTTAATTGAAAAAGAACAATATCCATTTCATAAAGTTTGCGGTGAATATATAAGTATGGAAAGCTGGGATTTTCTCACCCAACTAGGGTTGCCGTTAAAGGATATGGAATTACCTGTCATTAAAAAATTAATTGTAAGTGCACCCAGTGGAAATGAATTGAGCCATGAACTTCCTTTGGGTGGTTTTGGGATCAGCCGTTATAAAATTGACTATGAATTAAAAAAAATCGCAGTTGAATGTGGTGTAACTGTAATGGAGCACTGCAAAGCTGCAGATGTTATTTTTAATAATAATCTTTTTCAAATAATCACATCAAAGGGAAATTTTGAAAGCAAGGTCTGTTGTGGAAGTTTTGGTAAACGCAGCAATCTTGATATAAAATGGAAACGTAATTTTATTAAACAGTCACCTAATAAATTAAATAATTTTATTGCAGTAAAGTATCATGTTAAATTCAAATCACCTGAAGATACCATTGCCCTGCATAATTTTAAGGATGGTTATTGCGGCTTTTCAAAAATTGAAGATGATAAATATTGTCTCTGTTATCTTACCAATGCTGCAAACCTGAAAAACAGCAACAACTCTATTGAGGAAATGGAAAAGAATATTTTAAGTAAGAATCCACATCTTTCAACTATTTTTTTATTAAGTACAAAATTATATTCATCTCCATTATCTATTTCGCAAATTTCATTTCAACAAAAAGCAGCAGTGGAAAATCATCTGTTAATGATCGGTGATGCGGCAGGATTGATAACGCCGCTTTGTGGAAACGGTATGAGCATGGCAATGCACGCTGGCAAAATCGCATCTATACACATTTCAGATTTTCTGGACGGAAAAACAAATCGTCTGCAAATGGAAATTGCTTATGCAGGCGAATGGAAAAAAACGTTTGGTAATCGATTAAGAACGGGACGTGTCATACAGCGCTTCTTTGGAAAAGTTTGGCTGACTAACCTTTTTATAAAGACAATGAAGCTGTTTCCTTCACTTACGAATATGATTATTAAGCAAACGCATGGTGATCCTTTTTAAAGAATTATGAATTTAGAGTTCTGAATTATGAATTTGGTTGCACGAATTCGAAAACTATCTAATTAATAGTATTCTAGAATTACAAGTATTCGAATAAAATCAGAAATCTTAGAGACACATTCATAATTCTTAATTCATAATTCTAAACTTCTACCCGATTTTTTCATCCGCCTTCTTCATAATCACGTACAACTCTTTCGTTTCAATCCTGAACCTGATTCCTTTCATGAATGGCCATGGTTTTACACCTTGCTTTACATTGTAGCGGCTTATTGTATAAAGCGCTTTCCAGTGTTTCAGTATTTCTTTATAAGCTTTTATCAGCGTATAACCTGTATCATAAAAATGATTGGGCTCTGCACCGCAACCATTGTATTCCAGTATGGTAAATCCTGTGCCGTTTTTTAAGGCTTCAATATTTTCACACATAATATCATAACGGCCATAAAAGAAATCATTCACACCGTGACTGATCTTATCGAATACAGAAACTAATTTTTCATCAATATGAGCTTTTAAGTCAACAAAATGAGCCCCACGGTTGTGATTAGCCGCATAACTTAAAATATATTTTTCCCCTGCAGGAATTATTTTCTCCCAGCTTTCTTTATTCTTGCTGTGAAGTTCACCTATACGATTAGCCGCTTTTGGATGTTGCTGGATCAGTTGTTCCAGTGTATGTTTTCCATCACCCAAAACATGTAATGGTATCTTATGTAAAAAGCCGGTAACGATCCCTTTTTCCTCTTGGGGATGCCTGATATAAAAAACACTTACTTCCATTGGGTAGTGAACCATGCGTTGAACAATGTACTCAACAGGAACCAGGTCGTGGTAGTGTTTCAACTCTTCTATATTATCTATCTTGCGAAACAATATTCCCTGTCCGCCCATTTCTGGTTTTACGATTAGTGGAAAATTAATCCCTTTGGCATTGATCTCATCAATTACATCTTCCAGCCTGTCGGAGGGTAATACATTAAATGTGGTGGGATATGAACCAGGTGGCAACAGGTCATACATTTCCTTTTTAGGTTCACCATCCATACCACCAAAAGTGATCTTTGGATTGCTGGGTGTAAAAAACCAAACGGATCCCGATCTAATCATGTACCAGGTCCAAACCGGTACCAGAGGCGCATATATTAATTTGAAAGGCCAGGCTTCCCAATTTTTGATCTTTCCTATAATTTTTTTCAAATGACTGGTTAATTTGTAAAATTAAATGGCACGGAATAAACATCCATGGTAAAATGTTGCTTACTTTGTCGCTACAAATATATCTGAAATATGCATGTACCAACAATGGCTGAGTTTTTAGCAAAGGGCGAGCAACCGGAAGTGTTATTCTGGGTGGGTTGTTCGGGAAGCTTTGATCAGCGTGCACAAAAAATAACAAAGGCATTTGTAACCATACTCGATAAAATAGGAATTAAATATGCCATACTTGGAAATGAAGAAATGTGTACTGGTGATCCTGCAAGGCGTGCCGGTAATGAATTTATGTTCCAGATGATGGCTTACCAGAATATCCAGGTTTTAAATGGGTATGAAATAAAAAAAATTGTAACTGCCTGCCCACATTGTTTTAACATTTTAAAAAATGAATACCCGGTATTGGGTGGAAATTATGAAGTAATCCATCATGCTACCTTCTTACAGCAATTGATAGACGAAGGAAAAATAAAGATGACGGAAGGCGGAACTTTTAAAGGAAAGAAGATCACTTACCACGATAGTTGTTACCTGGGCCGTGCAAATAATATTTATGATGCTCCACGAAAAGTATTGGAAGCAATGGATATTGCTTTGGTTGAAATGAAACGTTGCCGCAGCAATGGTTTGTGTTGCGGTGCAGGTGGTGCACAAATGTTTAAAGAAGAAGAAAAAGGAACTACCCGTATCAATTTTGAAAGAACTGATGAAGCCATTGCTACAGGTGCTTCGATCATTGCAGCAGCTTGTCCATTTTGCAATACGATGCTTACGGATGGCGTAAAAAATAAAGAGAAGGAAGATGAGGTGCAGGTATTGGATATAGCTGAACTCGTGGCAGCTTCGCTGCAATAGTAGTTGCCACTGATTCACTGATTAAGAAATAAAGTATTAGAATTAATCAGTGAATCAGTGGCAATTTGTATAAAGTAAACAATGATAAACACTCATAAAGTTTATTGAAACATTTCCTGATTTAGAAATCATATATTAAAATTAATCAGTGAATCAGTGGCAATTTTTGTAACATCATAATTAATAAAGACGCTTAACTTTGTGGAATGGACCTGGATATTCAACAACATTTACCTGAAGATTTTAATGATAATTCCCGCGTTTGGATTTACCAATGCAGCCGTATTTTTTTTATGAGTGAAGCGCTGGAAATGGAAGATATGTTCAAAGATTTTGTAAGTGTCTGGAACAGTCATGGCGCACCCGTAAAAGGATACGCTAATTTATTTTTTGGAAGGTTTATTATTTTTATGGCAGATGAAACTGCAACGGGTGTTAGCGGCTGCAGTACGGATAGCTCGGTAAGATTGGTAAAAGCCATTGAAGCAAAATACAAGGTTGATCTATTTGATCGTCAAAACCTGGCTTTCATCGTAAAAGAGAAAGTCGAATTGATACCGCTCTCCCAATTCAATTATGCTGTTGAGAATAATTTCATCAACGGGCAAACTCCTTACTTTAATAATACGGTACTCACAAAAAAGCAATTGGTTGAGAACTGGATCATCCCGGTGAAGGATAGCTGGCTTAAGAGGCAGTTGTTGCAGAAGAATTAGATTTTAAAATGTCTCTTGCTGAAAAGTCAAACTGGGTGAGATCTCTGGAGATGTCAACTCCCGAGATGTCAACTCCTTTTTAATTAACGGTCCCTTAGATATTAATGCTGCCATCCTGTCAGAATTTCCCTTATTTGACCTATATTTGCTTCCTAAATTTTTAAATGATCTATGCAGGATCTGATGTTGGATAAAAAGCATGATGAAACCAGGCAGGGAGAAGCTTTTGCTCTCTTGGATATTGCTATTAAAGACTACAAAAAACATTTCTACATAGAAAGCTATGGTTGTGCAATGAACTTCGCTGACAGTGAAGTTGTTGCGTCCATATTACAAGCCGATGGTTACGGCGCTACATCAGATACCAATAAGGCTGATCTCATCCTCATAAATACCTGTTCCATCAGGGAAAAAGCAGAAGACAGGGTTCGTAAAAGGCTGACTGAATTCAGACAAATGAAACGTTCTAATCCAGGACTCATTATTGGTGTTTTGGGATGCATGGCCGAAAGATTGAAAGGCGCTTTTTTAGAAGAAGAAAAATTGGTTGATATCGTTGTTGGCCCGGATGCATATCGCAGTCTTCCTTCGTTGATTGAAGAAGCAAATGGCGGACAAAAAGGAGTGAACGTACTATTAAGCCGTGATGAGACCTATGCTGATATTGCTCCTATTCGCTTAAATAGTAATGGTGTGAATGCATTTGTAAGCATCATGCGTGGTTGTAACAATATGTGTTCATTTTGCGTGGTGCCGTTTACCCGTGGCCGTGAAAGAAGCCGCAGTGCTGAAAGTATTATCAATGAATGTGAAACTTTATTCAATGACGGATACCGTGAAGTAACATTACTTGGTCAAAATGTGGACAGCTATTATTGGATGAATGAACAAACAGATGTTGCTGTAACATTTGCGCAGTTGCTTGAAAAAGTTGCATTGATATCTCCTTTATTAAGAGTACGTTTTTCTACATCACATCCGAAAGATATTACTGATGATGTGTTGTTCACGATAAAAAAATACGAGAATATCTGTAATTATATTCATCTACCGGTACAGAGTGGCAGCAGCCGTGTATTACAAATGATGAACAGAACGTATAGCCGTGAGTGGTATATTGCAAAAGTAGATCGCATCAGGGAGATCATTCCCAATTGTGGTTTGTCAACAGATATGATCGCTGGTTTTTGTACAGAAACAGAAGAAGAACACCAGGAATCATTGAGCCTGATGGAATATTGCAAATACGATCTTGCCTATTTATATTTTTATTCCGAAAGGCCAGGCACACTTGCAGCACGTCGTTTTGAAGATGATGTTTCGTTGGAAACAAAAAAACGCAGGCTACAGGAATTGGTAGAGTTGTATCGCAATCATTCTTTGATAAGCATGACAAAAGATGTTGGTAAAACTTTTAAAGTGTTGGTTGAAGGAAATTCAAAGAAGAGTGAAGATGATTTACATGGAAGAAATGAACAAAATAAGGTAGTTGTATTTCCGAAGGAAAATTATAAGAAAGGGGATTATGTGATGGTGAAGATTATGGGTTGTACGGCAGGTACACTCCTGGGAGAAGCTGTTTTGGCCCCCTAACCCCCGAAAGGGGAATTGGTTCTCCACGAATTGAAGATATTTTCCTATCAGGAAATTTAGAGTGCATGATAAATAGAATAAACATCAAATAATTATAAACCAAGTCCCCCTTCAGGGGGCGTAGGGGTATGGATCAACAATCAATCAAAAATCGTTTCGCAATCATAGGCAACTCACCCGCACTCAATCACGCATTGGATGTAGCGACACAGGTGGCCAATACAGATTTAAGTGTTTTGATCAATGGAGAAAGCGGTGTAGGTAAAGAAGTTTTTTCACAGATCATTCATTCGCTTTCTGCAAGAAAACACAATCCTTTTATTGCCGTTAACTGTGGAGCTATCCCGGAAGGAACGATTGACTCAGAATTATTCGGTCATGAAAAAGGATCATTCACTGGAGCTGTTGATAGCCGTAAAGGATATTTTGAAACGGTAAATGGCGGTACTATTTTTTTAGATGAGATCGGTGAATTACCATTGGGTACACAAGCAAGATTATTGCGTGTACTCGAGACCGGTGAATACATACGTGTAGGAAGCAGTAAGGTTCAAAAAACAGATGTACGTGTAGTTGCTGCAACAAATAAAGAGTTGCTGGAATATACACACAATGGAAAGTTCAGGGAAGATCTTTATTACCGGTTGAATACAGTTCCTATACGCATTCCTGCATTACGGGACAGGCAGGAAGACATTATCATATTGTTCAGAAAATTTGCAACCGACTTTGCAGATCGTTATAAAACAACATCTGTTCAGTTAAGCGATGAGGCAAAAAATACGCTTATCAATTATTCATTTCCGGGAAATGTGAGAGAGCTTAAAAATTTAGCTGAACAGATTTCTGTTTTAAGCAAGGATAAAAATGTAAATGCTGAACAACTAAGGTCATTTTTACCAGACCATAATTATACCAGGCTACCGGTGCTGACTACCGGCAGTGGTGCAGTGAGCCAGTCGGAATTTGCCAATGAAAGAGAGATCTTGTACAAACTTTTCTTCGACATGAAAAAGGATGTGAATGAACTAAAAAAAATGTTCTTCGATCTTTTGCAAAATCCATCACTTGCACAACATACACCTGTATTTACAGATAATAACAATGGTAATAATGTGAAAGAATTAACGCCGGTTAACAGCAACACTTCATTCAAACAAAATACCGGAGCTGTAATTTTGCGAAATGATAATACCAACAATAATATCCAGCAACATGAAGATGTGGAAGAATCATTAAGCATCATGGATAAAGAAAAAGAATTGATCATAAAAGCATTGAAAAAACACCGTGGCAAAAGAAGAGATGCTTCTCTTGATCTTGGGATCAGCGAAAGAACATTGTATCGCAAGTTGAAGGAATATGATATTGAGAATTTATAAGATCAATTTGGAAAGGAGGCGATTTGGAAATTTGGAAATTTGGAAATGAAAAGCGCTTCTTGTTATATGGTCGGTGTGGACACCGACCATGGGATTCCCCCACGGTTGGTGTCCACACCAACCGCAACAAAGTTTAAAGTCATAAAAAAACAAACATGGGCACCTGGTTCTTAAGAAAAAAAAGATTTGAATTATACCTTTGTTGTTTCCTGTTGATGGGTTGCTTTAATTACATGACCTGCAAGTATTCTTTTAAAGATGTTTCTATCCCTATTGAAGTAAAAACGTTCCGCGTAAATCCTTTGGAAAATAAAGCGCAATATGTAAACACGCAATTATCACCGCAGCTTACAGAAAGATTGAAACAAAAGATCATTAGTACAACAAGGCTCAGGCAGACCAATGATGATGACGCACATTATGATATCAGCGGCTATGTATCGCAATATTATACCAGCACCATTAGTATTACGGGCAGCACTTCTTCGGGCAACAGGCTAACGGTTGGGTTTCATTTGATTTTTAAAAATACACTCGACGAAAAAAAGAATTTTGAAGCGGATCTTACAAGAACATTTGACTATGATGCCAATCTCAGTTTAAGCGATGCAGAAACCAGGCTGAATGATGATATACTCAAAAACCTGGCGGATGAAATTTTCAATAAAATATTTTCTAACTGGTAAATTCCTCCTTAAATAATTTAGCTTTGAACTATGCCTCACCAGGATTTATATAATAAAATTTTTACAGGAAATAAGGGCATTAGCAACTCCAGGGAGCTATTGCAAAATGTAGCCAATGAATACCCCTATTTCAGTCTTGCCCATTTCTTCTTGTTAAAAGAAACAGCGTCTACTGATTTTAATTATAGAAAGCTGGCAGCTAAAACAGCCCTGCATTTTAATAATCCTTTTTTATTAAAATATCAGCTTAATAGAAAGTTTAGAGAAGCTTCAGAATATTCATCTATTCAAGAAGTTCATAAGGTTGACATGGCTGACAAAGTTGACGAGGTTTCAGAGGTGGAGATGAATAAAGAGGTGAATAATGTGGATGCAGTTAATAAAGCTGACGTAGTTGAAAGTGTTCAGGATGTAGTTTCAGAGTTGAAGATGAATAAAGAGGTGGAGAATGTTGAGGAGGTTAATAAAGCTGATGTAGTTGAAAGTGTTCAGGAAGAAGTTCCAGAGGTTGCAAAAATTGCAGAGGTTATGGAAATTCAAGATGTTGAAAAAGTTGAAAAGGCTGAGCAAAAAGAGGAATTACTTTTTGAGCCATTGCATATGACTGACTATTTCGCTTCACAGGGAATAAAACTGAGTGAGGAAGTACAGACAGGTGATAAGCTCGGAAAGCAATTAAAAAGCTTTACAGATTGGCTTAAAACAATGAAAAAAGTGGGCCAGGGTAAATTTCCTGCAACGAGTCCGGCTATTGAGCTGGCGGTTCAAAACCTGGCTGAAAAAAGCAATAAAGAACAGGAGGTTTTGACAGAATCAATGGCAGAAGTATATCTTCAACAAGGCAAGGCTGAAAAGGCGAATGAAATCTATAAAAAATTAAGTTTGCTCAATCCTTCTAAAAGCGCTTACTTTGCAGCCAAAATAGAACTTTTAAAAGAAAACTAATATGTTAGCATTATTCGGTGTTTTGATTATTCTTTCCTCAGTAATACTAGGTTTAATCGTATTGATACAGAACCCTAAAGGGGGTGGATTATCAGGAACCCTGGGTGGTTTCAGCAACCAGCTTATGGGTGTAAAACAAACTACAGATGTATTGGAAAAAGGAACATGGGTATTCGCATCAGTGGTAGGTCTGCTTTGCCTGATGTCTCCAGCATTCATTCCTAAAGACAAGACCGGATCAAAAAATGAAGATCTATTGAATAATATGTCAACGTCTACTCCGGCTGCCCCGGCTGTTGCACCTAAAGCTGCAACTCCATTGCCTGGAGCTAAAGCCCCTGATTCAACCAAACCTTAATCAACACAATAAAATATTTATAACCTCGCTTGTAAACAGCGGGGTTTTTTATTTTACTTTGCTTTAATCATTTGGCTACAGTATGAAAAAAATATTGCTATTTGTATTTATCTTTTTAGTGATCTTTGCAGGCTATGCCGCCTGGAATATTTTTGGGTCAACAGTTTCCCCATCATCCAATAAATATTTTTACATAAAGACAGGCGCCAGCTATGCAGATGTAAAGAATAATTTATTGGATCAAAAGATCATTTCAGGAGGATTCTTTTTTGACCGTGTTGCCAAACAGGTAAAATACGATCAGCGTGTGAAACCAGGGCGTTATGAAATAAAAAAAGGAAGCCTTATTGATCTGATCAGGATGTTGAAATCGGGCAACCAATCAGCTGTAAGGTTGGTGATAAATAAACTAAGAACAAAAGAAGACCTTGCCAGTAAGATCGGGCTGAATTTTGAAATTGATTCAGCAAGCGTAATGAATTTTATCGCCAACAACGATTCACTGGAAAAATATAATTTAGATACCAATACAGTGATGACACTCATCATCCCAAACTCGTATTTATTTTGGTGGAACAGTTCTTTAAAAAATATTCTTGACAGGTTCTCCACGCAAAAAAAGAATTTTTGGGAAGGAGAAAGAACGCAAAAAGCAACGGCACTTCACCTTACTCCCGAGCAAGTGTACACGATGGCGAGCATTGTTGAAGAAGAGACCATCAAAGCAGAAGACAAAGGAAATATTGCCAGCACATACATCAACCGCCTTGAAAAAGGCATGAAGCTGGAAGCAGATCCTACTGTGAAGTATGCCATGCGTAATTTTGGATTGAAAAGAATATTGGAAGGCCATTTACGTTATCCGTCTCCATATAATACTTACCAGCAAACCGGGTTACCGCCCGGTCCCATTTGTACACCATCCATGAATACGATTGATGCTGTACTAGATGCTCCCAAAACCAATTATTTATTTTTTGTTGCCAAGCCTAACCTCGGCGGGTATTCTAATTTTTCGGAAACATATTCGCAGCACCAGGTATATGCAAAAGCCTATCGGGAATGGCTCAGCAATTATCTTGAAAGTAAAAACAATCATTGATCATAAAAGCATTCCGTGACAAAATTCGAAAGAATATTAATTACCAAAACGCCCCTTGCATTTGTATTGCGCAAAAGCAAAAATTGGTATTTACCGGGATTTGAAGGTGTGCCCTTTTATGATGTGCTTCGTTTTTTTTACAGGCAAATAAAAGCACATGGCCTTACTGAAAGAGCATCGGCTATTGCCTACAATTTTATCATGGCCATTCCGCCTTCATTGTTGTTCCTGTTTACATTGATTCCCAATCTTCCTTTTATTTCAAAAAAAAGTATAAAAACACAATTGCATGGATTGATCGTTGACATTGTTCCATCCAAAGTTTATAATACTGAATTATTAAAATTTGTAGACAGCTTTATTTCCGGAAATAAGATTGGCGTATTGTCATTTGGATTACTACTCTCTTTATTTTTTGCCTCCAATGCTATGATGGGGCTGGTAAGGTCCTTCAATAAAAAATATGTTGGCTTCGAAAGAAAAAAAGGATTGAGAAAAAGATGGATGGCGATAAAATTAACCATGCTCATTTTTGCATTGGTACTTGGCTATTTTATTTTATTGATATCGCAGGGTGCCCTTTTAAAAATGTTTGTAACAAACAAAGGCTGGCGGGATGTGATCTATTATACCAGGTGGGTTCTTATCCTTGTAGTAATATTTTTTGCCATTGGTTTTATTTTTAAATATGCGCCATCGGTAGAAAAAAGATGGAAACTGGTTTCACCGGGTACGATCATTACTACTTTTCTAAGCATAATATCCACGCTTGGCTTTTCTGCATTTGTAAGCAGCTTCGGGCGTTATAATGTATTGTATGGATCCATAGGCACTGTCATGGTTGTAATGGCATTGATCTATATAAATTCACTTGCTATACTTATTGGCTTTGAATTGAACGTAAGTATAAAATCACTCAAAGCAATATCAGTACAAAGACAAATAGAAGAAAAAGCTGCTACGTCTTAAGGATATCTATAAAGACCTACCTATCCTCTCCTTTGGACAGGAATTAAAGTTGAGGTTTAAGAAAATAATAGGTTTTTAGAGATATGCTTAAAATCTATAAACGGTATTCATATTGCAGCAAAACTCACTTAACTTTAAATCTCTAAAAAAATTTAATTATGAAAAAAATAATGATGCTGGCTACTGTTGCAGCAGGATTTACAACGATGGCATTTACGTTAACAGCTGTATTGCCAATTGGTGCTGAAATGCCGAAAGCTACACTGAAAATGAAAGACGTTTCAGGCAAAGAAGTAAGCATTAAAGATGCTGCGAAAAAAAATGGTGTACTGGTCATGTTTAGCTGCAACACTTGTCCGTATGTTATTAAAAATGAACAACGTACTGTTGCCATTGGGGAATTTGCACAAAAACAAGATGTAGGTGTTATTTTACTAAATAGCAATGAAGCACAAAGGACTTCGGATGATAGCTATGATGAAATGAAAAAATATGCATCTGACAAAAAATACAACTGGAACTACGTAGTTGATAAGAATAACGAAGTTGCTGATGCATTTGGTGCCAACCGCACACCTGAATGTTTTTTGTTTGACAAAAATTTAAAACTTGTTTACCATGGTGCCATCGACGATAATCCACAAGATGACAGCAAAGTAACAAGACAACATTTAAAAGAAGCGATCAATGAGTTGGTGGCTGGTAAAGAAGTAAGTGTGAAGGAAAGTAGAAGTGTGGGTTGTTCGATTAAGAGGCACTAAGAAAAGTTGATATAGTTAATAAAGTAGAAAGGGTTCATAAAGTTAGACGGGAGTAATACCTATATTAACTTTATCAACCCTTTCAACTTTTCAACCTTTTGTTATTAATTGGGAGTTAATGGTGGAATTGGTGGAACCATATAAGGATTTGGCCCATCCAATAAATTATCAGCCCTTATTATTTTTGCTGTAGTTGTACTTTTAATAGCCGCTGTTAAAGCGTCTTCAAATTCTTTCTCTGTTATTTGTCCTTCAAAAAATTTACGGAAACCTGTTTTTTTATTGATGATAAGTGTAGCTGGAATTGAGCCACTCCAGCTTGAATCAATCCTTGGGCAGAAATAATCAGCATTGGTTTCTTCCAGCCAGGAAATGTTTGTATTAAAGTTACTTTTCTTAGCAAATGCCGCAATCTTTTCAGGATAATAACTGGGAAGATCAAGGCTGATCAATACCAGCTTAACCTTATCTTTTTTATGTTTATCAACGGTACTTATAAATGAAGGAATTTCTGCCACACATGGTTTACAAAAAGTTGCCCAAAAATTAATTACAAGGATCCCGTCTTCATTTGAATCCATCAACTTTTGTACATCAGTAATTTTCCATTTTGGAATATCCTGGCTATGAACGTTAAGAACAATCAACGAAAGTACAAGTCCTGCTATTATCTTTTTCATCAGGCGAAAATAAGGATAAAACAATCTAAATACAGAGCAAGTTAATCGTTTTACAAAGCTTTTGGCTAATCCCCTATTTCAGGTTAATTTTGCGGGCTCAAAGCTCAAAGCTAATGGCTCACAGCTTTTTTACGAAATTAAAAAAATAAATAAAACTATAGCATATGGCATACGATTTAATTGTGTTGGGAAGCGGCCCGGGCGGATATCCTGCAGCGATCAGGGCCAGTCAATTAGGAAAAAAAGTAGCAATAGTAGAAAGGGAAAGCCTGGGTGGTATCTGCCTCAACTGGGGTTGTATTCCTACTAAGGCGCTTTTAAAAAGTGCGAACGTTTTTGAATATGCAAAACATGCAGCTGATTATGGTATCAATGTAAGCGCTCCTACCGCAAACTTTGAAGGAGTGATAAAACGTAGCCGCGGCGTTGCCGATAAAATGAGCAAGGGCGTTACGTTTTTAATGAAGAAAAATAAGATTGATGTGATCATGGGCAATGGCAAATTGCTTGCTGCAAATAAACTTGAAGTAACGGCAGCGGATGGCAGCAAACAGGTATTGGATGCAAAAAATATTGTTATTGCAACAGGTGGCAGGGCAAAACAATTGCCTTCCATGCCCATAGATGGTAAAAAGATCATTGGCTATCGTGAAGCAATGGTATTGCCAACGCAACCAAAAAGCATGATCATTTGTGGAAGTGGCGCCATTGGATCTGAGTTCGCTTATTTCTACAACAGCATAGGAACAAAAGTTACCATTGTTGAATTCATGCCAAAAATAGTTCCCGTAGAAGATGATGATATCAGCAAAGAACTGGAAAGACAATTTAAAAAACAAGGCATGACCATCATGACCAATAGTGAAGTAACAAAAGTTGATACTTCTGGTGCTGGTGTAAAAGCAACGGTAAAAACGGCAACTGGCGATGTTGTTCTGGAAGCAGATATCCTGTTAAGCGCTGTTGGTGTTGTTGCAAATATTGAAAACATTGGTCTGGAAGAATTGGGTGTTAAATTAGATAAAGGAAAAATTATTGTTGATGCTTATCAGCAAACAAATATCCCTGGTTTATATGCAATTGGTGATTGTACACCCGGACAAGCGTTGGCGCATGTAGCGTCTAAAGAAGGGATCAATGCTGCTGAACATTTGAGCGGTCACAAACCCGGCGTTATTGATTATAATAATATTCCTGGTTGTACTTATTGCTCTCCTGAAATTGCTTCTGTTGGTTATACAGAAAAAGCGGCTAAGGATGCAGGTTATGAAGTAAAGGTTGGTAAGTTTCCTTTCATGGCAAGTGGCAAAGCAAGCGCTGCCGGAGCAACGGATGGTTTTGTAAAAGTGATCTACGATGCCAAATACGGCGAATTTTTAGGTTGCCATATGATCGGGATGAATGTAACAGAAATGATCGCAGAAGCAGTTGTTGCCCGCAAACTTGAAACAACCGGGCTCGAAATATTGAATGCAGTTCACCCCCATCCTACTATGAGTGAAGCGATGAAAGAAGCTACAGCAATGGCTTACGGAGAAGCGACAGATATTTAATAATAAATAAGATTGATGATCGGATAAAGGGCACATTGATTTGTGCCTTTTTTATTAAATATGAGAAAGAGCGAAAAAAAAATCATTCAGAATATAATTTTTTATCAGTTGACGGCGAAATTAAAATTACCTGCTATCAAATATCAACTTTGTATTTTTGTTCCATGAGTGAAGTAAATGTAATCCTGGATATATTAAAATCAATGTTGCACTTAAAGCCTGAATCTGATTTTATAAAAAGTCTTTACGATCAATATTGCAATCGTGGTGGCCTCAGCAAAAAACAACTGGAGGGCCTTCACAGCAAGGCTTCTAAAACAGATGGCATTCCTCCTGGCAAACTTGCAACATTAGAAGCCATCATAAAGAAAAAACCAACCAGGTATAAATCTGAAGTTATTGTACAGGCTCCTGTACAATCCAAAGATGAAGCCATCGGGCAAACATTAGCTGCTATTCTTGCAAAATATCCTCAACACAAAAGAATATTATTTCTGCAATCAAAATATGTTAACAATGATGCAATAACGGCAACGGAGATGAGCGAAATACAAAAATTTGGTGCGTTGTTGTTGAAATAGTTTTAAAACGATTGCCAGCCTTTATTTCTACAAAACGACCTATCGTTGGACAGGCATGACCATTTGGAAAACAAACTGTATGAATGCTTACAAATGAATCATATTACATGACAGTGTATAAATAATGAAAATGAATATAATTTGTTGGGTTTGTATTATCCTCAATATGATTGCTGGTAGTTTATCAATTATTTCAGAGAACAATAAAAAACAAGATGCTGCAGGCAAAAACCTGATGAGCATCATAGGTGTAATCCTGATCTTGTTTGCAGGATTGGGTGCATTGTTTTTATATCTAAACCTTCCTTACCTTTCATTGATAATATTAGCAGCACCTACTTTCATAGTTTGCCGGCAGTTTGTAAAGCTTATCCGGGAATCGTAAAAACCGACATGTCTGAAGATTGCTTCGGATTAAAGAATGCAAATCGGCAACCATACCATAATAATTACTCCAGGTATTTTTTGTAATTGGCATTTTAAATGCAGCAACTAACGGAAAAGTTTACGTATTCTCAAAACCATATCGTATTGCCGCTTCAAGAATATCAATGTTTATTTCTTTTAGCGTTTTAAACTTAATACAATAACCAGTCACGCTTGCCTTGCCTAGTTTTTTCCCATACGTTTGGACTAAGTATGTTTTATCTTTAATACCCATGATATAGACTGAAATCCCGCTTGTGTTGGCGCTTAAACCAATTTGATAAAAATCCCTGGTTGTTCCATCAGCATATTTTATTGTGTAAAATCCATATCCAATATTAGGATTAGAAACAGTTTTATTTTCACTGTCTTTACCATCCAGGAACCATAATTTACATGCTGGTTTTACTTTCAGCATGAGGCTGTGCAACGCTTGCATATCGCTGCGTTTTTGTTCAGGTTGGCTGGTAATATATGCTTTGATTTGTTCTTTTATGCTCATATAAAATTTAGTTGAAAAGATTTATTATTGCGATAAGAAATTTCGTGTAGCCTCAATTGGATTTTTCTCAATGAAAATCTTTAATGCCTTTTACTTTATACTTTTTTTTATTTTTCTGCTTACCTGTTATTTGGGTCAAAATCCACCATCCATTCAATACCGTATTTGTCTCTAAAACAACCAAAATAGGAACCCCAGGGACTATCACCGATAGGTCCTTCTATTTGTCCTCCTGCTGAAAGACCATTAAATAATCTGTCTGCTTCTTCTTTACTTTCTGCACTTATTGCAATTTTGCTTCTGTTCTCATTTTCGTTTGTTTTTCCCATAATTTCCGGAACATCATTTCCCATCAACATATTACATTTACCAATAGGCAAAGCAATATGCATCATTTTATTTTCTTCCTTTGCTGCAACGCTGAATCCAGCACTTGCGAGATCTTTGAAACGAATAATCTTTGCAAACGCTCCGCC